>NZ_NWMV01000099.1 GCF_002837145.1 Macromonas nakdongensis | reverse complement strand
CCCGATGGCCAGGTCAAATTCCCCCACCCTTGGCCACCCCAAATTCCCCCAGGCAGGACCGGTCAGATTATGACGACTCGGGGGTGATGGCGATGCGAGCGGCGGCCTCTTTGAGGCGGTAGCTCTTGCCCTCGAACTCCAGCATCGCGCAGCGGTGCATGAGGCGATCCAGAATGGTGCTGGCCATGGTGGCGTCGCCCAGGTATTTGCCCCAGTCCTGCACCACGCGGTTGGAAGTGATGACGATGGCTCGGCGCAGCTTGTAGCGCTGGTGCACGATGGCCTGCAGGACTTCGGCGGCGTGCTCGCTGATGCGCCTGGCCAGGAACAGGTCATCGAGGATGAGCAAGTCCGGTGCGACCCAGTCCTTGAGCAGCTCGGTGCGCTCTGCGGTGCTGGCCAACGCGTAACGGGCAAACTCGGTATCGGCTTCCAGGTAACGGACGT
The DNA here is from genome assembly GCF_002837145.1 of Macromonas nakdongensis. Taxonomy (GTDB): domain Bacteria; phylum Pseudomonadota; class Gammaproteobacteria; order Burkholderiales; family Burkholderiaceae_C; genus Macromonas_B; species Macromonas_B nakdongensis. The sequence goes on along the minus strand of NZ_NWMV01000099.1, from coordinate 2,148 downwards.
CATAGCCCTGCAAGGTCGCCTGGTAGGCCACGGCCTTGGCCACATGGCTCTTGCCGGTGCCGGGCTTGCCGATGATCAACGCGTTGGCGCCCTCGCCGATGAACTTCAGCGTGTGCAAATCGAAGCAGGCACTGCGCGGCAGCTTGGGATTGAAACGCCAGTCGAAGTCCGCCAGAGAGAGCCGTTCATCCAGGCCCGAGCGCTTGAAGCGGCGCTCGGTCAGGCGCGAGCGGCGCCGGTCCAGCTCGTCCTGGAGCATGGCGGCGAAGGTCTCCAGGAAGGGCTGCTGGGCGGCCTGGGCCTGCATCACGCGGGTCGACAGGGTCTCGGCGATGCCGGACAGGCGCAGCTCGCGCAGGGCGCGTTCGATCTCGATCATGTTCATGCCCGGCCCCCTTGCTCGGTGGTGGTTGCAGTGGTGCTGCCGGTGGCGGTGGTCGCTGTGACGGCGGCCGCGTGCGCGAACAGATCGGCGTACTCATCGGCGTCGCGGATGAGCTCATGCTGCTGGGTCAGCGTGTGGGAATCACTGGCAGGCGCACCGCTGGAGGCGGTCTCGATGGTCGCCAGTGCCTGGGCAAAGATGGTTTGAGTCAGAGCCAGCACGCGCTTGTAGCTGTAGATCCCTTGCTCCAGGGCCTGCGCGCAGGCCGCATTGATGCAGTGTGCCGGGTAACGCCTGGCCAGACTGACGATGCCCCAGAGCTTGCGCTGGCCCACTCGGCCCTCGATGGCAAAGAGCAACTGGCACAGCCGGCTGGCGTGCTCACCGATCTCGCTGGCCTGTCGCAGGATCAGACGGGTCTCGCGCGAAGGATTGAACACCCGCTCGTCCATGGGCAGCACCACCGTGCCGGGGCGCTCGGCCTTGGCGTGGGTGCGCAGCAAGGCCGCGGTGTTGATGTCACGGATCTCGATGCGCTGGGCGTAGATGCGCACCAACACCTTGGAGCCGATGCTCGCCGGTCGCGCGGCGTAGCTGCTGTGATCCACCCGCACGCAGCTGTCGTCACAGACGGTACGCACCGCCTCGTCGAAATACTGCATGCCCAGCAGCGGCAGGGGCTTGAGGTGAGACCTCTCCTCCTCGAACATGGCTTGTACCTGACGCCGCTCGGTGCCGTGGATGCGCTTGGCCGCCCAGTTCTTCTCCCAGTGCGCCAGGAACTCGTTCTGGGCCTCGATGGACTCAAAGCGCCGGCCCTTCAAAGCCGTGGCCTGCGTGTGGCCAATGGCATGCTCGACCGTGCCCTTGCGGTTGGGGTCCCGTACCCGCGCCGGGTCGGCCACCACGTCGTAGTGCACCAGGGTGGCGGCGTAGACCTTGTTGAGCTCGGGCTCGTACAGGTCGGGTTTGATGACGCCCTCCTTGAGATTGTCCAGCACCACGTACTGCGGGCAGCCTCCAAAGTGGCGAAAGGCCTGCTCGTGCAGCTCGGCCCAGACCTGGTGGCTGGACTTCCAGACCACGCACCGGAAACTGGCACGGGAGTAGCGCAGCGTGGCCACGAACAGACGGGGTTTGCGATACCGGTCGCTGCCGGGCACGCGGGTGGGCGCGCCCTCGCCGTAGTCCACCTGCATCTCCTCCCCAGGCAGGAAGGACAGGCGATCAAACTGCTCGGGCTCCTTGTGGCGCAGCTTTGCACAGAACCGTTTGACGGAGTTGTACTGCCCGGCAAAGCCGTGCTGGTCGACCAGGTCCTGGTAGATGGCCGTGGCGTTGCGTTTGAGCCGCAGCTGGGCTTCGATGAACTCGCGCCAGGGTTCGCACAGGGAGGTGGCCACCGGCACAGGAGCCGGTGGCCAGGGTGGGGGAATTTGCTGGGCCGAGCCGGTGGCCACCCCGGGGGAAATTGACTGCAGTTGCTCCAGCCAGCGCTGGTGGTAGCTCCTGACCGTCTTGCGGTCGATGCCCGTGATGCGGGCGATCTCGCGTTGCGATGTGTTGCGCTCCAGCAGTGTCTCTATGGTGGCGCGTTGGTTGGACTTCAAGACATTCACTCCTTGGCCTTCCCTCGAGGAAGACCGGATCAATGTCCTGCCAACAGGTGCCGACGACGCCGGCGTTTAACCTCTATCCCCGATCAGTTCAGGTGGGGGAGTTTGAGGTGGCCATAGACGGGGGAATTTGGGTGGCCATCAGGG
>NZ_NWMV01000098.1 GCF_002837145.1 Macromonas nakdongensis | reverse complement strand
CCACGGCGTAGCTGGTTTCACAGGCGATGTAGGGCGCCCCGAAGCGGGCGGTCACGGCCTGCACCCGCACCCCCGGCGGGCCGGCCGCGACCAGGTGCTCGGCCACCGTGCCGGTGATGGCCGCGGTGGTGTTGGGGTTGATCAGCAGCAGCGTGCGCGTCATGACCGGCTCACAGGCCCAGCAGGTCGGCCAGCTCGCCGCTGGGCGGCGCGTCGGTGGGAAACACCAGGCTGGCTTCGATGCGCTGCAGGTGCTCGCGCATCAGCCGCCTGGCCTCGGGCGCGATGCGCAGGCGGATGGCCTGCAGCAGGGCGCGGTGCTCGTCGCAACCGCAGGCCGCGGCGTGCTGGCGTGGCGCCCCGCCGCTCGGCCCATAGGCCATGAGGATGAGCGAGGTGCGCGACACCAGCTCGCGCAAAATGCGCCCCAGCGTGGCCTGCCCCGACACCGCGGCGATGCGCAGGTGGAACTCGCCCGACAGGCGGATGGCGCGCTGCAGATCGCCCTGGGCACGGGCCGCCTCTTCGGCCTCGATCAGGCCGCGCAAACCGGCGATGTCGCCGTCGCTGGCGCGCACCAGAAACCGCTCCACCAGCGTGGGTTCGATCAGGCAACGCGCCTCGAACACCTCCTGCGCCTCCTGCGGCGTGGGCTCGGCGATCACGGCGCCGCGGTTCGGGATCAGCGTCACCAGGCGCTCGCTGGCCAGGCGCGCCAGCACCGGCCGGATGCGGGTGCGCGACACCCCGAACGCCGCCGCCAGCTTGTCTTCCACCAGCCGGGTGCCCGGCGGCAGGCGGTGGTCCAGCACCGCCGAGACGATGCGCTCGTGCATCTCGGCATCGGACAGGGCCACGGGCGCGCTGTCGACGTCGCTCATCGGGCGGCCCCCTTCTGGCGCTGGCGCAAGGCCCAGGTCGCCGCCATGGCCAGGCCCATGACCGCGAACGACACCACCGTGGTCAGCGTGCCCAGCGCGTAAATGGCCGGCGTGGTGACGGTGGTGGTCAGGCCCTGCAGTTCCAGCGGCAGCGTGTTGACGTCGCCGATGGCCTGCGAGGTGCGGGCGATTTCGTCCCAGCTCAGGGTGAAGCCGAACATGCCCACCCCGATGGCCGAGGGCGCGATCAACGGCAGCACCACGTGGCGGAAGGTCTGCCAGGGCGTGGCGCCCAGGTCGCGCGCGGCCTCCTCGTAGGCCGGGTTGAAGCGGTTGAACACCGCGAACATGATGAGCAGGCCAAAGGGCAGCGTCCAGGTGAGGTGCGCCCCCAGGGCCGAGGTGAACAGGCCCAGGCTGGTGTTGAAGGATTCCAGGTATTCGGTCATCTCCCAGTGCTCGAACACGCTGCGCAGCACGGTGTCGATCAGCCGAAACTGCAGGCCGATGCCCAGCGACACCACGATGGACGGCATGATCAGGCTGGCCACGGTGACGTAGAACAGCGCGTTGCCGCCGCGCAGCCGCTTGCGAAAAGCCAGCGCCGCCAGCAGCGACAGCCCCACCGTCAGCACCATCACCGTCACGCCCAGCGCCAGCGAACGCTTGAACGCCGCTCCAATGTCCACCACGCCCAGGCCCTCGGCAAGCTGGCGGTACCAGTGCAGCGACACGCCGCGCATCGGGAAGGTCAGGCCGCCCTCGGGGCCCTGGAAGCTCAGGGCAAAGATGGTCAGCATCGGGCCGTACAGAAACAGCACGAACAGGCCAAACACGGCGGCCAGCGGCCAGAAGCCGGGCGCACGGGGTTCGCGGAAACGGGCCATGTCACAGCTCCTTGCGGATGTCGACCACGCGGGTCAGGCCCCAGACGATCATCAGCACCGTCAGCAGCAGCACCACCGCGTTGGCCGCGGCCAGCGGGAACTGCAGGTACGAGGTCTGCACCTGGATCATCTTGCCGATGGAGGCGATCTGCTGCCCGCCCATCACGCCCACGGTGACGAAGTCGCCCATGACGATGGTGACGATGAAGATGGAGCCGATCAGGATGCCGGTGCGCGACAGCGGCACCACCACGTGCCACAGCGTCTGCCAGGCGCTGGCGCCGGCGTCCTTGGCGGCCTCCAGCAGCGAGCGGTCGATGCGCATCATGGAGTTGAAGATGGGCACGATCATGAACATGGTGTAGAGGTGGACAAAGGCCAGCAGCACCGAGAAGTTGGAAAACAGCAGCCAGTCCAGCGGGCCGTCGGTCAGGTGCAGGCCTTGCAGGCCCTGGTTCACCAGGCCGTTGCGGCCCAGCAGGGGCACCCACGAGATCATGCGGATGACGTTGGACGTCCAGAACGGCACGGTGCAGAGCACGAACAGCAGGGTCTGCATGCCGGGCGAGCGCACGTGGAAGGCCAGGAAATAGGCCAGCGCGAAGCCCAGCACCAGGGTCACGGCCCAGGTCAGCAGGGTGAACTGCAGGGTGGACAGGTAGGTGGAGAGGGTGACGCAGAAGTCGCCGTGCTCGGTCAGGCGGCTGCAACCCTCCCACATCGACACGTAGTTGCGCCAGGTGAAGGCGGGCAGCAGCTCGTAGTCGTTGAAGTCCCAGAAGCTGACCATGACGACCAGCCCCAGGGGCACGAGGAAAAACAGCAGGAACACCGCCGAAAACGGCAGCGCCTGCCACCAGGGGTGCAGCCCGGTGTGGGCGCGTGGGGGTTTCGCGGCGGTGCTCATGCGGGCCTCAGACCGTCAGGCGGCGACGAACTCGTTCCACTTGCGCACCATGTACTCGTTCTCGTCCATGATGGCGTTCCAGCAGGCGATACCGCCCATGCGCTGCTCGTAGCTGCCGCCGTCGCGCACCGCGCCCTTCTTGGCCAGCACGTCGCCGTTGGGGCTCTTGATGTCCTGGGTGGCGGCCTTGCCTTCCATCCAGTAGGCCCACTCGTAGGCCTCCATCTTGGCCTTGGCGGTGTCGAGCACGGCGCTGTAGTAGCCCTGGCGGTTCAGGTAGGCGCCGGCCCAGCCGTCGAGGAACCAGTTGATGAACTCGTATGCTGCGTCCTGCTTCTTGCCCGACAGGGTCTTGGGCAGGCCAAAGCCGGCGGCCCAGGCGCGGTAGCCCTCTTTCAGCGGCTGGAAGGTGCAGTCGATGCCCTTGGTGCGCACCGCCGTCACGGCCGGGCTCCACATGGACTGGATCACCACCTCGCCCGAGGCCATCAGGTTCACGCTCTCGTTGAAGTCCTTCCACAACGAGCGGAACTGGCCGGCCTTCTTGGCTTCGATCAGTGTCTTGATGGTGAGGTCGATCTCCTTCTTGGTCATGTTGCCCTTGTCGGGGTACTTGTACAGGCCCATGGCCTCCACCACCATCGCCGCGTCCATGATGCCGATGGACGGGATGTTCAGGATCGCCGCCTTGCCCTTGAACTCGGGGTTCAGCAGTTCGGCCCACGAGGAGATGGGGCGCTTGATCAGGTCGGGGCGGATGCCCAGGGTGTCGGCGTTGTAGACGGTGGGGATCAGCGTCATGAACTGGGTCGGCGCGCTGGCGAACTTCTTGGCGCTGGGCGATTCGAGGTACATCACCTTCTTCGGCGCGGTGCCCTGGTCGCCCACCTTCTTGCCGGCGACTTCGCCCTTGGTGAACAGGCTGGTGATCTTGTCGGCGTGCTTGATGCGCTTGCTGTCGATGCCCAGCAGGTTGCCGCTGGGGATGATTTTCTTGAGCGAGAAGTACTCGGTGTCGATCAGGTCGAAGCTGTTGGGCGCGGTGATGGCGCGCTTGGTGACCTCGTCGGTGGTCACGGCCACGTACTGGATCTTGATGCCGGTGTCGGCCTCGAATTTTTCGGCGATGGCCTTGTCCTGGTTCACCGCGGTGCCGAGGTAGCGCAGCGTCACCTTTTCCTGCGCGTGGATGGCCGGGAACATGCCGCTGGCCAAAATGGCGGCGGTGCCCTTGAGCAGTTGGCGGCGCTGGGGTTCGGCGCTCGGGGTGTCAACGGTGTTCGACATGGACAAAACTCCTGGTGGGATGAAAAACCTGAAGCCGTCAGGCGGCGGTGGGAAAAAACGCTTCAGCGCGCGGCCAGGCGGTGCGCCTGTTCCGGCCGCCACGACACCCAGACCGGCTGGCCCGGTTGCACCGGCTGGCGCTGGAACTCGGCCTCGGACAGGCTGACCTGGATGCTGCGGGCCGCCCTGGTGCCTGCCCCGGCCTCGATGCCGAGCAGCACGTAGGTGCCCTGGTACTCGATGTCGCGCACCTGGCCCTGGGCGTGCGGCTGGCCCGCGGTGGCGTCGGCGCTCAAGTGCAACGCCAGCCGGTCGGCGCGCACGGCCACGCGGCCACCGGTGGCGGTGTCGTCGAACACGTTGTGCCCGCCCATGAAGCTGGCCACGAATTCGGTCGCCGGGGCGTTGAACACCTCGCGCGGGCTGGCCGCCTGTTCGATGCGGCCGTGGTTCATCACCACCATCTGGTCGGCCAGGGCCATGGCCTCTTCCTGCGAATGGGTGACGTGGACGAAGGTCAGCCCCAGTTCGCGCTGCCAGCTGCGCAGCTCGGCGCGCATCTGCACCCGCAGAAACGGGTCCAGCGCCGACAGCGGCTCGTCCAGCAGCAGCACCTGCGGCCGGGTGATGAGGGCGCGCGCCAGCGCCACGCGCTGCTGCTGCCCGCCCGACAGCTCACCCGGCTTGCGCTGCGCCAGGTGGCCCATGGCGACGCGCTCCAGCAGGTCCTGCGCCTGGGCGCGGCGCTCGGCCGTGCCCACGCCGCGCATCTTCAGGCTGAAGGCCACGTTGTCCAGCGCGCTCAGGTGCGGGAACAGGGCGTAGCTCTGGAACATCATGGCGGTGCCGCGCTCGGCCGCCGGCAGGTCGGTGATGTTGCGCCCGGCCAGCAACACGTCGCCGCTGCTGACGGTTTCGTGCCCGGCGATCATGCGCAGGGTGGAGCTTTTGCCGCAGCCCGACGGCCCCAGCAAGCAACAGTAGCTGCCGGCCGGAATGCGCAGGTCGATGCCATCGACCGCCACGGCGGCGTGGTCGTAGCGCTTGGTCAGCGCGATCAATTCCAGCGAGGAAGAAGCGGGGGCGGTGGGGCTCATGCCCAGGGTGATGCAACCCCCGTGCCAACCTTGTATGCAATCAAAAAACAGATTGCATACAAAATTTCTGCCATTTGTGCACCATTTATGGGGCGGCGTGCACCGCCGTGCCCGCGCCGCGCACCCGGATGGTTCCGGGCCGGTTCAAGCCTTGCGGCTGACCAGCACGATGCCCACCGCCACCCCCAGCAACGCCAGCACCAGCTGCAGCGTCAGCGGCTCGCCCAGCAGGCCCACGCCGAACAGCAGCGCGAACACCGGTGTCAGGAACACGAAGGACGACATCTGCGTGGCCGGGTAGTGGCGCAACAGCCACATCCAGGTCAGGTAGCTGGCGAAGGCGCCGACCACCGTCTGCAGGCCGATGGACACCCAGGCCTGGCCGGAATAGCCCCAGCCCCAAGGCTCGCCCAGCGCCAGCGACAGCAGCGGCGCCACCGCCGCGGTCACGGCCACCTGGTAGAACAGGGTCTTCTCCGGGCTGGCCTGTGCCAGCCGGCTGGTGCGGATCAGCAGCGTCGTCAACCCCCACAGGGTGCCGGCGGCCAGGGCGATGGCGTCGCCCATCAGCTGGGTGCGGCTGGAGTGGGCAAAGCCCTCGCTGAAAGCCACCGCCACCGATGCGAAGGCCAGCAGCAAGCCCGTCCATTGCAGCGGCCGCAGCCGTTCGCTGGGCACAAAGCGCGGCAGCAGCAAGGCCACCACGAAAGGCGAGGTGTAGAGGAACACCGTCAGGCGCGAAGCGCTGGTGTGCTGCAGGCCCAGGTAGATGCCGGCGAATTCGCCCGCGAACAGCAGGCCGGCCAGCACGCCCGCGCGCCCGGTGCCGTCGCGCTGGAACAAGGGCACCGCGCGCCAGCGGCACCATATGGCCAGCAGCACCGTGGCCCCCAGGAAGCGCAGCGAGGCCTGCCACAGGGGCGGCACCTCGTCCACGGTCGACTTGATCAGGATCTGCTGGAAGCCCCAGAACGCGCAGCACGCCACCAGCAACCCGATGGCCAGGCGGTCCAGGTGGGCTTTGCGCGCCACCGGGGCGGTCACAAGGGGTGCTCCGTGTAGAAGCGCCCGCCGTGGTACAGCAGGGGCGGGGTGTCGGCGCGGTGGCGGCAACGCTCCACCTCGCCGACGAAGATGACGTGGTCGCCCTCTTCGTAACGGCTGCGGTTGAAGCACTCGAACACCGCCACCGCCCCGTCCAGCAGCGGGGCGCCGCTGGCCCCTTCGGTGTAAGGCACACCGGCCCAGCGGTCCACCCCCTTGCTGGCAAAACGCTGGGCCAGCTCGCGCTGCTGGGCGCCGAGCACGTGGATGGCGTAGTGCGTGCCGGCCTGGAACACCGGCATGGACGCCGACTGGCGCGACAGGCTCCACAGCACCAGCGGCGGGTCGAGCGACACGGAATTGAAGGAATTGGCGGTCAGGCCCACCAGGCTGCCGTCGGCCGCGCGGGCGGTGACGATGGTCACCCCGGTGGCGAAACGGCCCAGGGCGGCGCGAAAACTCGCGGTCGTGGGAATCTGCATCCCTAGGATTGTGCCGGCTCCCGGCGGGTCTTGCTGGCGGGCAGCAGCACCTCGACGCGGTCGCGCCCCAGGCGCTTGGCCTGGTACAGCGCGCGGTCGGCCAGCAGCAGCAGGGTGTCGGCGCCGATGCCGGCCTCCGGCACCTCGGACGCCACCCCCGCACTGACCGTGACCACCCCCTGCGGGCTGACCACGTGTGGGATGGCTTCGCGCCGCACCGCGTCCACCACCTGCTGGGCCAGCTTCAGGGCGCCGGGCAGGTCGGTGTCGGGGAGGATCATGCCGATCTCTTCGCCGCCGTAACGACAGACCACGTCGCGCGGGCGCTGGCCCATGGCCTCGATCAGACTGGCCACGGTCTTGAGGCAGGCGTCGCCGCGCTGGTGGCCGTAGCTGTCGTTGTACTGCTTGAAATGGTCGATGTCGAACAGCACCAGGCTCAGCCCCTGGCGCTGGCGCAAGGCGTGGCGCCATTCGCGGTCGAGCATGGCGTCGAAATGGCGCCGGTTGCCGATGTCGGTGAGGGCGTCCACGTGCGCCATGGCGTGCATGCGCTCGGCCTGCTGCTTGAGCAGGCGCTCGCGCGCCACGGCCGGACTCACGTCACTCACCTGCACCAGCACGTGGCGCTGGCCCACGGCGCGGGCCATGGCCCCGGCCATGGGCACGATCTGGATGGACTGCTTCAGCCGCACCGGCTCGCCGCCCGAGGGCGTCGGGTGGAACAGGGGCAGCGGCGAGCGGTGCAGGGTTTCGGACAACACCGCCGGAAATCCCGTGCGCAGGGCATCGGCCAGGGCACGCTCGAAATGGCTACCGCGCAAGTGCGGAAACACGTCGAGCAGGGGGCGGCCCACCACCTCGTGCGCTGGCAAACGGGCGCGGCGCAGCAACCAGGGGTTGGCAAACACCACCCGCTGCGCCTCGTCCAGCACCAGCAGGCCGGTCTGGACATTGCCCAGCATCCACTCGGCCCAAGGACCCAGAACGGGCCGTCCGGCCTCGTCCACACTGGATTTCATGGGGCCTCGACTTGCAGCCGGCGGATGAAGTCGGCCACCTTGCTTTCCAGCCGACCGCTGGAACGGATGTCGAGCAAGAAGGCCAGGTGCCCGACCACGCTGCGCGAGGCGATCTCGAAGCGCACCTGCAGGCTGAGCAGCGGCTCGGTCACCGTCTCGTTGGCCAGCAGCACCTCGGAGAGCACGCCCAGCTCCACCTCGGGCAGGCTGCCGTCGAACTCGATGCCCAGGGCATCGCCCACGCTGGCCACCACCGAGTTGAGCAGGATGTTGCCGATCTCGGCCAGCGCCTCCTGCTCCATCTCGCCCAGCTGTTCCAGCGGCACCGCCTCGCCCACCATGATCTGCACCAGCTGCAGGCTCTGCTCGGCCGGGAACATCAGCACCGCGTCGGTGACGATTTCACCGTGGAAGCCCTGGCGCACGGCGCTGATGCGGCGCTCGCCCTCGGTGCCGAGTTGGCGCACCACCTCGGCCTTGGGCAGGAGCTGCACACGGGGGATGCTCAGCTGCACCGCCTCGCCGGCCAACTGGCTCAGGGCATCGGCCGCCTGCCCCACCCCGAGGTTGAACAACTCGGCCAGGGCATCGAGTTCTAGCTCGTTGAGGGTCATGGCACCGCGGTGAAGTAATCCACCGCCTGCTGGATGGCCGCCTCGGTCACCGGCTTCTGCACGAACTTGACGCCCATGGCCGCCGCCCGCTCCCGGCTGCTTTCCTGGATGTTGGCCGTCAGCAGGGCGATACGGGCCTGGGGCAGGAGCCCGCGCAGGCGGTCGGCGGCCTCGAAGCCGCTGATGCCCGGCATGTTCACGTCCATGGTCACGAAGTGGGGGCGCAACTGGGGCGCCAGGGCCAGGGCCTCGTCGCCGGAGGCGGCCTCAAACACTTCCCAGTCGGGGCACAGACTGGCCACCTTGCCTTTGATGATCATGCGGGAGACGCGGCTGTCGTCCACCACCAGCAATCGATTGCCCACGCGGACACCTCTGGGAATGTGAGTGACTGCGCGGACGCACCGCCGTCGCAGAAAACCCAGAATTTTCCCCGAAACATCCCAGAAAAATGCGAAAAATCCCAGTAGATTGGTCTGGTATCCCGGCAGGATTGGCTCAGGCCAGGGCCAGGCCGAAGCGCTGCGCCTCGGCCACCGGCTCACCGGCCAGGCGCATCGCCAGCGCCGGGCGTTCGCCGCTGATCCACTCGGCCAATGCCCGGCCGGAGCCGGCACCGTGGGTCCAGCCCAGGGTGCCGTGACCGGCGTTGATCCACAGGCCGTCCACCGGCGTGCGCCCGATCAGCGGGATGTTGGTCGGCGTGGCCGGGCGCAGGCCGCACCAGAAATTCGGCTCGCCGCCCTGGGCCGGCAGGCGTGTGTCGACCACGCCCGGGAACACCTCCTCGATGCGGCGCACCAGCATTTCGCAGCGAGCACGCGCCACCGGCGTGTCCAGGCGCAGGTCGAAACCGCCCAGCTCGATGGTGCCGGCCACGCGCAGCGTGTCGCCCAGGCGCGACATGGCGATCTTGCGGCCGTCGTCGATCATGCTGACCTGGGGCGCGGCCTCGGGGCGCAGCAGCGGCAGCGTGGCGCTGTAGCCCTTGCCCGGGTAGATGGGCACGTGCACGCCCACGGTTTTCAGCAAAGGTGTGGTGTAGGAACCACAGGCCACGACGAAAGCGTCGGCGTCCAGCATCCGGGCGCTGCCGCGGGTGGCGTCGCGCAGGTGGACGCGGCGCAGGCGCCCGCCCTCGACCGCCAGCCGCTCGATGTGGTGGCCGAACAGCACACGCGCCCCGCGCTGCCCGCACAGGGCCGCCAGCTTCTGGGTGAAGACGCGGGCGTCGCCGTGCTCGTCGGTCTCGGTGTAGGTGCCGCCCACCAGGCGCTCGCCAAAGGCCCGCAGCGACGGCTCGATGCGCAGCAGTTCCTCGCGGTCGATCACCCGGCGGTGCACGCCGTGGCGGCGCATCAGTTCGGCGGCCGCGGCGGCCCCTTCGAAAGATTTCGTGTCGGTGTAATAGTGCGCAATGCCGCGTTGCGAGCGCTGGTACTCGATGCCGGTCTGCGCCACCATGGCCTTGAGCGTCTCGTGGCTGAAAGCGCCCAGGGCCACGATCTGCGCCACGTTGCGTTCGAAAGCGGCGTCGTTGCACTGCGCCAGGAACTGCAGGCCCCAGCGCCACTGGGCCCAGTCCAGTTGCGGGCGGAACAGCAGCGGTGCCTCGCGGTCGAACATCCACTTCAGCGCCTTCAACGGCGCCTCGCGGTTGGCCCAGGGCTCGCAGTAGCTGACCGAAATCTGCGCCGCGTTGGCAAAGCTGGTTTCCAGCGCCGCGTCGGGCTGTCGGTCCACCAGCGTCACCTCGTGGCCGCGTTCCAGCAGATGCCAGGCCGTGCTGGTGCCGATGATGCCTGCCCCCAAAACCACCACACGCATGATGCGCTCCTTCGCCCCACCCGGGCCAGTCCGTCGATGGCGGCAGTATCCGCAAAGCGCCGCAAAAAATGAAGCGGGATTAAACAAACGCAGATAAGATCACTTTGTCTTATTCAATGCCCGCCCATGAGCACCTTCGACCCCGACGCCCTGGAATGCCTCGCCGCCATCGTGGAAGAGGGTGGCTTCGAACGCGCCGCGCAGCGCCTGTCCATCACCCAATCGGCGGTGTCGCAGCGCCTGCGCTCGCTGGAGGCGCAGGTGGGCACGGTGCTGATCGTGCGCAGCCGCCCGCTGCGGGCCACGCCGGCCGGGCAGCTCATGCTCAAGCACGCCAAGATGATGCGGCTGCTGCGCGCCGACCTGGAGCACGACCTGCGCGAACTGGCCCCCAACTCGGCCCGCGGCCAGCGCGACGAGGACCGGGTGTCGGTGGCGATCAACGCCGACAGCATCGCCACCTGGGCGCTGCCCGCCATTTCGGCGCTGGTACAGGGCGGCCTGCCCATTGAAATCATCCACGACGACCAGGACTTCACCCACGAATGGCTGCGCGAAGGCCAGGTGCTGGGCTGCGTCACCTCGCTCGGCCAGGCCCTGCGCGGCTGCCGCATGGAGCCGCTGGGTGCCATGCCCTACGTGGCGGTGGCCAGCCCCGAATTTGCCGCCAGCGCCTTGCCCGAAGGCCTGACACGCCACAACTTCCACCGCCTGCCCTTCGTCGCCTTCAACCGCAAGGACGACCTGCAGCGCGACTTCGTCTGCCGCGCCTTCGCGCTCGGCCAGGTCACGCTCAAGCAGCTGTACGTGCCGTCATCGGAAGGGCAGGTGCGCGCCGCCCTGGCCGGCTGGGGCGTGACGGTGGTGCCGCGCCCGCTGGTGGCGCCGGCCCTGGCCGATGGCCGCCTGGTGGACGTGGGCGCCCCCCACGTGTTCCACGTGCCGCTGTACTGGCATTGCTGGAACCTGGCCTCGGACGTGCTCGACAGCCTGTCGGCCGCCCTGCGCACCGCCGCCACCGCCAGCCTGGACCCGCTCTGAGGCCCCTCGCCGCAGCGAGCCGCCGCTCAGACCTGGAGCAGCAGTTCGTCCTGAAAGGCCTGCTGCTCGCCCTTGGCCACGTAACCCAGCGGGTTGGCCACCACCCGGCAGCGGCCCACGCGGTAGTCGTGCGCGCAGTGCAGGTGGCCGTGCAGCCACAGGTCGGCCTGCGGCAGCAGGTCGTCCAGGGCATTGCAGAAGCCGGCCGTGCCGGGGGTCAGGCCGTAACGCGGGTCGGCGCTGCGCAGGCTGGGCGCAAAGTGGGTCACCACCACCGTCGGTCCGTCGAAGGGCTGGGCCAGGGCGTCACGCAACCAGGCCTGGCTGTGCAGGCCGGCTTCGCGCATGGCAGCGGCATCGAACAGTTGGCCATTGCGCTGGGTCTGCATCTTGTGCAGGTAGAAGTCGGCGGCGCGCAAGGCCTTGTCGCGCTGCTTCAGGCGCCGCGTCAGCGGATCGGGCTCATGGCCGGGCGCCGGTTTGCGTTTGGGCGGCACGTCGGCCAGGGCGTCGTAATCGCTCCACAAGGTGCAACCGACGAAGCGCACCCCGCCCAGCACCCGGGTTTCGCGCTCCAGCCAGAGGATGCCCAGGCGCTCGCAGGTGGCGCGCAATTCCGCGTGGACCGCGTCAAAGTCCAGCCCGTCGTACTCGTGGTTGCCGGGCACGAACAGCACCGGCACCGGCCAGGCGGCGTGTTCGGCCCGCGGCGAAAAGCGGCGCAGGCCCCAGTCGGGCTCGGCCATGCGGCTGCCGTCGGGCCGGGTCTGGTAGGAGCCGATGTCGCCGGCGAGCACCAGCAACTCGGCCTGGGGGTGGGGCCGGGCCTCGAAGCCGGGGTTGGCCTCCAGGTGCAGGTCGCTGAGCAGTTGCAGTTTCATGGGCCCACATCCAGCGGCGTTTCGCTGACGGTGCGCCACAGCGCTTCGCGCAACCAGCGGTGCGCGCTCAGGCCGTGCGACTGGCGGTGCCAGAGCATGTCCACATGCACGTCGGGCACCGCCAACGGCAGCGGCCGGTGCGCCAATTCGGATTCACGCCCGGTGCTGCCCAAAAAATGGCGCGGCAGCACGGTGAGGAGGTCGGAGCTGAGCACCACCTCACCGGCGGTGAAAAACTGGTTCACCGTGAGCACCACCCGGCGCTGCCGCGACACGGCCGCCAAGGCCTCGTCCACGAACCCAAAAGGGCGCCCGGAAAAGCTCACCAGCAGGTGGCGGGCGGCGCAATAGTCGTCCAGCGTCAAAGGGCCTTGCGCCAAGGGGTGGCCCTTGCGCATCACCACCACGTACTCGCCGTCGTACAGGCGGCGCCACATGTAGCGCGGCGTGCTTTCCTGCAAATGCACCGCACCCAGCTCGGCCAGCACACCGGGGAAATGGCCGATGGCCAGGTCGACCTCGCCACTTTCCAGCATGCGACGCGGGTCGCGCGTCACCAAGGGCAGCACCCGCAAGGTCACGCCCGGGGCCTCGTGCCCCAGGATGTTGACCAAACCCGGCATCAATTTGGACGCGGTGGCGTCGGCCATGGCCAACACAAAGTGGTTTTGCGCCTGCGCCGGATCAAACACCCCGGGCGCCAGCGATTCGCGCAACTGCCGCAGGGCCTCGCGCACCGTGGGCCACAGGGTCAGGGCCAGCGGCGTGGGCTCGACGCCGTAACCCGAACGCCGCACCAGGTCGTCGCCCACCAACTCGCGCAGGCGGCGCAGGGCGTTGCTCACCGCCGGCTGGGTGGTGGCCAGGTTGTGCGCCGCCCGGGTCAGGTTGCGTTCGACCATGACTTCGTCGAACACCCGCAGCAGGTTGAGGTCCAGCGTCCGGAAATTCAGCTCATTCATAAGCCGAGAGAATACATGACATTACAAAAATTAAGTACACAAACATCAGGGATTACCCTAGTATTGCACCAATCTTGCTGCACTGCAGCATCTTGGAGATCGATATGCCGACCTTGACCGCCCGCACCCCCGCCCTGCCCCCGACGCCGACCGCCCCTGCGGCGCGCCGCCCGGCCCCGCGCGCCTTGGTGGCCCTGCTGCTGGCCGCTTCCGTCGCGGCCGTGGCCGTGCTTGACGACCAATGGGTCAACACCTGGGCCGACGGCCACCTGTTCGCCGCCTGGGTCGGCATGTGGGTGGTGGTGTTCGCCGGCAGCCTGCTGCTGGCGGCGCCCGCACGCCGCTTGGCCCAGCAGTGCATGCGCGGCCTGGACGCCTGGCGCCAGCGGCGCGCCCGCC
>NZ_NWMV01000097.1 GCF_002837145.1 Macromonas nakdongensis | reverse complement strand
GCCAGCGCCGGCGGCAACGCCTTCGAGGCGGTGCTGCACAAATCTGGCCTGCGCCTGCGGGTGGCCGAGGACGAAAGCCTGCTCGAAGCGCTGGAACGCGCCGGCGTGGCCGCACCCTGCCTGTGCCGCGGCGGCGCCTGCGGCGTCTGCATCACCCCGGTGCTCGACGGCGAACCGGAGCACCGCGACCACTGCCTCAGCCCCGCCGAACGCGCCAGCGGCCGGCTGATCATGCCCTGCGTCTCCCGCGCGCGCAGCCCGCAGCTGGTGCTGGACATCTGAGTCCACACCCCCACAGGAGCCACCCATGAGCCTCGCCTTCAAGCCCGACGAAACCTTCCGCGGCGACTACACCTACCGCAACAGCGACGCCGCCATCCTGCGCTTCCCCTTCCCGTTCCCCGAAGACCGCTACATGTACAGCGTCAACATGGAGCCGCACAACGGCAGCGGGCCGAGCGACGCCTTCGTGCACGCCTTCGACGTGGACGAGCACTACATCGCCGAGTGCCGCGACCGGGCCATCACGCTCGAACGCGACCCCGGCCGCTGCCAAGCGCTGCCGCACATGATGACGGCCCAGTGGGACACGCTGGAGCTGCTGATGGAGAGCCTGTCCCGCGACTACCCGGAACACTTCGCGCTGCAGAAATCCGGCGACGGTTTCGGCGCCAGCTGGACCTGGACCAACCGCCCGCTGGGCCTGGTGCAGACCTTCACCTTCGGCGACGCCGCCACGCTGCCCTGCGAGCCCTTCGAGTACATCACCCGCCAGGTGCAGGGCGACTTCGCCATCTGCGACCAGCGCGACAACAACCTGTTCCTGGACGCCGGCATGGTGACCTCGCAGGCCGACTGGTCGCTGGACTTCAACGTCGGCATGGGCTTCATGGAATGGCACGGCCCGGTGCCACTGGCGCACCAGGCCGGGGTGTTCGAACGCGCGCTCAAGTACCTGCTGATGGTGCGCCTGGGCCAGCCGGTGCGGCGCCTGAACTGGACCATGACGGTCAACCCGCGGCTCGACACCGCGCCCGAAACCTACCCCGAGTGGGGCCCCGACCGCGCCTCGCTCACGCCCGAGAACATCGGCCGCAAGCTGCACCTGCGGGTGGAATTGCAGACCTTGTGGCGCCTGCCGCGCAGCAACGCCTTGCTGTTCCCAATCCGCGGCTACCTGGCCTCGCTCGACGACCTGGCGCGCGTGCCCAAGTGGGGCAAGCGCCTGCACCGCGTGCTGTCCACCCTGCACCCGGCCCTGGCCGAATACAAGGGCCTGACCCGCTACCTGCCGCTGGCCGTGGCCCACCTGGCCGCCCACGACGACGGCGCGCCCCTGCCCGTGGGCACCCACGCCGACACCGACACCCTGGCCGAAACGGCCTAAGCCCTCCCATTCATTTCCTTCTTTCATCTGCACTGGAGAGACACATGACTTCTTGGCGCATCTCTGCCCTGGCCGACCGCCACCGCGCACTCGGCTCGTCCCTGGCCGACTGGAACGGCATGGGCACGGCCTGGACCTACCGCACCGACCTGGCCGACGAACACGAGGCCATCCGCACCAAGGCCGGCCTGATGGACGTGTCCGGCCTGAAGAAGGTGCACGTCATCGGCCCGCACGCCGAGATGCTCATCAACCACGCCACCACCCGCAACGTCAGCAAGCTCTACCCGGGCAAATCGGTCTACGCCTGCATGCTCAACGAGGACGGCAAGTTCATCGACGACTGCGTCATTTACCGCAACGGCCCCAACGCCTTCATGGTGGTGCACGGCGCCGGCCAGGGCCACGAGATCCTGACCCGCGGCGCGGTCGGCCGCAACGTCTCGGTGCTGTTCGACGACGACCTGCACGACCTGTCGCTGCAAGGCCCACTGGCGGTGGAATACCTGTCCAAACACGTGCCGGGCATCCGCCAGCTGCCCTACTTCCACCACACCCACACCACGCTGTTCGGCCGCCCGGTCACCATCTCGCGCACCGGTTACACCGGCGAACGCGGCTACGAGATCTTCTGCAAGGCCGCCGACGCGCCCACCATCTGGGACACCATCGTCGAAGAGGGCCAGGCCATGGGCATCGTGCCCTGCGCCTTCACCGCGCTGGACTGGCTGCGCGTGGAAAGCTGCCTGCTGTTCTACCCCTACGACAACTCCGACATGTACCCCATGGAGGGCGAGCCGATCGGCGACACCCTGTGGGAGCTGGGGCTGGACTTCACCGTCTCGCCCGGCAAGACCGAGTTCCGCGGCGCCGCCGAACACTACCGCCTCCAAGGCAAGGAGCGCTTCAAGATCTTCGGCGTCGAACTGGCCAGCACCGATGCCGCCCAGGCCGGCGACGCGCTGTACGACGGCGAGCGCAAGGTCGGCTTCGTCACCTGCGGCATGTACTCGCGCCTGACCGGCCGCTCCATGGCCATCGCCCGCCTCGACCCGGCGTACGCGGTGCATGGGAAGGCGATGACCCTGCGCGGTGCCGCGCTGCAGTGCGCCGCCACCGCCCACACCCTGCCCTTCGACGACCCGCAAAAAACCAAGCGCACCGCCAAAGACTGAACAAGGCCCCACCATGAGCACCCCGCCCCGCCGCTACACCCTGTCCCTGTCCTGCCCCGACCGCGTCGGCATCGTCGCCGCCGTCAGCAACTTCCTGGCCCAGCACAACGGCTGGATCACCGAAGCCAGCCACCACGCCGACGCCGAGTCCGCCATGTTCTTCATGCGCCAGGAGATCCTGGCCGATTCGCTGCAACTCGACATCGACGCATTTCGCGCCGCTTTCGCCCAGCTGGCCGAACCCTTTGGCATGCAATGGCGCATCGCCGACAGCGCGCGCAAAAAGCGCGTCGTCATCCTGGTCTCCAAGCAGGAGCATTGCCTGTACGACCTGCTGGGCCGCTGGCAGTCCGGCGAGTTGGACATCGACATCCCCTGCGTCATCTCCAACCACGAAACCTTCCGCGGCCTGGTGGAGTGGCACGGCATCCCCTTCCACCACGTGCCGGTCACGCCCGACACCAAGGTCCATGCCTACGCCGAGGTCGAGCGGCTCTACCGCGAGGCCGACGCCGACGCCATGGTGCTGGCGCGCTACATGCAGATCCTCTCGCCCGACCTGTGCGACAAGTTCCCGGGCCAGATCATCAACATCCACCACAGCTTCCTGCCCAGCTTCATCGGCGCCAAGCCCTACCACCAGGCCTTCCAGCGCGGCGTCAAGCTGATCGGCGCGACCTGCCACTACGTCACCTCCGAACTCGACCAGGGCCCGATCATCGAGCAGGACGTGATCCGCATCGACCACTCCGACGTGCCCGAAGAACTGGTGCGCAGCGGCAAGGACGTGGAGAAGGCGGTGCTGGCGCGCGGCCTGCGCTACCACCTGGAAGACCGGGTGCTGATCCACGGCAACAAGACCGTGGTGTTCCGCTGAGCCCGCGCCATGACCGCCCAGATCATTGACGGCAAGGCGCTGTCGCGGCAACTTCGTGCCGGTTTCCGCGAACGGGTGGGGCACCTCCAGGCCCAGGGCGTGCAGCCCGGCTTGGCGGTGATCCTGGTGGGCGACAACCCGGCCTCGCAGGTCTACGTCGGCAACAAGATCAAGGCCTGCGAAGAGTGTGGCGTGCGCTCCCTGCACGTGGGCCTGCCCGCCGACGTGAGCGAGGCCGAGGTGCTCGCCACCATCGAACGCCTGAACGCCGACGAGCAGGTGCACGGCATCCTGGTGCAGCTGCCGCTGCCGCCACACATCCCGGTGGCGCGCGTGCTGGAGGCGATCGCGGTGGACAAGGACGTGGACGGCTTCCACCTCTACAACGTCGGCGCGCTGGTCACCGGCAACAGCATCTTCCCGCCCTGTACCCCCTACGGCGTGCAACTGCTGCTGGACGCCACCGGCACCGATGTGGCCGGCCAGAACGTGGTGGTGGTGGGCGCCAGCAACATCGTCGGCAAGCCCATGGGCCTGATGCTGCTGCAGCGCGAGGCCACCGTCACCATCTGCCACGCGAAGACGCGCGACCTGGCGCAGCACACCATCCTGGCCGACATCCTCATCGTCGCGGCCGGCAAACCCGGGCTGATCGTGCCGCAGATGGTCAAGCGCGGCGCCATCGTCATCGACGTCGGCATCAACCGCCTGCCGGACGGCCGCATCGTCGGTGACGTGTGCTTCGACGAGGTGAAGGAAAAAGCCTCGTGGATCACCCCGGTGCCCGGCGGCGTGGGCCCGATGACGGTGACCATGCTGATCGAGAACACCCTGCGCTCGGCCGAGCGCTCGGCGGACATCGGGTCGGCCGGCCCTGCCCGCTACGGCTGGGACCGCCCGGCCGCGCCCGGGGACTGAGCACGCGGCTCCGCGCCCGTCGAAACCACGCGCGCGGGGCTGGTAGCGGGGAAACTCCGTGTAAACCCTGAAAACCGGCACCCGGCACATCCATTGCTGGAGTGGGTGCGTACCCAGAAGGTCAGGTCGTCTGACACCGAACCCTTCACAGGTACACACCATGAACACACTCCTCTCTTCGGTCGCGCGCGGCCGCTTGGTGGCTGGCGCGGTGGCCGCGGCAGCGGCCGCAGGCCTCACCCCACTCGCGGCCCAGGCCGACACCGGCAAACTCCTGCTGACCGGCGGCGTCAGCACCATCGAAGGCGCGGCCGGCGGTGGCCTGTCGCCCTGGGCGGTGATCGGCTCGCAAGCCTCGGGCGGTGAAATCGGTGTGGCGGCTTACGCCAGCCGTGCCGTGACCGACGACTACGCGCTCACCGGCTACGGCGTGGCGGTGGGCCTGCACGACCGCTTCGAGCTGTCGTTGGCGCACCAGAAGTTCAACACCGGCAACGCCCTGGGCGTGCTGGACGGTGCCTTGGGCATCCCGCCCACCTTTGGGGGCCTGCCCCTGAAGCAGGACATCTTCGGCGCCAAGTACCGCATTGCGGGCGATGCGGTGCTGGACAGCGACACCTGGATGCCGCAGATCGCCGTGGGCATCCAGCACAAACGGCTGGCGGCCAACGCCTTCACCGAGGGCGTGGTCGAGGGCGTGCTGGGCGCCAAGCGCAGCGGCACCGACGTGTACGTCAGCGCCACCAAGCTGTTCCTGGCCCAGGGGCTGTTGGTGAACGGCACGCTGCGGGCCACCAAAGCCAACCAGAACGGGCTGCTCGGCTTCGGCGGCAACCTGGACAACGGCTACGAGCTGCGCCCCGAAATCTCGGTGGCGTACCTGCTGCGCAAAGACCTGGCCGTGGGGTTTGAGTACCGCGCCATGACGAACAAGCTGCGCAACGAGTTCATTCCGGGGGCCCTGGAAGCGGACCACTGGAAGGACGTCTTCATCGCCTGGGCGCCGAGCAAGAACCTGTCGCTGACGGCAGCCTACGTGGACCTGGGCAAGATCGCCCCGGGTTTGACCGCCAACCGCAAGCAACGCGGCGCCTACCTGTCGGCCCAGGTGGCGTTCTGACCGCCTTCACCCCCCATTTGGAAAGTTCAGCATGAAAACCCTCCTCACCACCCTGGCGCTGTGCGCCAGCGCCCTGTTCGGCACCGGTGCCGCACTGGCCCAAAGCAACGCCACTGCCTACCCGGTGGCCCCCGCCGCCGGGCTGTACCAGGCGTTTGGCGAAAAGGCCGGCCTGCAGGCGCTCATGGACGACTTCGTCCAGCGCCTGGCCGCCGACACCGCCATCGGCGACCAGTTCAAGACCACCAACCTGCAAAACCTGTCGCGCCTGCTGACCGAGCAGACCTGCCAGCTGGCCGGCGGCCCCTGCCAGTACAGCGGCCGCAACATGGTGCAGTCGCACGCCGGCCTGAACATCACCCCGGCCCACTTCAACCGCTTGGTGGAAGTGCTGCAGGCGAGCATGGACGCCAAGGGCATCCCCTTCACCCGCCAGAACCAGATGCTGGCGCTGCTGGCGCCGATGCACCGCGACGTGGTCACGGTGCGGTGACCGGCCCCGCGCGGTCGGGGCAGGGCCTCGGCCGCGCGGTTCAGTCGAAGATTTCGCTGAGCCAGGATTTGCGCTTCTTGTACCCGTAGCCGCCATGGCGGTAATCGGAATCGACGAAATCGGGGCGGCGCGGCGGCACCGGGGCCTGGGCCGGCGCGGCGGTGGCGCTGCGCTCGATCAACTTGTCCAGCTCACCGCGGTCCAGCCAAACGCCGCGGCATTGCGGGCAGTAGTCGATCTCGACGCCCTGGCGTTCGGTCATCGCCAGGGTCACGTCGGTGCAGTGGGGGCATTTCATGCGTGGTCCTCGGGCTGCCCGCGGCGAAGGCGCGGGCCTGCTGGGCTAGACCTGGCGCCAGCCACAAAGTTCAGCCCCGGCCAGCGGCGAAGTCCCCGGATGACGCCGCCGGCAGCCGCTCAGCGCTCGTCAAAGCTCACCACCAGGCGCCCGGTCAGGGCGCGGGCCTGGCAGCTCAGCGCAAAGCCCTGGGCCACCTCGGCCGCTTCCAGGGTGAAATTTTTGTCCATGGCCACCTGACCGTCCAGCACCTTGCAGCGGCAGGTGCAGCACACCCCACCCTTGCACGAATAGGGCAGGTCCAGCCCGGCGTTGAGCGCCACGTCGAGCACGTGCTCGCCCGGGGCCATGGCCAGTTCGTGGGTTTTCCCGTCCACCAGCACCGACAACTGCACCGTCTGGCCCGCAGGGGCTTCGCGGCCGGCGGCGTCGGTGTCGGCCTGCACCTTCTGCGCCTGCGCGGCCGAGCTGGCAAAGCGTTCGGTGTGGATGCGGTTGGCCGGCACACCCAGGGCCTGCAGCGCCTGCTCGGTGGCCTCGATCATGGCCTCGGGGCCGCAGATGAAGACCTCGTCCATGCTCGGGGCGGGCAGCAGCGCGGCAACGATGTCGCGCACCTTCTGCCGGTCGATGCGGCCCTGGAGCAGGTCCACCTCCTGCGCCTGGCGCGAAAGCACATGGATCATGGTGAAGCGGTCTGCATAGCGGTCCTTCAGGTCCTGCAAGGCCTCGTTGAACATCACGCTGCCCATGCGGCGGTTGCCGTACACCAGGGTGAACTTGGAGCCGGGCTGCTCCTCCAGCGTGCTGGCGGCGATGGACAAGATGGGCGTGATGCCCGAGCCCGCGGCAAAACCGACGCGGTGGATGGCGCGCGCCTTCTGCACGGTGAAGCGGCCTTCCGGCGGCATGACGAGCAGGGTGTCGCCGGCCTGGACGGCGGTGGCGGCCCAGTTGGAAAACACCCCACCCTCCACCGGGCGGATGCCCACCTCCAGCTCGCCGGCGCGGGCCAGACGGCTGCGTGGGCTGCTGATGGAGTAGTTGCGGCGCACGTCCTGCCCGCCGACCTGGGCGCGCAGGGTGAGGAACTGGCCGGGCTCGAAGCGGAAGGCCTCGCGCGCGGCTTCGGGGATGTCGAAAGTGATGGCCACGGCGCCCGCGGCTTCGGGGCTGACACGCTTGACGGTGAGTTCGTGGAAACGGGGTGCAGACATGGGGCAATCTCCGCGGGCCGCCGGGGGCGCCCGGTGGGTCGTCAGTAGGGCTTGAAGTAGTCGAACGGTTCCTGGCAGTCCAGGCATTTGTAAAGCGCCTTGCAGGCGGTGGAACCGAAACGCGACGATTCCACGGTGTGCACCGAACCGCAGTGCGGGCAGGCCACGGCCGGGCCCGGCTCGGCGGCACCGCGCACGAAACGCAGCACGCCTTCGCCGGCCCGCTCGCCCGCGCAGGCCGCGTGCGGCGGGGCGATGCCGTAGGCGCGCAGCTTGTCCTTGGCGGCCGCGCTCATCCAGTCGGTGGTCCAGGCCGGGGCCAGCTGCGTCACCACCCGCGCGGGCACGCCCAACCCGGCCAGCCCGGC
>NZ_NWMV01000096.1 GCF_002837145.1 Macromonas nakdongensis | reverse complement strand
CACGGTGCAGGTGGTGCTGGAAGACGGCACGCTGCACCCGAAACCGGGCAAACTGCTGTTCACCGACCTGACGGTGGACAACACCAGCGGCCAGGTCACGCTGCGCGCCGAGGTGCCCAACCCCGGCGGCACCCTGCTGCCCGGCATGTACGTGCGCGTGCGCCTGGCGCAGGCCCAGGCGGCGGACGCGGTGACGCTGCCGCAACAGGCCGTGACGCGCTCGCCGCAGGGCGACAGCGTGATGGTGGTGGGCGCCGACGGCCAGGTGGCGCCGCGCCCGGTGAAGCTGGGCAGCCAGCAAAACGGCCAGTGGGTGGTGCTGGAAGGCCTGCAGGCCGGCGACCAGGTGATGGTGGACGGCTTCCAGAAACTGCGCGGCGGCGCCCCGGTGAAGGCGGTGCCCTGGCAGCCGCCGGGCGGCCCCGCCCCAGCCCCGGCAGCCCAGGCCGGCGCGGCCAAGTAAGGGACCGCCATGGCCAAGTTCTTCATCGACCGCCCCATCTTCGCATGGGTGATCGCGCTGTTCGTGGTGGTGCTGGGGGTGGTGTCCATCACCCAGCTGCCCATCGCGCAGTACCCACCGGTGGCACCACCGTCCATCGTCGTCAACGCCACCTACCCCGGTGCCTCGGCGCAGACGCTCGAAGACAGCGTGCTGTCCGTCATCGAACGCGAAATGAACGGCTCGCCCGGGCTGATCTACATGGAGTCGGTGGCGCAGGCCAACGGCACCGGCACGCTGACCCTGAGCTTCCAGCCCGGCACCAACCCCGACCTGGCCCAGGTGGACGTGCAGAACCGCCTGAGCCGCGCCACCCCGCGCCTGCCGTCGGCGGTGACGCAGCAGGGCGTGCGCGTGGACAAGTCGCGCAACAACTTCCTGCTGTTCGCCATCCTCTCCAGCAAAGACCCGGCCTGGGACCCGGTGGCCCTGGGCGACTACGCCTCGCGCAACGTGCTGCCCGAGCTGCAGCGCGTGGCCGGCGTGGGCCAGGCCCAGCTGTTCGGCACCGAACGCGCCATGCGGGTGTGGATCGACCCCGCCAAGCTGCAGGGCTACGGCCTGAGCGCGGCCGACGTGACCGCGGCCATCCGCGCACAGAACGCGCAGGTATCGGCCGGTGAAATCGGCGCTTTGCCCAATGTGGCCGGCCAGGGCATCGCCGCCACCGTGGTCGTCAAGGGGCAGTTGAGCAGCGTGGACGAGTTCGGCCGGTTGCTGCTGCGCGCCAACGCCGACGGCTCGAGCGTGCGCCTGAAAGACGTGGCCCGCATCGAACTCGGCGGCCAGCTCTACGCCACCACCGCCCGCCTCAACGGCCAGCCGTCCACCGGCATCGGTGTGCAGCTTTCGCCCAGCGGCAACGCCCTGGCCACCGCCCAGGCGGTGCGCGACAAGCTGACCGAGCTGGAGCGCTTCTTCCCCGCCGGCATGAGCTGGGCCATCCCCTACGACAGCTCGCGCTTCGTCAAGATCTCCATCGAAAAGGTGGTGGTCACGCTGGGCGAGGCGGTGCTGCTGGTGTTCCTGGTCATGTTCCTGTTCCTGCAGAACTGGCGCTACACCGTCATCCCCACCATCGTGGTGCCGGTCGCGCTGCTGGGCACCTTCGGCGCGCTGCTGGCCATGGGCTTCTCCATCAACGTGCTGACCATGTTCGGCATGGTGCTGGTCATCGGCATCGTGGTGGACGACGCCATCGTGGTGGTGGAGAACGTCGAACGCATCATGAGCGAGGAGGGCCTGGGCCCGCGCGAGGCCACGCACAAGGCGATGCGGCAGATCTCGGGCGCCATCGTCGGCATCACCGTGGTGCTGATCTCGGTGTTCGTGCCGCTGGCGTTTTTCAGCGGTTCGGTCGGCAACATCTACCGCCAGTTCGCGGCGGTGATGGGCGTGTCCATCGCGTTTTCGGCCTTCTTCGCGCTGTCGCTCACGCCAGCGCTGTGCGCCAGCCTGCTGCAGCCGGTGGAGGCCGGCCACCACCACGAAAAAACCGGCTTCTTCGGCTGGTTCAACCGCGGCTTCTCGCGCACGGCCAAGGACTACGAAAGCTGGCTGGGGCGGCTGCTGTCGCGCAGCGGGCGCACCATGGTGGTCTACCTGGCCGTGATCGGGGCCGCGGCGGTGGTGTACCAGCGCCTGCCGGCCTCCTTCCTGCCGAACGAGGACCAGGGCACGATGCTGGTCAACGTGCAACTGCCCCCGGGCGCCACGCAGGAGCGCACCAGCGCGGTGATGAAGCAGGTCGAGGACTTCATGCTCCAGCAGCCCGAGGTGCAGAGCATGGTCGGCGTGCTGGGCTTCAGCTTTTCGGGGCAGGGGCAGAACGCGGCCCTGGCCTTCGTCACGCTCAAGGACTGGGCCGAACGCGCCGCCCCCGGCAGCAGCGCCGAGGCCGTTGCCGGCCGCGCCTTTGGCGCTCTGATGGGCGTGCGCGACGCCTTCATCTTCCCCTTGAGCCCGCCGCCCATTCCCGAACTGGGCTCGGCCTCGGGCTTCAGCTTCCGGCTGCAGGACCGCGCCGGCCAGGGCTTTGACGCCCTGCTGGCCGCCCGCAACCAGATGCTGGGCCTGATCGCCAAAAGCCCGGTGCTGACCCAGGTGCGCCCCGACGGCCTGGAGCCGGCGCCGCAGCTGCAACTCGACATCGACCGCGAGAAAGCCGCAGCCCTGGGCGTGGGCTTCGACAGCATCGCCAGCGCACTGGGCACGTCCCTGGGCTCGGCCTATGTGAACGACTTCCCCAACGCCGGGCGCCTGCAGCGCGTGGTGGTGCAGGCCGACGCCCCGGCGCGCATGCAGCCCGACGACCTGCTGCGGCTGACGGTGCAGAACAGCCGCGGGCAGGCGGTGCCGCTGTCGGCCTTTGCCAGCACCCGCTGGGTGGTGGGCCCCATGCAAACCGTGCGCTACAACGGCTACCCCGCCATGCGCCTGAGCGGCAGCGCCGCGCCCGGCTACAGCACCGGCGACGCCATGGCCGAGATGGAAAAACTCGCGGCCCAACTGCCGCCGGGCTTTGGCTACGAGTGGACCGGCCAGTCGCGCGAAGAAAAACTCGCCGGCGCGCAAGCCTACATCGTCTACGCCTTCGCCATCCTGGCGGTGTTCCTGTGCCTGGCCGCGCTGTACGAGAGCTGGACCATCCCGCTGGCCGTCATCCTGGTGGTGCCGCTGGGCGTGATCGGCGTGCTGCTGGCCACGCTGCTGCGCGGCTACGCCAACGACGTGTACTTCCAGGTCGGCCTGATCACCATCATCGGCCTGTCGGCGAAGAACGCGATCCTGATCATCGAGTTCGCCAAGGACCTGCAGGCCCAGGGCAAAAGCCTGATGGACGCGGCACTGGAGGCCGCCCACCTGCGCTTCCGCCCCATCGTCATGACCTCGCTGGCCTTCACCGCGGGCGTGGTGCCGCTGGCCATGGCCACCGGCGCCGGCTCGGCCAGCCAGCGCGCCATCGGCACCGGGGTGATCGGCGGCATGGTCACCGGCACGGTGCTGGCCGTGGTCTTCGTGCCGGTGTTTTTCGTGGTGGTGCGCTCGCTGTTCAAGGGCAGCGCGCGCCAGCACCTGGTGCATCAGCACGATGCCGAACACATGGGAGTGCGACATGACTGAAACCCGCCCCACGCTGCCGTGGCGGCACACGGCCCTGGCGGCCTGCCTGGTGGCCCTGGCCGGCTGCTCGCAATTCCAGCCCCACCAGCGACCCGACACCACACTGCCCGCCGCCTGGAGCGGTGCCGAGGCCGCCGTGCCCGGCGACGCCGCGGTGCAGGCCCTGCCCTGGCAGGACTTCGTCACCGACCCCGCCCTGCGCACCCTGGTGCAGCAGGCGCTGGACAACAACCGCGACGCACGCATCGCCGCGGCGCAGGTGGAACAGCTGCGGGCGCAGCTGCGCGTGCGCGAAGCGGCGCGCCTGCCCACGGTCAACGCCGGCGTCACCGGCAGCCGCCAGACCACCGGCGAGAACGCGCCCATCAGCAGCGTCTACACCGGTGGCCTGCTGGTCAGCGGCTGGGAACTCGACTTCTTTGGCCGGCTGGAAAGCCTGCGCGAAGCGGTCCGCGCCCAGTACCTGGCCTCGGAAGAGGCGCTGCGCTTCACCCGGGTCAGCCTGGTGGCGGGCGTCGCCACCGCCTGGCTCGACCTGCAGGCCAACGAGGCCCTGCTGGCGCTGACCGCACGCACCCTGGGCACCCGCGAAACCAGCCTGCGCCTGACGCAACTGCGCTTCGACCACGGTACCGCCACCGCCCTCGAGTTGCGCCAGGCCGAATCGCTGCTGGCGTCGGCCCGCGCCACGCTGGCGCAACAGCAGCGGCAACGCGCGCTGTCGCGCAACGCCCTGGCCTTGCTGGTCGGCCAGTCGCTGGCGACCGACCCGGCACCGGCCAGCGTCCCCGCCGCCCCGGCCAATGCCGACCCGGTGCTGGCCGCGGTGCCGCTGGTCCTGCCCTCGCGCGTGCTGCTGGAGCGGCCCGACATCCGCTCGGCCGAACAGCAACTGGCCGCGGCGAATGCACAGATCGGTGCGGCGCGCGCGGCGTTTTTCCCGCGCATCTCGCTCACCGCCAGCGTGGGTTCGGCCAGCAGCGAGCTGTCCGGCCTGTTTGCCGGCGGCTCCTGGGGCTGGACGCTGGCGCCGCAGGCGCTGCTGCCCATCTTCGACGGCGGCGCCAACCGCGCCGGATTGGCCTCGGCCCAGGCCGGCCGCGAGGTGGCGCTGGCGCAGTACGAAAAAACCATCCAGACCGCGTTCAAGGAAGTGAACGACGCCCTGGCCGGGCGCGACACCCTGGGTGCGCAACTCGAAGCGCAGCAGGCGCTGGTGCGGGCCGAAGCCGAACGCCTGCGCCTGTCGGAACTCCGCTTGCGCCAGGGCGTGGCCAGCCAGGTGGAGGTGCTGGACGCCCAGCGCAGCCTCTTCAGCGCCGAACAGGCCCTGGTGCAGACGCGCTACGCCCGGTTGCAGAACCGGGTGGCGCTGTACCGGGCCGTGGGCGGGTTCTGAGTCAGTCGGTGGCCTGCAGCGTGTCGCCCAGCGCGCTGACCAGGCTGTCGATCTCGGCCGGGGTGCTGATGAAGGGCGGTGCCAGCTGGATGGTGTCGCCGCCGTAGCGCACGTAGTAGCCCTTGGCCAGCATCGCCATGGCGATCTGGTAAGGGCGCTTGGCCGGCTCGCCCGGCGCCGCGGCGATGGTGAGGCCCGCGGCCAGACCGAAGTTGCGGATGTCGGCCACGTGCCGGGCCCCCTTCAGGCCATGCACCGCGTTCTCGAAATGCGGCGCCAGTTCGCGCACGCGCTGCGGCGCGTCTTCCTGCGCCAGCAGGTCCATGGAGGCGATGCCGGCCGCGCACGCCACCGGGTGCGCCGAATAGGTGTACCCGTGCGGAAACTCCAGCATGTAGTCGGGGCCACCCTGGGCCATGAAGGTGTCGTAAATTTCGCGCCGGGCCACCACGCCGCCCAGCGGCTGCACGCCGTTGGTCACCTGCTTGGCGAAGTTCAGAATGTCGGGCGTGACGCCGAAGGCCTCGGCCCCGGTCCAGGCGCCGCAACGGCCAAAACCGGTGATCACCTCGTCAAAAATCAGCAGGATGTTGTTCTGCGTGCAAATCTCGCGCAGGCGTTGCAGGTAACCCTGCGGCGGAATCACCACGCCGGCCGAGCCCGAAAACGGCTCGACGATCACCGCGGCGATGTTGGACGCGTCGTGCAGGGCAATCAGGTTGAGCAGCTCGTCGGCCAGCTCCGCCCCGGTGGGTGGCATGCCGCGGTAAAAGCTGCCAGCGGGTGGCTGGGTGTGGGGCAGGTGGTCGGCCTCCACGCCCTGGCCAAAGAGCTTGCGGTTGGCGACGATGCCGCCGACCGAGATGCCGCCAAAGTTCACCCCGTGGTAGCCCTTGAGGCGGCCGATCAGGCGCGTCTTGCTGGCCTGGCCCTTGGCCCGCCAGTAGGCCCGGGCCATCTTCAGCGAGGTGTCGGCCGACTCGGAACCCGAACCGGTGAAGAACACGTGGCTCAAGCCCGCGGGCATGCGCTCCACGATCTTGTTGGCCAGCTCGAACGACAACGGGTGGCCGAACTGGAAGGCGGGTGAGTAGTCCAGCGTCGCCACCTGGCGGCTGACGGCCTCGACGATCTCGCGGCGGGCGTGGCCCAGGCCGGTGCACCACAGGCCCGACAGGCCGTCGAACACGCGCCGGCCTTCGGCGGTGGTGTAGTAGGCGCCGCTGGCCTGCGTCAGCAGGCGCGGGTGGGCCTTGAAATCGCGGTTGCCGGTGTAGGGCATCCAGTGCGCGTCGAGCCAGGCGGCGTCGGTGCGGGGTGGGTGTTGCAGGTGCTGGCTGTCGGTCAGGTCCATGGACAAAGGCTCCGGGGAAAACGGGGAACAAGCGGGGATGGCGGCCATTGTCGGCCGCGGTGTTACTCTTATGAATGACGAAATACCCATCCTTGGTTGAAGATTCATGCAAGTGAAAAACCTGGCCTGGCTGGGCCAATTGGGCGACGCCGACCTGCGCCTGCTGCGCGTGTTCAAAAGCGTGGTGGAGTGCGGCGGCATGGCCTCGGCCGAGCTGGAGCTGAACATCGCCATGTCCACCATCAGTCGGCACGTGAAAGACCTGGAAACCCGGCTCGGCCTGGTGCTGTGCCGGCGCGGGCGGGCCGGCTTCGCCCTCACGCCCGAGGGCGAGCAGGTGTACGACGCGGCGCTGGGCCTGCTCGCCGCCACCGACGCCTTCCGCGGCCGGCTGCACGACATCCACCGCCGCCTGGGCGGCGACCTGCACGTGGCGCTGTTCGAAAAAACCGCCTCCAACCCCGAAGCCCACATCGCCGCCGCCGTGGCCCGCTTCCGCCAGGCCGTGCCGCAGGCCACGCTGCACCTGCACGTGGGCACCATCGGCATGATCGAGCGCGGCGTCATCGACGGCCGCTACCACCTGGGCGTGATCCCCGAGCACCGCCACTCCGACACCCTGGCCTACACCGACCTGTTTGGCGAAACCATGCAGCTCTACGCCGGCCGGGGCCACGCCTGGTTCGACCCACCCGCCCCGGCGCCAGACTGGGACGCGCTGCGCCAGCAGGACCTGGCCGCGCTCGGCTACCACTCGCCCAACATGGCCCTGGCCCACCAGCGCCGGCTGGAGCGCCGCGCCACCGCCTCCGACCAGGAAGCGGTGGCCACGCTGGTGCTGTCCGGCGCTTTCGTCGGCTTTCTGCCCGACCACTACGCCGCCGGCTTCGTGCAGGCCGGCCAGATGCGCGCCGTGGCCCCCGAGGTGCTGCGCTACACCTGCCGGTTTTCGGCCATCGTGCGGCGCTCGCCCGCGCCCTCGCGCCTGACCCGGGCCTTTCTCGACGCCCTGCAACAGGCCCACCGCACCCCGCCCGGCTGAACGCCCGCGCCCGGGCACAAACCCGGCTTGCCACCGGGCGATTTCACGGCTAAGGTCCCAGGACAAGCACGCACCCTTGACCACAACCGGCGCCTTGAGACGCCAGGGGGAGAGCATGGACCCGATCGTCCGGCACGGTGGCCGCACCCACTGCGCCAGCCCGCGCCACGAACGCCCCGAAGGCCTCGGCGCGCAAGCCCTGCACGCGGTGCCCAGCACCCTGCTGATTCCCCTGGCCGCGCGCGCCGGTGGCGGGCGCAACTTCCCCTGGCTGGACTGCCACGACGCCCACGCGGCGGCCCTGCTGTGCGGCTTGGGCGCCGACAGCCAGCCCTACCTGGCGGACGGCGCCACCGTCCTCAACATCCTGTGGCGCACCGCCCTGCTGAAAACCTGGGGGCGGGCCTTTTTCGCGCGCCACCCGGACGCCACCGGCGCCAACCTCGGCTGCGGCCTGTCCACCCACTTCCAGTGGCTCGACACCGGGCGCAACCACTGGATCGACGCCGACCTGCCCGAAGTGGCGGCCTTGCGCACGGCCTTGCTGCCCATCCAACACCCGCGCTGGCGCAACGCCACGGTGGACCTGAGCCAGCCCGGCTGGTGGCACACCCTGGGCCTGCCCCCCCAGAACAGCGCCCAGCCGGTGCTGTTGCTGCTGGAAGGGGTGCTGATGTACCTGGAGCCGGCCCAGGCGCAGGCGGTGCTGCGCGAATTCGCCACCGAAGCCCCGAGGGGTTCGCTCTGCCTGCTGGACACCCTGTCGCACTTGGCGGTGGGCCGGGCCCAGCACCACCCCAGCGTCGGCCCGACCGGCGCCCAGTTCCGCTGGGGCCTGCACCACCCCGACGAGCTCACCGCCCCCCACCCCCGCCTGCAACTGCAGGCGCTGCGCAGCGTGAGCGAATGCTACGGCTGGGCCGGCTGGGCCAGCGAAACCTGTTGGCGTCCCTGGCTCGGCGCTCCGCTGTACGGCCTGGCCCTGCTCGGGCTGGACGACTGAGCCCCCCTGCACGAGGGGCCGAATCCACCCGGTCATCTAGTACGATGGGCGCATGATCCACCCCAGCCACGGCCGCGAGACCCCGAACGCTTTGCGTGCCGTGGCCGGGCTGGGCCTGCTGCTGGTGCTGGTGCTGCTCCTGCCGGCGCCGCAAATGGCCAAGGGGCTGGCCAACTACGCCCCCCTGCACACCGCCCTGGAAGTGGTGGCGGTGGCCATCGCGGGCCTGGTGTTCGCGGTGGGCTGGAACACCCAGCTGTACCAGCCCTCCCGCGGCGTGCTGTGGACCTCGATCCTCTTCCTCGGGGTCGGCCTGCTCGACCTGTCGCACCTGCTGTCCTACACCGGCATGCCGGCCTTCGTCACCGCCAGCGGCCCGGAAAAAGCCATCAACTTCTGGTTCGCCGCCCGCACCCTGGCGGCCCTGGCGCTGCTGGGGGCGGCCCTGCTGCCGTGGCAGCACACGGCGCGCCTGCCACGGGCCGCATGGGTGCTTGGGGTCGTGGGCGTGGTCGGCCTGGCCCACGGGGTCTTCCTGTTTCGGCCGGACTGGGTGCCCCGCACCTTCGTCCCCGGCACCGGGCTGACGGACTTCAAGCTGCACTACGAGTACGGCCTGATCGCGGCCTACGCCACCGCGGCCGCCCTGTTCGTGCACCAGCTGCGCCGGCCCCGGCAGTACAACACCAGCGGCCTGCTGGTGGCCTCCGCCACCATGGCCATGAGCGAATTCTTCTTCACGCTCTACGCCGACGTCAGCGACGTCTACAACCTGGTCGGCCACCTCTACAAGATCGTCGCCTACGCCTTCCTCTACCGCGCCTTGTTCGTGGAAACGGTGCAACGCCCCTACCAGCAGTTACGCGCCTCGGAACAACGCCTGAGCGCCACCCTGGACACCCTGCCCGACCTGCTGTTCGAGATGGACCTGGACGGCAACTACCTGGACGTGCCCGCGCACAAGGAGGGCCTGCTGCTGGCCGAGGCCCAACTGCTGGTCGGGCGCAACCTGCGCGAGGTGATGCCCCAGGCCGCGGCCCAGACCTGCCTCCAGGCCCTGGCCACCGCCGCCACCGAGGGGGTGGCCCGCGGTGCCCGGATCACGCTGGAGGTGCCCAACGGCCTGCGCCACTTCGAGTTGTCCATCGCGCGCAGCGGCACAGAACCGCAAGCGGCGCCCCATTTCCTCGTGCTCTCGCGCGACGTCACCGACATCGTCAACGACGAAATCCGCCTGCGGCACAAGGCCCGGCTGAACGCCGCCCTGCTGACCCTGCCGGAAGCCGCCCGCCGGCTCGACGACGCCGGCCTGCTGCGCCACGGGCTGGAGCAGGCGCTCACCTTGACCGGCAGCGCCGTGGCCATCGGTCACAGCGCCCTCGGGGGGCTCACGGGCGAAGGGGCGGCCCACTGGATGGGGGTCAGCGTGGGCAACGACCCCGGCCTGGCCGATCTGTGGAACGACCCAACCCCGACGGCTCCCTGGGCCGGCGTGCTGCAACGCCAGACACCGCTGCGCGTCAACGCGGACACGCTCCACCCACCGCTGCAACGCTGGCTGGCCGTGCCGGTGCTGGACAACACCGAAGTGGTGGCCGTGCTCGGCCTGGGCAACAAGGCCACGCCCTACAACGACCACGACGAAGATGCCCTGCGCATCCTGGCCCAGAACCTGTGGCAACTGCTCGACCGGCGCCGGCGCGAACGGCGCCTGCAGGCGCAGCAGGCCGAACTCGACCACTTCTTCAGCGCCAACCTCGACCTGTTCTGCATCGCCGACCACCACAGCACCCTGCTGCGCGTCAACGGTGCCTGGGAACGGGTCACCGGCCACCCCACCACCCACCTCCAGGGCCGGCGCTTCCTGGATTTCATCCACCCGGCCGACCGGCCCGGCACCCTGGCCGCGCTGGCCCAGTTGCGCGGCCAGACCGATGTGGTCGATTTCGACAACCGCTGGATTGGCCTGGACGGCGGGATTCGCCACATCGAATGGCGCGCCAAGGCCGGGGGCGACCGCTTTTACGCCTCGGCCCGCGACGTGACCGAGCGCAAGGCCCAGACCGCCACCATCGAAAAACTGTCGGCCGCGGTGGCGCAGAACCCCTACCCGGTGGTGATCACCGACCTGGAGGCGCGCATCGAATACGCCAACCCAGCCTGCTGCCGCAGCACCGGCTACCGCCTGGAGGAACTGCTCGGCCAGAACCCGCGCCTGCTGCATTCGGGCAAAACGCCAGCGTCGGTGTACCGCGCCATGTGGGAGCGCCTGGTGGCGGGGCAGCCGTGGCAGGGCGAACTGACCAACCGCCGCAAGGACGGCAGCGACTACATCGAACAGGTGCTGATCTACCCCGTGCGCAACAGCGCCGGCGAGGTGGTCAACTACCTCGCCCACAAAGAGGACGTGACCGAGAAAAAAGCTGCGGCCGAACGCATCCGGCAACTGTCGCACTTCGACCAGCTGACCGGTCTGCCGAACCGGGCCCAGTTGCAGGAACGCTTCACCCAGGCCCTGGAGCGGGTGCGCCAGAACGGGCAGGCCCTGACGCTCATGACCATCGACCTGGACCACTTCAAGGTGGTGAACGACGCACTGGGCACGGCCTCCGGCGATCTGCTGTTGCGCGAGCTGGCCCAGCGCCTGCAGGCCCAGTTGCGCGACCAGGACACGGTCTCGCGCCACTCCGGCGACGCCTTCCTGGTGCTGCTGCCCGACACCAACCAGCACCAGGCCGCCACCATGGCCACGCGCCTGCTGCACGCCCTGCAACAGCCCCTGACCCTGGCCAACCAGGAACTGATCGTCGGTGCGTCGATTGGCGTGGCGCTGTTCCCCAACGACGGCGACAACCTGGAAAGCCTGCAGATGGCGGCCGAATCGGCCATGTACCAGGTCAAGCAGGACGGGCGCAACGCCTTCCGTTTCTACGCGCCGGACATGCAGCGGCACACCGCCCGCACCCTGGCCCTGGGCAACGCCCTGAAACAGGCCCTGGCGCGCGACGAGCTGCACCTCGTGTACCAGCCGCAGTGCCGGCTGGACGACGGCCGCGTGGTCGGCGCCGAAGCCCTGCTGCGCTGGAACAACCCGCAGTGGGGCGCGGTGTCGCCGGCCGAATTCGTGCCCATGGCCGAAGAAAACGGCCTGATTGTGCCGATCGGCGACTGGGTGCTGCGCAGCGCCACGCAGCAGCTGCGCCGCTGGCAGGACACCGGCCGCACCGACCTGACCGTGGCGGTGAACCTCTCGGCCATCCAATTCGCGCAGCCGGGGCTGGCCGAGCACGTGACGCGGATCGCCGCCGAAGCCGGGGTGCCGCCACACAGCCTGGAGCTGGAGCTGACCGAAGCGGTGGCCCTGAAACACCCGGAAGCCGCCCGCCAGACCATGGCGGCGCTGTCGGCGGCGGGTTTCCGCCTGTCCATCGACGACTTCGGCACCGGCTACTCGTCCATGAGCTACCTCAAGCGCTTTGCCGTGGACAAGCTCAAGATCGACCAGTCCTTTGTGCGCGAACTCACCGTCGACCGCGACGACCAGGCCATCGTCACCGCCATCGTCCAGATGGCGCACAGCCTGGGCATGACGACCATTGCCGAGGGCGTCGAAACCGAGGCCCAGCGCGACTTCCTGCGCGAGCGCGGCTGCGACGAGTTGCAGGGCTACCTGTTCAGCCGGCCCCTGGCGCCGGCGGATTTCGAGGCCTTTCTGGCGCGGACGCCGACCCCGCCGTGACCCCCGGGCCCTGTGCGGCGCCCGGGCGCGCGCTGCACACCGCCAGGGCCTGGGCGCGCTGGCGCCGGGCGTGCTCGGTCAGAAAGTCCATGAACACCCGGGTGCGCTGCGGCAGGAACTTGCGGCTGGGCAGGGCCGCGTACAGCGACAAGCGCCCCAGGATCCACGGCGACAGCACGCGCACGAGTTCGCCCCGGGTCAGGTAGGCCCCACCCACGTCCACCGTCATGGCGCAGATGCCGGCGCCGTCCAGGACCGCGCGCAGCACCGTGTCGGTGTGGTTGGCCTGCAGCACCGGCTCCAGCGTCAGCGAAACCAGTCGCTCGGGCGCGTCCTCGGGCCACATTTCCCAGGTGTGGGTGCGCACCAGCGGCAGGCGCACGCGCAGGCAGTCGTGGCCGCGCAGGTCCTCGGGGGTGGCGGGCACCCCACGGCGGGCCAGGTAGGCGGGTGCGGCGACCAGAAACACCTCCGCCTCGATGAGCTTGCGCGCCACGATGCCGGCGTCGAAGCGGTCGTCGGTGGCCAGCAGGGTGATGTCGAAGTCCTCGATCGGGGGGGTGTCGGTGCTCTCCACCTCCAGGTGGAGTCGGACGCTGGGGTGGCGCAGGCGGAACTCGGCCAGCAAGGGCGCCAGCACGTAGGTGGCCAACACCGGCGGGGCGTGCAGGCGCAGCACCCCCGACAACTCGCGCGTGTGGGCGCCCGCGGCGGCGTCGGCCTCGTCGATGTCCTGCAGGATGTTGCGCACCCGACCCAGGTAGGCCTGACCGGCCTCGGTCAGGGCCAGGCGGCGCGTGGTGCGCTGCAGCAGCCGGGTGCCCAGGTGGTCCTCCAGGTCGGCCACCAGCCGGGTGACGACCGGCGCCGACAGGTCCAGGGCGCGCGCGGCCGCGGCGAAGCCGCCTTCGTCCACCACCCGCTCAAACACCCGCATCGAGAGCAATCGGTCCATGTTCACCCCAGCAGATTGTTTCTATTTCAGAAATACCGAGTGATCGATTAGACCATTTATCTCTTTGCGATGGAATTTTAAAGTTCACCCATCGGCAACACACGGGCCCACCGCCCCCGCCGACGTGGCAGCCCGGACATGGGGTCCGGCACCTGTCACCCCTCTGTTGACTTGAAAGGACCCTGTCATGAACCGCACCGCATTTTCCGCCCTCGCCCTGACCGTGGCCGCCCTGGTGGCCGGCCCGGCCCTCGCCCAAGACGCCCCGGTGGGCAAGACCCGCGAACAGGTCAAGGCCGAGCTGGCCGAAGCCATCCGCACCGGCAACATGCCGGCGGACGGCGAATCGGGCCAGCTGCTGAACCAGGTCTACCCGCACCTGTACCCGAAAGCCGCCCCGACTGTGGCCCAGCCCGGCAACGCCGCGCCGAAAGCCGCGCCCGTCGGCACCCCGGTGAGCAAAACCCGCGCTCAGGTCAAGGCCGAGCTGGCCGAAGCCATCCGCACCGGCAACGTCCTGGCCGACAGCGAAAGCGGTCGCCTGATGAACGAGGTCTACCCGAACCGCTACCCCCAGGCCCCGCAGGCGGCCCAGGCTCAGACTTCGGGCGCAGCCGGTTTCGGCGGCTGACGCGGGCGCCGCGGACGCGCCGCGGCCTTGCGTGCCACAGGGGCGGCGCTCGCCGCCTCCCCCCCCTCGCCACCCTCGCCTCCCGTGACCACGGGGGGCGATCCCATTTCTGGGGAAGCGTCCACCGCATCCGGCGCGGGCACCGGCGCAACGGCGGTCTCTGGACTCGGCGACACCACCTCCGGTCCGACCTGGGGTGTGGCGTCCACAGAGACGCTGGCACGGCCACCCCGCCCCCGGCGGCGGGGCGCCGACGGGGGCATGGCCACCGGCCCCTCCTCGGTGACGGCCGGGGCGGGCTCGATCACCGCCACCGGCACTGCCGGCGGCACGGTCGCAGGCTGGTGGAAATAGCTGCCCACCGGGCGCTCCACCGGCCCTTCGGCGCGCTCGGGGGTGACCCGGTCCGGGCTGGCACGCTCGGCCGCCGGACGCTCGGGCACGGCCGGCGTCGCACCGCTGCGGCGAAACACGTAAGCCCCCGATTTATCGTCGCGCCC
>NZ_NWMV01000095.1 GCF_002837145.1 Macromonas nakdongensis | reverse complement strand
ACCCCGCCGAAGAAGGTGTCTGCCACCTCGGGCTCGAGGGACTCGCCGTACCAGGCCGCCTGCACCAGCCAACCCCGACGGGCCGCCCACAGCACCTCC
This sequence comes from Macromonas nakdongensis, assembly GCF_002837145.1. Classification (GTDB taxonomy): domain Bacteria; phylum Pseudomonadota; class Gammaproteobacteria; order Burkholderiales; family Burkholderiaceae_C; genus Macromonas_B; species Macromonas_B nakdongensis. Next base: position 8,071 of record NZ_NWMV01000095.1, on the reverse strand, counting down.
GCACGCAGGGGCTGGCCCCGGTGGTCCACGGCCGGCCCGCTCCAGCGCTGCGCCTGCCCGGCCCCCGGCACCACCGCCGGGCGCACCGTCCACCCCGGCGGCGCGTCCTGTCCGGGCGGCACCACCTGGCGCAAACTGGCCCAGGTGGCTTGGGCCCAGAGCCGCAACGCGGCCTCGGCCGACGGCGCCACCGCCCCGCCCACCGGGGTCGGCAAACCCGCCACGGCGACGGCAAACGTGCTGGAGCGCACATCACAACCCGACATGCGCAGCAGCACCGCCGGCCGGTCCGGCCCAAACAGGGGCACTTCACGCTCGGCCCGTTCCGGTTTGCAGGGCATCAGTGCCTCCACGGGCGCGCCCTCGGGGCGGACCGTGCGCCAATTGTGTGTCGGGCTGCACGCCGCCAGACACAACACCCCCGACCACAACCACGCTCGCCGCATCGCCCACCTTTCCCATAAAACAGCTCGCCCGGGCCCAGGCCAAAGCGCGCACAATAAGGCATCCAACCGGTCGATGGTACCCAAGCGGCGCTGCACGTGAACTTCGCAGCGATCGCCGGCTCCAATCCGCAACCGCCTTGCCCCATGAACACCCGCAACCTCAACCCAGACGGCCTGCCCGACATCCTGCCCGTGGTCGGCTCCCTGCGCGCCGCCGCGCAAAAAGCCGCCGCCCGCCAGGAGCCCCTGGTGGTCATGGTCACGCTCAAAGGTTGCGCCTTTTGCGACGTGGTGCGCGGCCACTACCTGGGCCCCATGCAACAGAAGGGCGAGGTGGTGGCGGTGCAGGTCAACATGCTGGACCGTAAAACGCCCCTGCAAGACCTGCAGGGCCAGATGACCACCCCCTACGCCCAGGCCCAGGCCTGGAAGGCACGCATCGCGCCCACCGTGCTGTTCCTGAACCCCGCCGGCCAGGAGATCGCCGAACGGCTCGAGGGCATGTCATTAGCCGACTTTTACGGCGCCTACCTGCAAGACCGCCTCGACACCGCCCGCCGCCAATTGCGCGGGCGCCAACCTTGACACGACCATGAACGCCGCACCGCTGCACCACCCGTCCCGCCGCAAGGGCCTGGCCTGGCTGGCCCTTGCCCTGGCCTCGCTCGCCGGCCTGTCCGCCTGCTCTACGCAAGATGCTGCGCCCGAGTCGCGCTTCGTCCTCATCGACGGCAGCACCCTGCACAGCGCCGACCTCAAAGGCAAGGTCACCCTGGTCAACTTCTGGGCCACCACCTGCGTCTCCTGCGTCAAGGAAATGCCCAGCCTGGTCAACACGTACCAGAAGTACAAGGACCAGGGCTTCGAAACCGTCGCCGTGGCCATGAGCTACGACCCGCCCGACTGGGTCGTCAACTTCGCCAGCAGCCGGCAACTGCCTTTCAAAGTGGCCCTGGACAACACTGGCGAACTGGCGCGCAACTGGGGCGACGTCAAACTCACCCCCACCACCTACGTGGTGGACAAACGCGGGCACATCGTCAAACGCTACGTCGGCGAACCCGACTTTGTCGCCCTGCACAGCCTGCTGGAAAAACTGCTGGCCGACGGCTGAACACCGCGACACGGCCCCCCTCGGCCCATGCCGTATAGTGGCGACATGACCGAGCCGCACCCGCCTGTGCCCACCCCCGACATCCGCATCGAGGTGGTGCTGACCGAACCGAAACTGCAATGGGTGCGCGAGTTGTTTCTGGAGTACCAGAGCGACATCGACGTGGACCTGAACTTCCAGGGCTTCACCGAAGAATTGGCCCAACTGCCGGGCGACTACCAGCACCCCTTGGGCGCGCTGCTGCTCGCCTTCATCGACGGCGAGCCGGCCGGCTGTTGCGCCTTCCGGCCCCTGCCCGACAGCGACCACCTCAATGCCTGCGAAATGAAGCGGCTGTTTGTGCGCCGCGCCTTCCGCGGCTTTGGTTTGGGCCGCCTGCTGGTGGACGACACCCTGCTGCACGCGCGCCAGGCCGGCTACGACAGCATGCTGCTCGACACCCTGAGCGACATGGAAGCCGCCCGGGCGCTGTACGCCGAAGCCGGGTTCGAAGAAGTGGCCCCGTACTACCACAACCCCTTGCCCGGGGCGCACTACCTCAAGGTCGCGCTCTGATCAGGCGCGCAGGGCCTGGGCTTGGGCCAGCAAGGTCGCCGCGTCGCTCACTTCGAACTTGCCCGGGCCTTCGACGTTGAGGGTCTTGACCACACCGTCCTGCACCAGCATGGAATAGCGGTTGCTGCGCAGGCCCAGGCCGCGCGCGGTCAGGTCCAGCGTCAGGCCGGTGGCCTGGGCGAAGGCGGCACTGCCGTCGGCCAGCATGCGCACCTTGCCGGCACATTGCTGGTCGCGGCCCCAGGCGCCCATCACGAACACGTCGTTCACCGCCACGCACCAGATTTCGTCCACGCCAGCGGCCTGGAGCGCGTCGTATTGGGCCAGGTAACCCGGCACGTGCTGGGCCGAGCAGGTCGGGGTGAAGGCACCGGGCACGGCGAACAGGGCGATGGTCTTGCCGGCCGTGGCCTCGGACACGTTCACGGGATTGGGGCCCAGACTGCAGCCCCCGCCTTCGACCTCCACGAATTCCATCAGCGTGGTGGCGGGGAGTTTGTCTCCGACCTGGATCATGTGTGACTCCTGAATGTGGCCCTCGGGCCGGGTTGCACCGTGCGGCATGCACGGACGAAAAAAAACGACCGAGATTGTCGGTCGTTTTTTCCATTCGCGCCCGAGGGCACGAAAACAGGCTTACACCAGTTCGGCCTTTTGGACCAGGCGGGTGACAACCCAGTTCTTGGTTTTGGACAGCGGGCGGCTCTCGGTGATCTCAATGATGTCACCCAGCTTGTACTCGCTGTTTTCGTCGTGCGCGTGGTACTTGCTCGACTTCATCACGATCTTGCCGTAGAGCTCGTGCTTCACAGCACGTTCCACCAGCACGGTCACGGTCTTGGCACGCTTGTCGCTGACCACCTTGCCAATCAAGGTGCGCTTGAGGGAGGTTTTGGCTTCCGTCATGGTCACTCCTTACTTGGCGGCTTGCTTTTCAGCAAGGATGGTCTTCGCACGGGCGATGGCACGACGGGTGCTGCGCAGCGTGGCGAGGTTGGACAGTTGTTGCGTGGCCTTCTGCATGCGCAGGTTGAAGTGGGCCTTTTGCAGGGCTTTCACTTCGGCTTCCAGGCCGGCAACGTCTTTTTGGCGCAGTTCAGCAGTTTTCATCTTGTGTTCTCCTGATCACTGGCCCAGCATGCGGGTCACGAAAGTGGTGCGCAGCGGCAGCTTGGCGGCGGCGAGGGTGAACGCTTCGCGAGCCAGTTGCTCGGGCACGCCCACGATCTCGTACAGCACCTTGCCGGGCTGGATCTCGGCCACGTAGTACTCCACGCCGCCCTTGCCGTTGCCCATACGGACTTCGGCCGGCTTCTTGGAAATCGGCTTGTCGGGGAACACACGGATCCAGATGCGGCCGCCACGCTTGACGTGACGGGAGATCGCACGGCGTGCGGATTCGATCTGGCGTGCCGTCAGACGGCCACGGTCGGTGGACTTCAGGCCGAAATCGCCAAAGGCCACGGTGTTGCCGGTGGTGGCAATACCCGTGTTGCGGCCTTTTTGCTCTTTACGGTATTTACGGCGAGCAGGTTGCAACATGTTCTATTTCTCCTTAGGCCTGGGGCTTGTCGCTGCCATCGGCCGGGGCGGCATTGCTGCCACCACGACGGGGGCCGCCACGACCCGGACGGTCGTTGCGGGCACCGTCACGGCGCGGACCGCGGGGACGGCGCTCGTCGTCGGGACGCGGGGTGCTGTCCAGCGACGGGGCGTCGTTGCGACCCAGGTGGTCACCCTTGTAGACCCACACCTTGACACCGATGATGCCGTAGGTGGTTTGGGCCAGCGAGGTGCCGTAATCGATGTCGGCGCGCAGGGTGTGCAGCGGCACACGGCCTTCGCGGTACCACTCGGTGCGGGCGATTTCGATGCCGTTCAGACGACCCGAAGACATGATCTTGATGCCCTGGGCGCCCAGACGCATCGCGTTCTGCATCGCGCGCTTCATGGCGCGGCGGAACATGATGCGCTTTTCCAGCTGCTGGGTGATGGAGTCGGCGATCAGCTTGGCATCGACTTCGGGCTTGCGCACTTCTTCGATGTTGACGGCCACCGGCACGCCCAACTTGGCGGCCAGGTCCTTCTTCAGCTTCTCGATGTCCTCGCCCTTCTTGCCGATCACCACGCCCGGACGTGCCGAGTAGATGGTGATGCGGGCGTTCTTGGCGGGACGCTCGATCACGACGCGGGACACCGCGGCGTTCTTCAGCTTGGCCTTCAGGTACTCACGCACCTTGATGTCTTCGGCCAGCATGCCCGCGAAGTCGCGGTTGCTGGCGTACCAGCGGCTGGCCCAGTTGCGGCTGACCGCCAGGCGGAAGCCGGTAGGATGGATTTTCTGTCCCATAGTCTTCCTTTAGGCCTCAGTTGCCAACCGTCACGTAGATGTGACAGGTGGGTTTGCTGATGCGGTTGCCGCGGCCTTTGGCGCGAGCGGTGAAACGCTTTAGCGTGGTGCCCTGCTCGACGTAGATGGTCTTGACCTTCAGTTCGTCGATGTCGGCGCCGTCGTTGTGCTCGGCGTTGGCGATCGCGGATTCCAGGGCCTTCTTGACGATGCCAGCAGCTTTCTTCTGGGTGAACGTCAGGATGTTCAGGGCCTGGTCCACCTTTTTGCCGCGAATCAGGTCCGCCACCAGACGGCCCTTGTCGACCGACAGGCGAACGCCGCGTGCAATTGCGCGTGTTTCCATGGTGTGTCCTTACTTCTTGGCTTTTTTGTCGCCGGGGTGGCCTTTGAACGTGCGGGTCAGCGAGAACTCACCCAGCTTGTGGCCGACCATCTGGTCGGTCACGTACACGGGCACGTGCTGCTTACCGTTGTGCACGGCGATGGTCAGACCGATGAACTCGGGCAGGATCATGGAGCGGCGCGACCAGGTCTTCACCGGCTTCTTGTCCTTGGTGGCGACGGCTTTTTCAACCTTGGCCAGCAGGTGGTGGTCAACGAAGGGACCTTTTTTCAGAGAACGAGTCATTTACGTGGCCCCTTACTTCTTGCGACGCGACACGATCATGTTCTGCGTGCGGCGGTTGTTGCGGGTGCGGTAACCCTTAGTCAGGTTGCCCCACGGATCCACCGGCGGCATACCGGTACCGGTGCGGCCCTCACCACCACCGTGCGGGTGGTCGATCGGGTTCATGGCCACGCCACGAACGGTCGGACGGATACCCATGTGACGCTTCACACCGGCCTTGCCCAGCTGACGCAGGCTGTGTTCGGTGTTGGACGCTTCGCCGATGGTGGCGCGGCAATCCACGTGGATCTTGCGCACTTCGCCCGAACGCATGCGCACCTGGGCGTACACGCCTTCACGGGCCAGCAGCACGGCGGAGGCACCGGCGGAACGCGCGATCTGCGCGCCCTTGCCCGGCTTCAGCTCGATGCAGTGGATGGTCGAACCGACGGGGATGTTGCGGATCGGCAGGGTGTTGCCGGCGCGGATCGGCGACTCGGAGCCGCTCAACAGGGTGGCGCCCACTTCCACGCCACGCGGGGCGATGATGTAGCGGCGCTCGCCGTCGGCGTAGCACAACAGCGCGATGTGCGCGGTGCGGTTCGGGTCGTATTCCAGGCGCTCCACCTTGGCGGGGATGTTGTCCTTATTGCGGACAAAATCCACCACGCGGTAGTGGTGCTTGTTGCCGCCGCCCTTGTGGCGCACGGTGATGTGACCGTTGTTGTTGCGGCCGGCCTTCTGGAACTGGGGTTCCAGCAGGGGCGCGTAACCGGCACCCTTGTGCAGGGTGTCACGGGTGACTTTCACCATGCCGCGACGGCCTGGCGAAGTCGGCTTCATCTTGATGACTGCCATGATCAGACGGCCTCCCCACCGAAGTTCAGTTCCTGACCCGGCTGCAGCGTCACGTAGGCTTTGCGCACGTGATCACGGCGGCCCACGGTCTTGCCAAAGCGCTTGGCCTTGCCTTTTTGGTTCAACACGTTGACGGCTTGCACCTTCACGTTGAACAGCAGTTCCACCGCGGCCTTGATTTCAGGCTTGCTGGCGTCGCGCAGCACCTTGAACAGCACGGCGTTGGATTTTTCGGCGGCCATGGTGGCTTTTTCAGACACGATGGGCGCAACCAGCACCTGCATCAGGCGGCCTTCGTCAAACTGGACGTTGCTCATGCGAACATCTCCTTGAGTTTGTCGATGGCACCCTTGGTGACGATCACTTTCTTGTAGTGAACCAGCGACAGCGGATCGGCGTAACGCGGCTCCAGCACCAGCACGTGGGGCAGGTTGCGCGAAGCCAGGTACAGGTTTTCGTCGATTTCGTCGGCGATCACCAGCACGGACTTGAGGTTCATGGCCTTGAACTTGTCGGCCAGCAGCTTGGTCTTGGGGGCTTCCACTTTCAGGGAGTCCACCACCGACAGGCGGCCTTCACGCACCAGCTGGGAGAAGATGGAGGCCATGCCGGCGCGGTACATCTTCTTGTTCAGCTTCTGGCTGAAGTTCTCTTCCGGGCTGTTCGGGAACACGCGACCACCCCCACGCCACAGCGGGGAGGACGTCATACCGGCACGGGCGTTGCCGGTGCCTTTTTGCTTGAACGGCTTCTTGGTGCTGTGCTTGACCTGCTCGCGGTCCTTCTGGGCACGGGTGCCCTGGCGCGCGTTGGCCTGGTAAGCCACCACCAGCTGGTGGATCAGCGATTCGTTGTAGTCACGACCGAACACGGTCTCGGGCACTTCCACGGTGGAAGCGGCCTGGCCCTGGTCGTTCAGGAGTTCGACTTGCATCAGTTAGCTCCTTTGGCTTTGACGGCGGGGCGCACGGTGACGAAGCCACCCTTGGAACCCGGAACGGCACCCTTGATCAGCAGCAGCTGACGCTCGGCATCGACGCGCACCACATCCAGGTTCTGGGTGGTCACGGTCTCGTCGCCCATGTGGCCGGTCATTTTCTTGCCCGGGAACACGCGACCCGGATCCTGGGCCATGGAGATGGAACCCGGCACGTTGTGCGAACGGCTGTTGCCGTGGGACGCACGCTGCGACGCGAAGTTGTGGCGCTTGATGGTGCCGGCGAAGCCTTTACCGATCGAGGTGCCCTGCACGTCCACCTTCTGGCCGGCGGCGAACAGCTCGGCCACGGGCAGCACGGCGCCGGCGGCAAACTTGCCAGCGACTTCGGCGGTCACGCGGAATTCTTTGAGGATTTCACCGGCTTCCACACCGGCCTTGGCCAGGTGGCCGGCTTCGGGCTTGGTCACGCGGGAAGCGCGACGCTTGCCGTACGCCACTTGCAGGGCGTCGTAGCCGTCGTTGGCCTGGGTTTTGACTTGTGCCACGCGGTTGTTCGACACGTCGACCACCGTGACGGGCACTGCGTCCCCGTCTTCGGTGAAGAGGCGCATCATGCCCACCTTGCGGCCCAACAACCCGAGAGAGTTGCTCAGACTCATTGTTTTCTCCGTTCCCGACTGCAATTGGCCGGGGCTGTTGATTGGAATACCTCGCAGCCAAAAGCCGCGAAGCCCGCGAGTTTACCCCGCGGGCGTCAAAAATGCAAGCGTGTGGCGAGTTGCCTACACCCCACGCTCACACAAGCGCATCACTGCAGCTTGATTTCCACGTCCACGCCGGCCGGCAGGTCCAGCTTCATCAGGGCGTCGACGGTCTTGTCGGTCGGATCGACGATGTCCATCAGGCGCTGGTGGGTGCGGATCTCGAACTGGTCGCGGCTGGTCTTGTTGACGTGCGGCGAACGCAGGATGTCGAAACGCTTCATGCGGGTCGGCAGGGGCACCGGGCCCTTGACGATCGCGCCGGTGCGCTTGGCGGTGTCGACGATCTCGGCGGCAGAGGCGTCGATCAGCTTGTAGTCGAACGCTTTCAGGCGGATGCGGATTTTTTGCTTGCTCATGATCAGCGTCCTTCTCAGTCGATGATCTTGGCCACGACGCCGGCGCCGACGGTGCGGCCGCCTTCACGGATGGCGAAG
>NZ_NWMV01000094.1 GCF_002837145.1 Macromonas nakdongensis | reverse complement strand
AGGGGGGGGGAGGGCCGCCACGGGCAGCTCGGCCGGGGCCAGACCCGGGTAGGCGCGTTCCAGCGCCGCATCGGCCGCGCGCCGGCCCCCGCCGATCACCAGCGGCAGGCCGGTGAGCTGGGGGTAGCGCAGCAGTTCCACCGAGGCATAGAAAGCGTCCATGTCCAGGTGGGCGATGCGCCGGGGCGGGCGGGGGGCGTCGGTCACCCTGGCGAGCATAGCGCCGCGCGCAGCGGTGCATTGCGCGGGCCGCGTCTGCGCCCGCGGGCGGAGCCGGGCCAGGGCTCCGCTATGCTGTGGTTTTGCAAGGAACGCACCCATGAACCCATCGCACCCCACCCCCAGCAAAGATTTCGACGCCGGCCTCGCCACCCGCAAGCGCGTGATGGGCGAGGACTTCGTCGCCCGCGCTTTCACCGGCCTGACGCCGTTCACCGCCCCCATCCAGGAGTACGTGACCCGCAACGGCTGGGGCGACGTGTGGCAGCGCCCGGGGCTGGATTTGAAAACCCGCAGCCTGATCACCGTGGCCATGCTGACCGCGATGGGCAAGCAGAACGAGCTGAAGGGCCATGTGCGCGGAGCGCTGAACAACGGCGCCACACCCGAGGAGATTCAGGAGGTGCTGCTGCACGCCAGCATCTACTGCGGCCTGCCCACGGCGGTGGAGGCCTTCCGTTCCGCCGCCGAGGTGGTGGACGGCCCCAAGGCCTGAGTCCCTGAGGCCGCCGCTCAAGGGCGGCTGGGTGGCGGGGCCGGTGGCGGCGCGGTCCCGGTGCCCCCGCCGTGCTGGGGGCTGATCGGGTCGCCGTCTTCATACTGCCGCCGCAGCCGCTCCAGCCCCTGGCGGAAGGCTTCGGCGTCGCCGTGTTCGAAAAAATGCGGGTATCGCTCGTGCGCCCCGTGCCAGCGCCGCGCGTGCTTGATGGGACACCAGTACTGCTCGGTGCGGGCCGCGATTTCGCGCGCATACGACACCACGCCGTTGCCGTAAGAACAGTAAAAACAGTTGAACTTCTCGACCGCGTTCAGGTAGGGCAGGTCGGTGCGGTCGAAGACCAGGTGGTCGGCCCGGCGCACCCGGGGGATGCGGTAGATGGGAAAGCACACCGCCTGGTACAGCGAGACGAACGCGTCGAGCACCGCAAACACCGGCCAGCCGGCGTAGATGACCGGTGCGGTGAGCAGCACGGTGAGGCGGCTGCCGCGCAGGTAGCGCCACAGGCCCACCCGCTGCTGGCGCTGCAGTTCCACAAAGCGGTCGGCCAGGGCCTGGCGCTGCTGCTCGAACTGGGCACGCAGCGCGGCGTACTCCTGCTCCATCTGCTCTTGCAGGGTTTTGATGCGCGCCAGCAACTCTTCGATGGAGGGGGTCATGCGGTGGGCCTCGGTGGGGTCAGCCGGTCAGCAGGCGCTGCACCAGATCGACGGAACTGCTGGCCTGGTACTTGCGCATCAGGCGGGCGCGGTAGATTTCCACGGTGCGCGGGCTGATGCCCAGCGCCTTGGCCGTTTCCTTGGCGGTCAGGCCCTTCATCACCAGTGCGGCCACCTCGCGTTCGCGCGCGGTGAGCTCGGCCTTCACGGTGCGGCGCGACGACAGGTCCTCGAAACTCCAGATGCCGGCGGCGTGCGGGTCGGTGCGGTCCAGCGCGCGGCCGGTGACGTGGCACCAAAAGGTCTGCCCCTGGAAGCGGCCGCCGACGCGTTTCATCACCCGCTCGTCGGAGTAGTGGCCCTTGGCGTTGAGGATGGGGGTGATGCGTTCGCCGATGCGCTCGAACTCGTCGGCGCTGGGGTAGAGGATGAGGAAGCTCTGGCCCACCAGCTGGTCGCGGCTGGCGCCGAACATGTCGCACACCGCCTGGTTGCAGTCCACCATGGTGCGGTGGCGCGACAGCACCAGCCCCACCGGCGCCAGGTCGAAGGCGAGGCGGTAGTCGGCGGCGGGCGCGGGATCGGGCGGCATGGGGGCCGGTGTGGGCGGCTTCGGAGGGCGCGGTTAAGGGTTGGACTGTAGGCAAAACTACGTATGCGATTACGTAGTATCGTACGGTTTTCCTTCACTTTTGGACAGGAGCGTGCGAGCATGAACAAGGTGTACCCCAGCGCGGCCGAAGCCCTCCAGGGCGTGGTGGCCGACGGGCAACTGATCGCCGTGGGCGGCTTCGGCCTGTGCGGCATTCCCGAGGCCCTGATCGACGCGCTGCGCGACAGCGGCGCGAAGAACCTGACCGCCATCTCCAACAACGCCGGTGTCGATGGCTTCGGCCTGGGCAAGCTGCTGGAAACCCGGCAGATCAAGAAAATGATCTCCAGCTACGTGGGCGAGAACAAGGAGTTCGAGCGCCAGTACCTGGCGGGCGAACTGGAATTGGAATTCACCCCGCAGGGCACGCTGGCCGAGAAGCTGCGCGCCGGCGGCGCCGGCATTCCCGCCTTCTTCACCAAGACCGGTGTGGGCACGCTGGTGGCCGAAGGCAAGGAACTGCGCGAGTTCAACGGCGAAACCTATGTGATGGAGCACGCCCTGTTCCCCGACGTGGCGCTGATCAAGGCCGACGTGGCCGACCGCTCGGGCAACCTGCGCTTCAACCTGACGGCGCGCAACTTCAACCCGGCAGCCGCCACGGCGGGCAAGGTCTGCATCGTGGAAGTGGAACGCATCGTGGCCACCGGCGAGATCGCCCCCGACGACGTGCACCTGCCCGGCATTTACGTGCACCGCATCGTGGTCAACCCCACGCCCGAGAAGCGCATCGAAAAGCGCACCACCCGCGACCGCAAATAAGGAGCACGAACATGGCTTGGACCCAAGACCAAATGGCCGCGCGCGCGGCGCAGGAACTGCAAGACGGCTTTTACGTCAACCTGGGCATCGGCATCCCGACGCTGGTGGCCAACCACGTGCCCGACCACATCGAGGTCTGGCTGCAGAGCGAAAACGGCATGCTGGGCATCGGCCCCTTCCCGTATGAAGACGAAGTGGACGCCGACCTGATCAACGCCGGCAAGCAGACGGTGACGACGCTCAAGGGCTCGTCCATCTTCGGCTCCGACCAGTCCTTCGCCATGATCCGTGGCGGCAAGATCAACCTGTCCATCCTGGGCGCCATGCAAGTCACGGGCAAGGGCGACCTGGCCAACTGGATGATTCCGGGCAAGATGGTCAAGGGCATGGGCGGCGCCATGGACTTGGTGGCGGGCGTCAAGCGCGTGATCGTGCTGATGGAGCACGTGGCCAAGAAGAAGGACGGGACCACCGACCTGAAGATTCTCCCCGAATGCACCCTGCCGCTGACCGGCCAGGGCGTGGTGGACCGCATCATCACCGACCTGGGCGTGATGGACGTGACGCCCGAAGGCCTGAAGCTGGTGGAACTGGCCGACGGCGTGACGCGCGAGGAGATCCAGAGCAAGACCGGCGTGCCGCTGCTCTGAGCGCGGCACCAATGGGGGACGGTGAGCCCCCTGGTTTTCAGGGGGCGTAGACCGTCTGGTTGCGCCCCTGGGCCTTGGCCTGGTACAGGGCCGCGTCGGCCCGCTGGAACAGGCTGTCCACGTTTTCGTCGGCCCGGGCGCTCACCAGCCCGGCGCTGAATGTGAGCCACGGGCTGGCGGGGCTGTCGCCGTGCGCGATGGCCAGCGCCTGCAGCCGCGCCTGCACCCGCTCCATCCAGCGTTCGGCCCCCTGCGCGGGGGTGTCCTCCAGGATCACGGCAAATTCTTCGCCGCCGATGCGCGCGGGCAGGTCGCCCGGGCGCTGTGCCTGGGCCAGCAGGGATTGCGCCACCGCTTTCAGTGCCGTATCCCCCTGGGCGTGGCCGTGGCGGTCGTTGTAGGCCTTGAAGTGGTCCACGTCCACCAGCACCAGACACAAAGGCCGGCCGTGGCGTTTGTGGGTGGCCAGGGCGCGCTGCAGCGCGCCGTCGAAGCTGCGGCGGTTGGGCAGGCCGGTCAGCGCGTCCGACTCGGCCATCAGCTCCAGGTTTTCCAGCTGGAAGTGGATCAGCCCGAGCAGGTTGTTGGTGTCCTGGGCGAGTTGGGTGATTTCGTCCCGCCCGTCCACCGTGATCTGGTCGTGCCAGCGTTCGCGCTGGTGGATGGCGCGCAGCTCGTGGCTGAAGCGCAGCAGGCGGCGCACCACCAGGCGGTCGATCAGCACGAGCAAGCCACCGGTGATCAGGATGAAAAACCCCAGCAGTTGCCACTGCACGGTGCCCAGGTCGCTGCGCGCCTGGATGGAAACGGTGCGTGGGAAGTCGAGCCGCAGGTGACCGACCGGGGTGCCGATCCGGTCGTTCACCGGCCACCAGGCCTGGAGATGCTCCGGGTCGACGCGGTAGCGGTACTCGGCCGCACCCAGTTCGGAGCGCAGGTGCGCACCGGTGCGCGCCTGGGGCACGTCCGGCGGCGGCACCGCGTGCAGCGAGAAATTGAGTCCGGTCAGGCGCTGCAACTGCGCTTCAAAGTCCTTGGGCAGGGTCTGGCCCACCAGCAGCAGGCCCCGGGGGTCGCCCAGGCCCGCGCTGTTGCGGATGCCCTGGCGGCACAGCAGCACCCAGCGGTCGCGCTGCCGGGCCAAGCCGCAGCTGCGCTCTCCCAGGTCGGGGGCACGGCGCAGCACCACGCCCCAGGGGCTGCGCAGCACCTGCTCGGGGCGGGTGTCGGTGTGGCTCACCCGGTGCAGCAGTCGGCCTTGTTTGTCCAGCACCGCCAACCAGTCGAATCCGGCCGCGGCGATCGCTTCCTGGCCCAGGTTGTTCTGCGCGAACGGCCCCTGGCCGCTGCTGGCGTAGTCGGCGAACTCGGTCCAGTTGGCCCAGTCGTTGACCAGGGTTTCCTGTTGCTGCAACTGGGCATCCACCGCCACCAGCAGGCGGCGCATTTCATGCCCCAGCGTGTCGGTTTCGATGTCGGTGTAGCTGCTGTTCAGGCGCCAAGACAGCCAGGTTTGCGTGCCGATCAGCGGCAGCAACACCAAGGCCATGAGGCTGGCCAACAGCTTGAGGCGGATGCCCATCATGGGTTGTTGGAATGTATCGATTGGTTAAATCATATTGCGCACAATATTAAATCAATTTTGATTTAATGGCCAATTTTGCGGGTTATGTGTTCAAAAGGGGGCGGGGCTGTTGAAGGTCTGTGCGGCCGCGGTGAGCGGGTGGGGCAGGGTGACGCGGGTGGCGTGCAGCAGCAGGCGCGGGCTGGCCGCGAGCACCGGGTCGGGTGCGTAGAGTTCGTCGCCCAGCATGGGGTGGCCCAGGGCCTGCAGGTGCACCCGCAACTGGTGCGAGCGGCCGGTGACGGGCTCCAGTTCCAGCCGGGTGGTGGGGCCGGACGCCGTGCCCGGTGCCACGCGCCAGCGGGTGTGGCTGGGTTTGCCCAGCGCGAAGTCCACCTTGCTTTTGGGGCGGTTCGGCCAATCGACGATCAGCGGCAGTTGGATGTCGCACCAGCCGTCGGCGTCGGCCCCGGCCGGGTCGGGCTGGCCCGCCACCACCGCGATGTAGCGCTTGTGCACCCGGCGCTCGGCGAAGGCGCGGCTCAGGCGGCGCTGGGCTTCAAGGCCGCGCGCCATCACCACCAGGCCGGAGGTGGCCATGTCCAGCCGGTGCACCACCAGCGCGTCGGGGTACAGGGCCTGCACGCGGGCGCTCAGGCAGTCGGCGTGCTCGGGCCCGCGCCCGGGCACCGAGAGCAGGCCGGCGGGCTTGTCCAGCACCAGCAGCGCGTCGTCGTCCAGCAAGCCCTGGAATTCGTCCTGCACGTGGCCGGCGGTGGTGGGGCTGACGCGCCCGAAGCGGTTGGCGCTGGGCGCGGCCAGGCCCAGCACGCCTGCGGCCTGGCAGGCCTGCAGCAGCGCCTGTGCCACCGGGTGGCCGGGGCAGCGCAGCCCGATCGAATCCTGCCCGCCCGCCGCGGCCTGGCCCACACCCGGGCGGCGCGGCAGGATCAGCGTCAGCGGCCCGGGCCAGAAGGCCGCCATCAACCGCTCGGCAAAGTCGGGCAGGTCGCGGGCGTAATGGTCCACCGCTGCGCGCCACTGCGCCGGGTCGGCGCCCGCCACATGGACGATGAGCGGGTGGTCGCTCGGCCGGCTCTTGGCCGCGAAGATCCGCGCCACCGCCTCGGCTTGGTCGGCGTCGGCCGCCAGCCCGTACACGGTTTCGGTGGGCAGGCCCACCAGCTGGCCGGCACGCAGGCGGCGCGCCGCTTCGGCCGTGGCCGCCTGCGCCTGGGCGAGCGCGTCGCCGCTGGCCGCGGGGGCCAGCCAGGCGCGGGCGTCCAGCGTCAGTGCCACGGGGCGATGCCGAGGATTTCGGCCGCTCTGCGCGCAGTGGCCTGGGCCTGCTCCACCGTGGCACCGGTCACGTTGAGGTGGCCCATCTTGCGGCCGGCGCGCGCGCTCAGCTTGCCGTACAGGTGCAGGTGGGTGCCGGGCAGCGCCAGCACGGCGGCCCAGTCGGGGGTGCGGGCGGTGCCTTGCGCGTCGAACCACAGGTCGCCCAGCAGGTTCAGCATCACCGCCGGGCTGTGCAGGCGCGGCGGCACCAGCGGCAGGCCGGCCATGGCGCGCACCTGCAGCTCAAACTGCGACACGTCGCAGGCGTTGAGGGTGTAGTGGCCGCTGTTGTGCGGGCGCGGCGCCATCTCGTTGACCACCAGCGCGCCGTGGGCGCTGCCGTCGTCGATGACGAAATACTCCACGCACAGCACGCCCACGTACAGCAGCTGGTGGGCAATGGCGGTGGTGGCGGCCACGGCCTGCTGCACCAGTTCGGCGGGCAGGTTGCCTTCAAACACCTCGGTCACCGCCAGGATGCCGTCGCGGTGCAGGTTGCGCTGCGGCGGAAAGTGCACCACCTGGCCGTCGGCGCCGCGCGCCACGATGACCGACAGCTCGGCCTTCAGCGGCAGCAGTTTCTCCAGCACGCAGGGCACGCGGCCCATTTGGTCCCAGGCGGCGGCCAGTTCGGCGCGGTCGCGCACCCGGGCCTGGCCCTTGCCGTCGTAGCCCAGGCGCGCGGTTTTCAGGATGCCCGGCAGCAGGTTGTCCGGCACCGCCTGCAGCAGCGCCTCGGTTTCGACGGCGGCGTAGGGCGCGGGGCCCACACCACCGGCCTGGGCGCAGGCCACGAAGTGCGCCTTTTCCGCGATGCGGTCTTGCGCCACGGCCACCGCATTGGCGCTGGGCGCCACCGGGCGGTGCGCGCCCAGCGTCATCAGCGCCGGGGCGGGCACGTTCTCGAATTCGGTGGTGATGGCCTCGCAGCGCTGCATCAGCTGCGCCAGGCCCTGCTCGTCCTCGTAGCCGGTTTCGATGTGGTAGTGGCTCACCAGGCCGGCGGGGCTGGCCGGGTCGGCGTCCAGCACGGCGGTGAAGTAGCCCATCTCCTGGGCCGCCTGCACGAACATGCGGCCCAGCTGGCCGCCGCCCATCACGCCCAGGGTGGCCAGCTGGCCGCTGGGCATCACCTGGCCGGGCAACACGGGTTTGCGGCTCATGGCGCCTCCTGCGGTGGCACCACCATGGCGCGGGCGGCCGCGGTCTGCGCGGCGCGGAAGGCTTCCAGTTTTTGCAGCAGCTCCGGGTGGTCGCTGGCCAGCATGGCCACCGCGAACAGCGCCGCGTTGGCCGCGCCCGCCGGCCCGATGGCGAAGGTCGCCACCGGCACGCCCTTGGGCATCTGCACGATGCTGTGCAGCGAATCCACGCCCGACAGCGCCTTGGTCTGCACCGGCACGCCCAGCACCGGCACCGTGGTCTTGGACGCCAGCATGCCCGGCAAATGCGCCGCGCCGCCGGCCCCCGCCACGATGGCGCGCAGCCCGCGCGGGCCCGCGCTTTCCGCGTAGGCGAACATGTCGTCCGGCATGCGGTGGGCCGAAACCACCCGGGCTTCGTGCGCCACGCCAAACTGTTGGAAAATCTGCACCGCGTGCTGCATGGTGTCCCAGTCGCTGCTGGACCCCATCACCACGCCGACCTGGATGTCTGCGCTCATCACCGCTCCATGAAAGTTGGGATTTTACGTTTTGCCCCCAACTGGAGCCAAGCGCTTGCGTCCTGAGCCCCCAACCCGAACCGGATACCGCCCCGCCATGATCGACGTGACCCTCGCCAATTTCGAAACCGAAGTCATCGAGGCTTCCCAGACCGTGCCCGTGCTGGTGGACTTCTGGGCGCCCTGGTGCGGGCCCTGCAAATCCCTGGGCCCGGTGCTGGAAAAGGTCGAAGCCGCCTATGGCGGGCGCTTCAAGCTGGTCAAGATCAACTCCGACGAAGAGCAGCAATTGGCTGGCGCCTTCGGCATCCGCAGCATCCCCACCTGCGTGCTGATGGTGGGTGGCCAGCCGGTGGACGGCTTCATGGGCGCTCTGCCCGAAGGCCAGGTCAAGGCCTTCCTCGACAAGCACCTGCCGCCCGAAGACGAGGCCGGCTGGCCCGACGCCGCCGCGGACCAGCCAGATGCCGGGCACGAGGCGCCCGGCGCCGACGGCCAGCACGCCCTCTCGCCCCTGGAGCAGCTGGCCAACGCCCTGGCGCAGAACCCCGGCGACAACGACCTGCGCTTCGACTACGTCAAGCACCTCATCGGCCACGGCCAGCTCGACGAAGCCGCCGCCGCCCTGGCGCCCGGCCTGGGCCAGATCCCGGTGCAACTGCGCTTCGAGGCGCTGGCGCAGTGGCTCAACGCCCTGGAATTTGTCGCCAACGACGCGCGCGGCCAGTGGGCCCTGGAACAGTTCGACGAGCTCATCGGCCAGAACAAGCGCGACTTCGACACCCGCTTTGCCAAGAGCCGCGTGCTCATCGCCCAGGGCGACTGGGAGGCGGCGATGGAAGAGCTGCTGGAGATTGTCATGCGCGACAAGGCCTGGGCCGAAGAGGCGCCGCGCAAGACCTATGTGGCCCTGCTGGAGCTGTTGACCCCGCCCAAACCCAAGGCCGACCCGGCCAGCGCCGGCAAGAGCGCCGGGGGCATCGAACTGGCGGGCAAGGCCGCGGTGCAGGAAGACCCGCAGGCCGAGCTGGTCTCGCGCTACCGCCGCAAGCTCAGCATGGCCTTGAACTGAGGCGTTCGTTCATGTCGGCCCTGGCCCGCGTCGATGCCCTGACCCTGCGCCTGGGCGAGCGCACCCTGTTCCAGGGCTGGTCGGCCGAGGTGCCCGCCGGCATCACCCTGGTCTGCGGCGACGAAGGCACGGGCAAGTCCACCCTGCTGCGCTTGCTGGCTGGTGTGTTGCGGCCCCAGGCCGGCCGGGTGGAGGCGCCCCCGGCGGACCAGGTGTTCTGGGTGGACGCCTTCGACCCGGCGCTGGACCCGGTGCCCGCGCGCGCCTTGCTGGAGCGCTGGACCGCGCCCTTCCCCGCCCGAAAGCCCTGGGGCGACGGGCTGGCCGCGCTCGACCTGCTGCCGCACCTGGACAAGCCGATGTACATGCTCTCCACCGGCTCGCGCCGCAAGGTGGGCCTGGCCGCGGCCCTGGCCAGCGGGGCCCGCCTGGTGCTGCTGGACCAGCCCTTCGCCGGGCTGGACCTGCCGTCCGAACGGGTGGTGTGCCAGTGGCTGGCGCGGCTGGCCGACCGCCCGGACCGCGCCTGCGTGGTGGCCGATTACCTGCCCCCGCGCGGGGTGGCGCTGGCCGCGGTGCTGGACCTGGACACCCTGCCCCTCAGAACGACAGGTTGACCCCCGCGTAGAAGGTGCGGCCCGCCCCCGGCACGGCCACGCCCCAAGGGGTGCCGGACGCCATCATGGTGCTGCCCTGCCCCAGGTAGGCGCCGCCTTGCGGCAAGGCGTAGAGCCGGTCGAACAGGTTTTCCACCCCAAAGTCCAGCCGCACCCGCGGCCAGCGGTAGCTGCCGCGCAGGTGCAGCAGGCCGTAGCCGGGGGTGCGCACCTCGTTGCGCACGCGGGACACCCGGTCTTTGGCCGCCACCAGCACCCATTCGGCCGTGCCGGTCCAGCCGCCCACTTGGTGCGTCAGGGCCAACTGGGCGTTCAGGGGCATGATCTGGTACAGCCCGTCACCGGTGCTGCGGTTGCTGCCCCGGGTGTGGCTCAAGCGGCCTTTCAGCTGCCAGCGGCCCCAGGCGTTGCGCCCCAGGTCGGTGTGCCCGGCCACGTCCACGCCTTGCAGCCGCGCCGATTGGTTGGCGTAGCGCAGGGTGGTGAACTGGCCCACCAGCGGCGTGGTGCGGGCACTGTTGCTGGCGCTGTTCCATTGCACGGCGTCGATGTAGCCGCTCACCTGCGTCAGGTACGGGGTCACCTGCAGCCCGTGCCGCCGGTCGGCCGTGTGCCAGTCGAAGGTGGTGCTCAGTGTGTGCGCGGTTTCGGGGGTCAAGTCGGGGTTGCCGATGTAGCCATTGCCGTCGCCGACGAAGTTGTTCATCAACGCCGCCATCGGCCAGGTGGACCAGGGGTAGGCCTGGTACAGGCTGGGCGAGCGGGTTTGGCGCGCCAGGCCGAACGCCAGGTCCAGCGTCGGGCTGGCCTGGTGGCGGGCCTGGGCGCTCCAGTCCCAGTGGGTGTGGCTGCGCTGCCGGTCCAGGGCGTTGAAGGCGGCGGCATCGCGCCCCTGGTTGCCGCCCCCGGCGGGGTTGTAGCCCTGCACCGTGCCGGCGTCCAGGCGCACGTGGTCGGCGCGCAGGCCCAGCAGCAGTTGCCATTGCGGCGCCAGGCGCGCTTCCCATTCGGCAAACAGGCCCAGGCGGTCGCGCCGGCCCTGGTCGATGTTTTCAAACGTGCCGGGCGACATGCCCCCGCCGGAGGCCGGCCACAGGTCGTTCAGGCGGTAGCGCTGCAGTTCCGCGCCCAGGCGCAGGCGCTGGTCCGGGCCGCGCTCGACCTCGGCCTGCAGGCGCGCGCCGGTGGTCTGGCTGGCGGTGCGCATGGGCATGCCGGCGGCGCAGGTCGCGCTGCCGGCCGGGGCGCAGGGCTGGCCGTCGCTGCTGCCGGGCTGCATGGAGGCGGCACCGTACCAGTAGCGTTTGTCGGCACCAAAGTCCATGAAGTGGTCCACCGTTTCGCGGTACAGCTGGGCCTGCACCTGGCCCCAGGTGGTCTGGCCCTGGTAGCGCAGGCTGAAGCGGGCCATCTGGTTGTCCAGCAGGTCCATGCGCTGGTTGGGGTAGAGCTGCAAGGGCATGTCCTGCACCTGCACCTGGGCCTCCAGCAGGTGGCCGCTGCCCTGGTAGGTCAGCTTCAGGTGGTGGTTGCGGGTGTCGTAGGCGGTGGAGCCGATCTCGTCCAGCGCCAGCGCATGGCCGGCGCGCCCGGTGGCGGTGCCGGTCTTGAACGCGCCGCCGGCCCGGACGTTGTCGGACTCAGCCTGTGCCGTGCCCACGCTCAGGTGCAGCGATTCGGTGGCGTAGCTGGCCGACAGGTGGGCCGAGCGGCCGCCGTGGCTGCGCCAGGTGGCCCCGGCCTCGCCCTGCACCAGCGGGCCGGATTCGGCGCTGGCGAATTGCGGCGGGGCCGACTCCACCACCACGCTGCCGGCGATCGCGTCGCCCCCGGCGCTGACCGGGGCGATGCCGGCGTACACCGCCACGCGCGCCACCTGGCTCGGGTCCAGGGACGACAGCGGCGAGTTCATATGGTTCGGGCAGGAGGCGATGGTGTCCACCCCGTCGATGAGGATGCGCACCCGGTCGTCGGCCAGGCCGCGCAGGGCCGGCAGGCTGGAGAGCCCGCCCGCGCCGTACAGCGACACGCCGGGGATGTCGGCCAGCAGGCGTGCGGTGTCGTCGCTGGCGGCGCGCTGGCCTTGCAGGGCCGCGCCGTCGAGCACGGTGGCCGCACCCGGGGCGGTGCGTTCCCGCACTTCGACTTCGCTCAGGGTGTCGTCGGGACTGGGGTGCTGGGCCCAGGCGGGCAGGGCGCAAGCCAGGGCGGCGGCCAGCGCCAG
>NZ_NWMV01000093.1 GCF_002837145.1 Macromonas nakdongensis | reverse complement strand
GCGCCAGCAGCAGCTGCAGCACCACCGGCCCGCCGTGGGCCTGCAGCTCCAGCACATCTTCGCCGGTGTAGGAGTGCGGCGCCGGGAAGTGCAGCGCCAGGCCGTGGTCGATGGGGGAGCCGTCGGCGTCGCGGAAAGGCAGGTAGCTGGCCTCGCGCGGCCTCAGGGCCTTGCCGCACAGCGCCTGCACCAGCGCACCCAGGCCGCGGCCCGAAACGCGGACGATGCCCACCGCACCCCGGCCCGGGGCGGTGGCGATGGCGACGATGGGGTCCTGGTGGCGCGGCAGCATGGCGGTGTTCGATCGGGGGGCTGAAAGCACAAGGGCCGCTGTCGCGGCCCCTGGGTGTTCACTTGAACTTGGGGATGTTGAACTTCAGTGGCACGCCCATGCTGTGGTTGATGTATGCCTGCTGGGCGATGGTCAGCACGTTGTTCGTGATCCAGTACAGCACGAGGCCGGACGGGAAGAAGAAGAACATCACCGAGAACATGATGGGCATCAGCCACATGAGCTTGGCCTGCATCGGGTCCGGCGGCAGTGGGTTCAGCGCGGTCTGGAACACGGTGGTCAGCGCCATCACCAGCGGCAGGATGAAATACGGGTCGGGCGAGGACAGGTCGATGATCCAGCCCATCCAGGGCGCGTTGCGCATTTCCACGCTGGACAGCAGCACCCAGTACAGCGCGATGAACACCGGGATCTGGATCAGGATCGGGAAGCAGCCGCCCAGCGGGTTGACCTTTTCCTCCCGGTACATCTTCATCATCTCCTGCTGCATCTGCTGCGGGTTGCTCTTGAGGCGTTCGCGCATTTCCATGATGCGCGGGTTGATCGCCTTCATCTTGGCCATGCTGCGGTAGGCGCTGGCGTTGAGCCAGTAGAAGGCGGCCTTGATCAGCACCACCAGCAGCACGATGGACCAGCCCCAGTTGCCGACGAACTTGACGATCTTCTCCAGCAGCCAGTACAGCGGCTTGGCCAGGATGGTCAGCCAGCCGTAGTCCTTCACCAGCTCCAGGCCGGGGGCGATGACTTCGAGCTTCTTTTCTTCCTGCGGGCCGACGAACAGGCGCGCCTCCAGCTTCTGGCTGGCGCCGGGGGCGATGCTGCCGAGCGAGGTCAGCATGCCGGCCGAGTACAGGCCGCCCACTTTGCGCACGAAGTTTTCGCGCTCCACGCCCTGGCCCAGCAGCCAGGCGCTGGCGAAGTAGTGCTGCACCATGGCGACGTAGCCGTCGCTGGCGGTCTTCTGGAAGCTGGCCTTGTTCTTGTCCACGTCCTCGAAGTTGACCTTCTCGTACTTGGCCGCGTCGCTGTAGACGGCCGGGCCGGTGAAGGTGGAGTAGAACGGCGTGTCGCTTTCGGCCTTGGTGCCGTCGCGCACCAGCTGCAGGTAGACCTGCGGGGCGATGGCGGCGCTGCCCTGGTTGATCACCTCGTGCTGGACGGCGATGTCGTAGGCGCCGCGCTGCAGCGTGTAGGTCTTGGCCAGCACCACGCCGTTGATCGGCTGCGACTCGAAGCGCACCGTCAGGCGGTCCTGGCCGTCGGCCATTGCACTGTCGGTGGACACCAGACGCATCGGAGTCTTGTGGGTCGGCAGGGCCTGGCCGGCCGCGCCGATCAGGCCGGTCTGGGCCACGTAGGTGTGCTTGTCGTCCTGCACCAGCAACTGCAGCGGGGTCTGGCTCTGGCGGAAGGCCTTGCCGGTTTCGGTGGCGTGCGGCAGGATGCTGGCGCTCACCAGCGAGCCGCCTTCGCTGTCAAAGCTCAGGGCCAGCACGTCGGAGCGCACTTGGTGGGTTTCGCGCGGGATGGCCGGCGCATCGGCCGGCGGGGTGGCGCTGCCACCACCGGTCAAGGCGGCGCTGGCCGCAGGCACGCTGGCGTTGGCCGGTGCGGTGGCGGCGGCCTTGGGCTGGCTGCTGCCCGGGAAGAAGGTGGCCGGCTTGCCGTTGTGAATTTGCCACTGGTCCCAGATCAGGATCAGGGAGAAACCAAAAATCACCCAGAGGATGGATCGGCGGATGTCGCTCATGACGGTTTCTTTTCAGAGGGTTCTGACAGGAGGGAGGTGAACGGCCGTGGCGCGCGTTCGGGCACCGGGTCGTGGCCGCCGCTGCACCAGGGGTGGCAACGGCCCAGGCGGCGCAGGGTCAGGTAGCTGCCGGACAGTGCGCCGTGGCGGTTCAGGGCGTCCAGGGCGTAGGCCGAGCAACTGGGGGTGAAGCGGCAGGACGAGCCCAGCCAGGGGCTGAGCAGCAGGCGGTAACCTTGCACCAGGCCCACCAGCAGGCGGCGCGGCAGGTCACGCACGGCGGCCTCCGGGCAGCAGGCGCAGCAACTCGGCCCGCACCGCCTGTTTCAAGGCGTCGGACGTGGCGCTGGGGAATTGCTGGCGCGCGAAACCCGAGCGCAGCCGCACCACCACCGCCTGGTCGGGCCAAGTGGTGGCACAGGACTCGGCCACGGCGTAAATCTGGCGGCGGATGGCGTTGCGGGTCACGGCCCGCTTGGCCCAGCGCTTGGGGATGAGCACCCCCAGCCAGGGACCGGCGCCGGCAAACAGGGCCCGGCGACCGTCGCCGAGCGCGCTCATGGAGGCGGCGTGCAAGGCGAAATGCATGGTTTTGGCGGCCGGAGCAGAGGCCAGCACCGCTTCGAACTGCGCACGCTGGCGCAGGCGCTGCCAGCGGGGTGCGCCAGCCGAAGTGGCTGGAGCGTTCGCGTCCACCCGCACCGCAGGGCCCAGAGGCCTCAGACGGCCAGGCGCTTGCGGCCCTTGGCGCGGCGGGCGTTCAGCACGGCGCGGCCACCGCGGGTCTTCATGCGAACCAGGAAACCGTGGGTGCGGGCGCGCTTGATCTTGGAGGGTTGGTAGGTGCGTTTCATGGTGCGTTCCTGTTGGGGCGCGGCTCAGCAGGCTGGCGCGGTCCCGGGTTTGGGGTTGGTGAATTTTTCCGAGGAAACCCTAGATTATTGCAAAAAATCCCGATTCGACCAAATCGCCCGCGCTTTTCGGTGTCGGGGGCGGGGTGGGGGGTGTCCCGGCGGCATGTGGATAACTTTGCGCGGGGCACTACAATGCGCCCTCGGCCCCCTGCGGCTGTCCACACCCTCTCGTCCCCTGTCCCGTTTGCTGCCCGCCCCATGAGTTCTTCCCGTTCCCCGTCAGACACCCCGTTGGGCGTGGCCGATTTGTGGCTGGCCTGCGTCGACCGTCTGGCCCAGGACATGCCGGAACAGCAGTTCAACACCTGGATCCGGCCGCTCAGTGCCAAGGTGTCCGAATCGGCCGACAAGGTGACCCTGGCGGTGGCCAACCGCTTCAAGATGGACTGGATCCGCGCCCAGTACGGCGCCAAGATCGCCACCACCCTGCAAGACCTGATGGGCCATCCGGTGGCGTTGGAGTTGGTGCTCGCTCCGCGTGAAGCCCCTGCGAAATCTGGGTTTGTGCCACGCACGTCGCCGGCGTTGCAGGACCCCATCTTCGCCGAACTGCCCGAAGTGCCGGCCCCGCCCGCGCCCAAGGCCGAGGCGCACAAGCACCGGCTGAACACGGCCCTGACGTTCGCCACGCTGGTCGAGGGCTCGGCCAACCGCATGGCGCGCGCCGCCGCCATGCACGTGGCCGGCAGCCCGGGCCAGCTCTACAACCCGCTGTTTGTGTACGGCGGCGTGGGCCTGGGCAAGACCCACCTGGTGCACGCCATCGGCAACCAGCTGCTGGCCGACAAGCCCGGGTCCAAAGTTCTCTACATCCACGCCGAGCAGTTCGTGTCGGATGTGGTCAAGTCCTACCAGCGCAAAACGTTTGACGAGTTCAAGGAACGCTACCACTCGCTCGACCTGCTGATCATCGACGACGTGCAGTTCTTCGCCAACAAGGAACGCACGCAAGAAGAGTTCTTCAACGCCTTTGAAGCCTTGCTGGCCAAGAAGAGCCACATCGTCATGACCAGCGACACCTACCCCAAGGGCCTGGCCGACATCCACGAGCGCCTGGTGTCGCGCTTCGACTCCGGCCTGACGGTGGCGATCGAGCCGCCCGAGCTGGAAATGCGGGTGGCGATTCTGATCAGCAAGGCCGAGGCCGAAGGTGCCGCCATGCCCGAGGACGTGGCCTTCTTCGTGGCCAAGAACGTGCGCTCCAACGTGCGCGAACTCGAAGGCGCGCTGCGCAAAATTTTGGCCTACAGCCGCTTCAATCAGAAGGAAGTCTCCATCCAGCTGGCGCGCGATGCCTTGAAAGACCTGCTGAGCATCCAGAACCGGCAGATCAGCGTGGAGAACATCCAGAAAACCGTGGCCGATTTCTACAAGATCAAGGTTGCGGACATGTATTCCAAGAAGCGGCCGGCCAACATCGCCCGCCCGCGCCAGATCGCCATGTTCCTGGCCAAGGAGCTGACGCAAAAGAGCCTGCCCGAAATTGGCGAGCTGTTCGGTGGTCGCGACCACACCACCGTGTTGCACGCGGTGCGCAAGATCGCCGCCGAACGCCAGACCGTGAGCGAACTGAATCAGCAGCTGCACGTGCTGGAGCAGACCCTCAAGGGTTGAGGCCGCGATACCGGGCCCAAACCTGTGACAATGGCAGCTCAACTTTCCACACCACCCTGACCCCATGATCGTTTTTCAATCGACCCAGGACAAAGTGTTGGCCGCCCTGCAATCGGTGGCCGGTATCGTGGAACGCCGCCACACCCTGCCGGTGCTGGCAAACGTGCTCATCCGCAAGACCGGGGGGCAGCTGCAGTTGACCACGTCCGACCTGGAAATCCAGATCCGCACCCAGGCCGACCTGGGCGGCGACGAGGGCAGTTTCGCCACCACCGTGGGCGCGCGCAAGCTCATCGACATCCTGCGCACCCTGCCGTCCGACCAGACGGTGACGTTGGAGTCGCAGATGTCCAAACTGGTGCTCAAGGGCGGCAAGTCCAAGTTCACCCTGCAGACCCTGCCGGCCGAGGACTTCCCGCTGGTGCAGGAGTCGCCCAGTTTCGGGCCGGTCTTCAGCGTGCCGCAGAAGACGCTCAAGACCCTGCTGGGCCAGGTGAGTTTTGCCATGGCGGTGCATGACATCCGCTACTACCTCAACGGCATTCTGTTCGTGGCCGAGGGCAAGACCCTGAGCCTGGTGGCCACCGACGGCCACCGCCTGGCCTTCGCCAGCGCCGAGCTGGACGTGGAGGTGCCCAAACAGGAAGTGATTCTGCCGCGCAAGACGGTGCTGGAACTGCAGCGCCTGCTCAGCGACAAGGACGGCGCCATCGAGCTGCAGTTCGCCGCCAACCAGGCCCGCTTCCGCTTCGAGGGCATGGAATTCGTCACCAAGCTGGTGGAAGGCAAGTTCCCCGACTACAACCGCGTCATCCCGCGCAACCACCAGAACATCGTGGTGCTGGGCCGGGTCCCGCTGCTGGCCGCGCTGCAGCGCGCCGCCATCATGACCAGCGAGAAGTTCAAGGGCGTGCGCCTGAACGTGGAGCCCGGTGTGCTGCGGGTGGCCGCCAGCAACGCCGACCAGGAGGAGGCGGTGGACGAACTCGATATCGAATACGGTGGCGACGCCATCGAGATCGGCTTCAACGTCAGCTACCTGATCGATGCCCTGGGCAACATGGGCCAGGACATGGTGCGGGTGGAGCTGGCCGACGGCAACTCCTCTGCCCTGGTGACCATTCCCGACAACGAACGGTTCAAGTACGTGGTGATGCCGATGCGCATCTGACGGGGCCGTCGGGCCCCGGGCCCGCCACCCCACCCCGAACCCGCCCCCGTGTGCGGGTTTCGGCTTTTGAAGACACCCGAGATTTCCGACCATGACCGACGCGACCCAGACCCCCCACGACGACCAGCTGCCCTCCGCGCCCGCTGGCGGCGACTACGGCGAAGGCGCCATCCAGATCCTGGAGGGCCTGGAGGCGGTGCGCAAGCGCCCCGGCATGTACATCGGCGACACGTCGGACGGCACCGGCCTGCACCACCTGGTGTTCGAGGTGGTGGACAACTCCATCGACGAAGCGCTGGCCGGCCATTGCGACGACATCGTGGTCACCATCCATTCCGACAACTCCATCAGCGTGACCGACAACGGCCGCGGCATCCCGACCGGGGTGAAGATGGACGACAAGCACGAGCCCAAGCGCTCGGCGGCTGAAATTGCGCTGACCGAACTGCACGCCGGCGGCAAGTTCAACCAGAACAGCTACAAGGTCTCAGGCGGTTTGCACGGTGTGGGCGTGTCTTGCGTCAACGCGCTGTCCAAATGGCTGCGCCTGACCGTGCGCCGCGACGGCAAGGTGCACCAGATCGAATTCGCGCGCGGCTTTGTGCAGAACCGCCTGCTGGAATCGGTGGACGGCTTTGAAGTGAGCCCGATGAAAGTGACCGGCGCCACCGACAAGCGCGGCACCGAGGTGCACTTCCTGCCCGACACCGACATCTTCAAAGAGAACTTCGATTTCCACTACGAAATCCTGGCCAAGCGCCTGCGCGAACTGAGCTTTCTGAACAATGGCGTGCGCATCCGCCTGAAGGACGAGCGCAGCGGCAAGGAAGACGATTTCTCGGGTGCTGGCGGCGTGAAGGGCTTTGTGGAGTTCATCAACCAGGGCAAGAAGGTGCTGCACCCCACCACCTTCCACGCCATTGGCACACGCCCGGCCGACAGCTACGGCGGCATTCCCGGCACCGAAATTGGCGTGGAAGTGTCGATGCAGTGGAACGAGAGCTACAACGAAAACGTGCTCTGCTTCACCAACAACATCCCGCAGCGCGACGGCGGCACCCACCTGACCGGCCTGCGCGCGGCCATGACCCGCGTGATCGGCAAGTACATCGCCGACAACGACCTGGCCAAAAAAGCCAAGGTGGAAGTGAGCGGCGACGACATGCGCGAAGGCCTGTGCTGCGTGCTGAGCGTGAAGGTGCCCGAGCCCAAGTTTTCCAGCCAGACCAAGGACAAGCTGGTGTCCAGCGAGGTGCGCGCGCCGGTGGAAGACATCGTGGCCAAGGCGCTGACCGAATTCCTGGAAGAAAAGCCCACCGACGCCAAGATTCTGTGCGGCAAGATCGTGGAGGCCGCCCGCGCCCGCGAAGCCGCGCGCAAAGCCCGCGAAATGACGCGCCGCAAAGGCGTGCTGGACGGCATGGGCCTGCCCGGCAAACTGGCCGACTGCCAGGAAAAAGACCCGTCGCTGTGCGAAATCTACATCGTGGAGGGCGACTCCGCCGGCGGCTCGGCCAAGCAGGGCCGCGACCGCAAGTTCCAGGCCATTCTGCCGCTGCGCGGCAAGATCCTGAACGTGGAAAAGGCGCGTTACGAGAAGCTGCTGAGCAGCAACGAAATCCTGACGCTGATCACCGCGCTGGGCACCGGCATTGGCAAGGCCAGCGCCGAGGACGAGTACAACCCCAAGGGCAAGAGCGGCGCCGACGACTTCAACATCGACAAGCTGCGCTACCACCGCATCATCATCATGACCGACGCGGACGTGGACGGCGCGCACATCCGCACCCTGCTGCTGACCTTCTTCTACCGCCAGATGCCCGAGCTGGTGGAGCGCGGGCACATCTACATCGCGCAGCCGCCGCTGTACAAGGTGAAGGCTGGCAAGGAAGAGCTGTACCTGAAGGACGCGGCCGCGCTGGACGGCTTTTTGCTGCGCATTGCCTTGAAAGACGCCAAGGTGGCCACCGGTGGCGCGGCCAACACGCTGCTGGAAGGCGAGACCCTGGCCGAGCTGGCGCGCAAGCACCAGGTGGCTGAAAGCGTGATCGCGCGCCTGAGCGCTTTCATGGACGCCGAGGCCCTGCGCGCCGTGGCCGACGGCGTGGTGCTGAACCTGGATGACCTGGAACAAGCCGTCACCAGTGCCGCCGCCCTGCAGGTGGCGCTGCGCGAACTCAACACCACCGGTGTGCCGGCCGAAGTGGCCGCCGAGTTCGACGTGCGCACCGACAAACCGCTGCTGCGTATCAGCCGCCGCCACCACGGCAACATCAAGAGCAGCGTCATCACGCAAGAGTTTGTGCATGGCGCGGATTACGCTGCGCTGGCCGAAGCGGCCAACACCTTCCGTGGCTTGCTGGGCGAGGGCTCGCGCGTGATGCGCGGCGAGGGCGACCGCCAGAAGGAAGAGAAGGTGGGTGACTTCCGCCAGGCCATGCAGTGGCTGATCGGCGAAGCCGAACGCACCACTGCCCGCCAGCGCTACAAGGGCTTGGGCGAAATGAACCCCGAGCAGCTGTGGGAAACCACCATGGACCCCACCGTGCGCCGCCTGCTGCGGGTGCAGATCGAAGACGCCATCGAGGCCGACAAGGTGTTCACCATGCTGATGGGCGACGAGGTGGAACCGCGCCGGGATTTCATCGAGACCAATGCCCTGCGGGCGGGGAACATCGACGTTTGAGGTTGGTGTAGGCCCACAGGCGAGGCAATACACCGGCGCGCTTCTTTCGCCTCCGCTGAGGGGAACCAAATCCCCGCCGGGTGTCGAATCCGCATGACCTTTGCCTCCCTGACCTCGCGCCTGTGGGCCCACCTGCGCGCCCGCTGGCGCAGCCACCTGGGCCACTTGGTGATCGTCGCCGTGGTGCTGGCCGGGGTGCAACTGTGGCAGACGCGGCACGTGCCCGCGGGGCCGGCCCCGGACCTGGCGCTGGCGGTGGTGAACCCCGAGGGACAGGTGCTGGCGACCACGCTGTCCGCGTGGCGTGCCGCGTACCTGGGCCAGCCGGTGGTCCTGCATTTCTGGGCCGAATGGTGCCCGATTTGCCGCACCGAAGAGCACAGCGTCACCCGCCTGGGGCGGGACGTGCCCGTGCTGACCGTGGCCATGCAGTCGGGCGAGGCGGCCCAGGTGGCCCGGGTGATGCGCCTGCGCGGCCTGCCCTGGGTGGCGGCCGTGGACCCCAAGGGGGAGGTGGCCCGGGCCTACGGCATCCAGGCGGTGCCGGGCTTTGTGGTGGTGGACCGCGACGGCCAGATCCGCACCCCCACGGTCGGCTACACCACGGAACTGGGCATGCGCCTGCGCGGGTGGTGGGTCCGGCTGCTCGGTTAATTCGCGCCTTGGGGTGACGCCTTCGCGGCGCGCTGCCCGTGGTGTGCGTGGGAGAATGGCCGCAAACGACAGAGGAGACGACGGATGGCACGACCCGAGATTGGTGTGTCGGATCAGGGCTTGCTGCGTGTCTGTCCACCCCGGGTGCCGCGGGCACTGGTGGAGCGGGCGCGGCTGCTGCCCGAGCGGGTGGGGCAGGATGCGGCGGCGGTGGTCATCCAGGCGCCGGCCGGGTTCGGCAAGACCTTTCTGATGGCGCAGTGGCGCAAGGCCTTTCTGGCCGAGGGGGCGGTGGCGGCCTGGGTGTCGGTGCAGGCCGGCGACGAGGGCGGCCACCTGCTGCGCCTGCTGGTGACGTCCATGCGCCACGCGGCGGCGCGCCCCACGTTCGGGCACGCCCTGTTGTCCAGCCCCCCGGACAGCCTGATCGACGCGGCCACCGTGTGGCTGGCCGAGATGGGTCAATATGCCTTGAACACGGTGCTGTTCATTGACGACGCCGACCGGCTGGGGCCGGGCGCGCAACAGGTGCTGGCGTATCTGCTGCGCAACGCCCCGGCCAATTTGCGCGTGGTGGTGGCGGTGCGTGCCGAAACCGACCTGGGGGTGGCCGACCTGATTTCTTATGGGGAGTGCGTGGCCCTGGGGGCCGCGGCCCTGCGCTTCCAGTTGCCCGAGACGCTCCAGCTGGTGCGGGAGCGCCTGGGAGATCGGGTGGACCGCGACACCGCGGCCCGCTTGCACGAGGTCACCGAGGGTTGGCCGCTGGGCCTGCAACTGGCGTTGACGGCGGCCAGCAACGCCCCGGACGCGCGGGCGGAACTGCACGCCTTGTGTGCCGGGGGCAACGCCTTGCGCGACGACCTGATGGAGCGCATGTTGGGGGCGCTGGACGAGGCCGACATGCGGTCCTTGGTGCGCCTGTCGATGCTGGAGGCGTGGTCGCCAGACCTGTGCGCGGCGCTGACCGGGCGCCACGAGGTGCGCGACTGGCTGGACCGCATGTGCCGCGACACGCCCATGTTGCTGCAGGCCGAGCAGGGCGATGGCTACCGGCTGCACAACCTGGCGCGCAAGGCCTTGCGCGCCAAGTTCGAGGCATTGCCGCCGGCGGACCGGTCGGCCTTGCACGCGCGGGCGGCCCGTTGGCTGGCGGACCGGGGCGACCTGGAAAACGCCGCCCGCCACGCGTTGGAGGCCGGCTTGACCGACACCGCTTACGACCTGGCCGAGCGTTCCCTGTACGACTCGCTCATGGCCACCGGGCACCAGTCGGAGGTGATCGAATGGGTCGACCGTCTGCCCGCTGCGGTGCTGGAGGGGAGGCCCCGCCTGATGCTGGCGGCGGCCTGGTCGTTTGCCTTGAGCGAGCGCCACGAACAGGCCGACGCGTGGGTGCGTCGGCTGCTGGCCCTGCCCGGGGTGACCGATGAACTGCGCTGCGAGTGCGACCTGATCCTCAGTGGCGCCGCCATTTTTGCCGACGATCCGGACCGGTTCGCGGCCCTGCACGACCCCTGGGCCGAGGCGCCGCCCTTGACCGCCCCGGCCTTGCTGCACATCCACGCCAACCGCACGGCCTACCGGACCTTGATCGCCGGCCAGCCCTCGCTGGCGCGCCTCAAGCAGCAGCAGGCGCCGGTGCTGGCGCGCGAAGACCTGCAGGCCTACCTGGGGCAGTGGGGGGAGCTGGTCGTCGGGCTCACCTACATCTGGGAAGGGCAGGTGCTGCTGGCGGAGCAACTGCTGCGGCCGACGATGGCCCGGGCGGAGCTCGATCTGGGCCGGCGCAACCCGTTCGTCTGCATGCTGGCCGCCTTCCTGGCCGCCGCGGTGTGGGAGCAGAACCGGGCCGAGGACGTGGGCACGCTGCTGGCCGACCGGCTCGACGTGCTGGAGCGCCGCGGTTTGCCCGAGGCCGTGCTGCTGGCCTTTCGCACCTTGGCGCGGGTGGCCATCCAGCAGGGCAGTGAGCACCGGGCCAAGGAACTGCTCGATGCCCTGCATGCCCTGGGTCTGTCCCGCGGCTGGCCGCGGCTGTGTGTGGCCAGCCTGGGCGACCAGGTGCGCATGCACGCCCGGCGCTACCGCGCCGAGACGGCGCGCCGCCTGCTGGAGGACATGGACCGGCTGATCGAGGCACACGCCCCCGCGCACGGCCCGATCTGGATGAACTCGGTGCGGGCCATGCGCGACCTGGCCGAGGGCCACGCGATGATCGCGGCGCGCCAATGGCGCGAGGCCGTGCTTCCCCTGGCCCGCGCCCAGGCACAGGCCCAGCGCCTGGGCATGGGGCGCCTGAACATCGAGTTGCTGGGGCTGCGGGCCTTGGTGCTCGACCAGGTCGGGGAGCGTTCCCAAGACCTGTTGCGTGAAGCGGTGGACCTGGCCACGGCCTATGGCCTGAGGCGTGTCTTCGATGACGCCCACCCCGACCTGGGCGCCTGGGTGGCGCGGGTGGGGGCGGACGTGCCGGCGGCGGCGCCCAGCCCGCCCCCGGGGCCGCCCCGGCCGGAGCGCGCGCCGCCCCGGCCTGCGCCCAGCCTGGTGTTGACGCCCAAGGAGGGCGAGGTGCTGGAGCTGCTGGCGCGCAACCTGTCGAACAAGGAAATCGGGCTGGCCATGGACGTGGGGGAAGAGACCATCAAGTGGCACGTGAAGAACCTGTTTGCCAAGCTCGACGCCGGCAACCGCAAGCAGGTGGTGGCGCGCGCGCGCCTGTTCGGCTTGTTGCCGCCGGGGTGAGGCCCCCCTCTGCACAGGGGGGGATTTTTCCGGGGGCAGGGGTATTCTTGGTTCCAGCGCATCGGGCCACCACCGGCCCGGTGCATGAAGGAGACAAGTGCATGAACCCATCCTCTTCCCTGGCCGCTCCGGCCGTCGTCGCGGCCGCTTCGCTGGGCGACGCTTTCCATGTGACGCCCCTGACCTGCGCCATCGGCGCCGAGGTGAGCCGCGTCCACCTGGGCGTGGCCTCGCGCGACCCCGGCATGGTGGCCGAACTCCGGGCCCTGCTGCTGAAGCACCGCGTGCTGTTTTTCCGCGATCAGGACATCACCCGCGCCGAACACGTGGCCTTTGCCCGCCACTTCGGTGAACTGGAGGACCACCCGGTGGCTGGGAGCGACCCGGACCACCCCGGGCTGGTGCGGATTTACAAGACTCCGGACACGCCCAACGACCGCTACGAGAACAGCTGGCACACCGACGCCACCTGGCGCGAGGCGCCGCCCTTCGGCTGCGTGCTGCGGTGCGTGGAATGCCCACCAGTGGGGGGCGACACCATGTGGGCCAACATGGTGCTGGCCTACGAAAAGCTGCCGCAGCACATCAAGGACCAGATCGCGAACCTGCGGGCGCGCCACAGCATCGAGGCCACTTTCGGGGCGGCCATGCCGATCGAGCGGCGCCTGGCGCTGAAGGCGCAGTTCCCCGACGCCGAGCACCCGGTGGTGCGCACCCACCCGGACACCGGGGAAAAGGTGCTGTTCGTCAACGCCTTCACCACCCACTTCACCAACTTCCACACGCCCGAGAACGTGCGCTACGGGCAGGACTACACGCAGGGCGGCAGCGCGCTGCTGCAGTACCTGATCAACCAGGCCGCCATTCCCGAGTACCAGGTGCGCTGGCGCTGGCAGCCCAACACCGTGGCCATGTGGGACAACCGCGCCACCCAGCACTACGCGGTGATGGACTACCCGCCGTGCCACCGCAAGATGGAACGCGCCGGGATCATCGGCGACCGGCCCTTCTGACCCCCGCGGCGCCCGCCGCCGCCCCCGCTTTTCCCCGTTCAGGGCCCTCGGGCCCGCCTTGCCCCTTTTTGCAGGAGACTCGCATGCATTTCCTCGACGGCCACCTGTTCCCCGAAAACCAGGACAAACTGGTCATCACCGCCGCGCCTTACGGCCCCGAATGGATCCCCTCCGACTTCCCCGAAGACATCCCGGTCACGATGGAAGAACAGGTGCAAAAGGCCGTGGATTGCTACAACGCCGGCGCCACCGTGCTGCACCTGCACGTGCGTGAACTCGACGGCAAGGGCTCCAAGCGCCTGTCCCAGTTCAACGAGCTGATCGCCGGCGTGCGCCAGGCCGTGCCGGACATGATCATCCAGGTCGGCGGCTCCATCAGCTTCGCCCCGGTGGGCGAGGGCGAGATCGCCAAATGGCTGTCGGACGACACCCGCCACATGCTGGCCGAGCTCAGCCCCAAGCCCGACCAAGTGACCGTGACCGTCAACACCACCCAGATGAACGTGACCGAGCACATGGAAGAGGCCGACATCGCCGGCACCTCCATGGCCACGCCCGAAGGCCGCCGCGCCTACACCGAAATGGTCGTGCCCTCCACGCCCAGCTTCGTGGAGGAACACGTCAAGCGACTCTCTGCGGCCGGCATCCAGAGCGCCTTCCAGTTCTACAACCTCAACAGCTTCGAGACGGTGGAGCGCCTGATCCGCCGCGGCGTGTACAAAGGCCCGCTGGTGTGCAACTGGGTCGCCATCAGCGGTGGCATGGACGCCCCCAACATCTACAACCTGGCCAGCTTCCTGCGCGCCATTCCCGACGGCACCATGCTGACGGTGGAAAGCAGCATGCGCAACGTGCTGCCCATCAACATGATGGGCATGGCCATGGGCCTGCACGTGCGCTGCGGCATTGAAGACAACATTTGGAACCAGGCGCGCACCGAGAAGATGACCACCGTGCAGCAGATCGAACAGCTGGTGCGTGTGGCGCGCGAATTCGGCCGCGAGGTGGCCACGGGCAAAGAGGCGCGCGAGATCCTGAAGATCGGCGTGTTCTACGACACCGTGGAAGAAACCCTGGCGGCCAACGGCTTCTCGCCCAACCGCAAGGGCGCCAACCAGGGCTTCCTGCGCAAGGTCGCCTGAGCCGCAGACCGGAGGGGCCATGTCGCGCAGCTTGAACGTTGACGTCTATTTCGACCTGATCTGCCCCTGGTGCCTGATCGGCAAGCGCCACCTGCGCGACGCGCTGGCCGCCTTGCACGCGGAGGCGCCGGAGGTCGAGGTGGCGCTGACCTGGCATTCCCTCAGCCTGATTCCGCTGGTGCCGGCGCAAGGCCTGCCTTTTGCCGAGTTCTACCGCCAGCGGCTGGGCAGCGAGGCGGCGGTGCAGCGGCGCCAGGCCGAGGTGCGCGCGGCCGCCGAGCGCGCCGGGGTGCCACTGCGGTTCGACCGCATCCAGACCTTTCCCAACACCCGCATGGCCCACCTGCTGGTGCAGCGCGTGGGTGCACAGGCCGGTGCGGCCGCCGCCGAAGCGGTGATCGACCGCCTGTTCGACGGCTACTTTGTGCGGGGCGAGGACCTGGGCGACGCCGAGGCCCTGGTGGCCCTGGGCCGCGACTGGGGGCTGGAGCCCGAAGCCTTGCGCCAGCACCTGCGTGCCGGCCAGTTGCCCGAGTCCGGGCCGTGGGCGGCCGGGGCGGGTGTGCCCCTGTTCGTGTTCAACGGCCTGCGCTCCGTCGTCGGGGCGCAGCCGGTCGAACGCCTGTTGCAGGTGATGCGCCAGAGCCTGAATCCGTCTTCCCAACCCGTTTCCGCGTGACGCCATGATCCCCCCGAAGTTGCCCCCCGTGTTGATCGTGCCCGGTCTGCGCGACCACGTCGCCGACCACTGGCAAACCCACCTGGAGCGTGCGCTGCGCGCGGCTGGCCGCCCCGTCGTGGCGGTGCCGCCCATGGGCCGCAGCGACCTGGACTGCCAGGCCCGGGTGGATGCGATCGAGCAGGCCGCCGCGTCCATCGACGGACCTTTCGTGCTCGTGGCCCACAGCGGTGGCTGCGTGATGGTGGCGCACTGGGCCGCGCGGTCCCGGGCTGCCCGGCGCGTGGTCGGGGCCTTGCTGGCCACCCCCCCGGATTTCGACCGCGCCATGCCCGAGGGCTACCCCACCCTGGCGCAGCTCGATGCCGCGGGCTGGTTGCCCGTGCCGCGCCAACGGCTGCCGTTCCGCTCCTGCGTGCTGCTGAGTCACGACGATCCGTTGGGCTCGTTTCCGCGCATTGGCATGCTCGCATTGGACTGGGACAGCCACGTGGTGGACCTGGGGCGGGTCGGGCACCTCAATCCCGCGTCCGGTTACGGCGACTGGCCCGAAGCCATGGGTTTCGTGGACCGCGTCAGCACCGGCGACGCGTCTTTTTTCAAAGCTGACCAAAGAGGTTGACCATGGCCCAAGCCATCCGTATCCATGAAACCGGCGGCCCCGACGTGCTGCGCCTGGAAGCCGTCGAAGTCGGTGACCCCGGCCCCGGCCAGGCGCGCGTGCGCCACAGTTACGTGGCGGTGAATTTCATCGACATCTACTTCCGCACCGGCCGCTACCCCATGCCCCTGCCCAATGGGCTGGGCTCCGACGCGGTGGGCGTGGTGGAGGCCGTCGGCGCCGGCGTGACCGAGGTGAAAGTGGGCGACCGCGTGGGTTACCTGCTGGGCCCGCAGGGCGCCTACAGCGACGTGCGCGTGATGCCGGCCGAGGTGCTGATTCCCCTGCCCGACGGCGTGTCGGACCGCACCGCCTCGGCGCTGATGATGAAGGGCATGACGGCGCAGTACCTGTTCCGCCAGGTCTACCCCCTGAAGGGCGGCGAAACCATCCTGTACCACGCCGCCGCCGGGGGCGTGGGCCTGGTCGCCTGCCAGTGGGCCAAGGCGCTGGGGGTGCACATGATCGGCACCGTCAGCACCGACGAGAAGGCCGAGATCGCCCGGGCCCACGGCTGCGAGCACGTCATCGTCACCTCGCGCGAGGACATCGCCCAGCGCGTGCGCGAAATCACCGACGGCCAAGGCGTGCCGGTGGTGTACGACTCGGTCGGCAAGGACACGCTGATGGCCTCGCTCGACAGCCTGCGGCCGCGCGGCACGCTGGTGAGCAACGGCACCAGCTCGGGCCCGGTGGTGGTGGATTCGACGCTGCTGGCGGTCAAGGGTTCGCTCTGGATGACGCGCCCGGCCATGGTCCATTACGCCACGCCGCGTTCGCACATGCTGGACATGGCCCAGGAACTGTTCGACCTGGTGCTGGCCGGAAAGATCCAGGGCGAGCCGAACCAGAGCTTTGCCCTGGCCGACGCGGCCGAGGCCCACCGTGCGCTGGAATCGCGCCGCACGGTGGGCGCGACGGTGCTGGTGCCCTGAGCGCCACCGACCCCATAAAAAAACAGGAGACAGCGATGCACCTACCCCCGTCAGAGCAGCGCCCGGGCGAACCCGACGACTACCTGTTTGGCCCGCGCCCGGCCTGGTTCGCCTTTGCCATGACCATGGCCCTGATGATCTTCGACTACGTCGATCGGCAGGTCATCGTCTCGCTGTTTCCGCACATCAAGCGGGAGTGGGGCTTGTCCGACACGCAGCTGGGTGCCCTGGTGTCGGTGGTGTCGGTCACGGTGGCGCTGGGGGCCTTGCCCGTGGCGCTGGTGGCCGACCGCTTCAGCCGGGTCAAGAGCATCGTGGTCATGGCCACCGCCTGGAGCCTGGCAACCATTTCCTGCACCTTCGCGCGCGGTTACGGCCAGTTGCTGGCGGCGCGCGCGGTGGTGGGGCTGGGGGAGGCCGGTTACGGCGCGGTGGGCGCGGCGCTGATCGCCAGCCATTTCCCCAAACGCCTGCGCGGCGCCCTGCTGGCGAGTTTTTTCGCGGCGGGGGCCATCGGTTCGGTGCTGGGGGTGATGCTGGGCGGCCTGATCGCCGCGCGCTGGGGCTGGAAGGCCGCCTTCGGCGTCGTGGGCGTGCCCGGCCTGTTGCTGGCCCTGCTGTACCTGAAGGTGCGTGACTACCAGACGGTGGCGCTGGACGCACCCCGTGCGCAGGCCACCCAATCGGTCGGTGGGGTGGTCCGTTTCATCGTGCAGGCGCTGGCGCGCTCGCGCACCATGCTGTGGGCCTGCGTCGGCGGTGCGGCGCAACTCGTGGTGGTGTCGGCGGTCTGGTCGTGGATGCCCAGTTTCCTCAACCGCGTGCACGGCCTGCCGGCGGACCAGGCCGCGGTCCGGGCCGCGCTGATC
Source organism: Macromonas nakdongensis (assembly GCF_002837145.1). GTDB lineage: Bacteria > Pseudomonadota > Gammaproteobacteria > Burkholderiales > Burkholderiaceae_C > Macromonas_B > Macromonas_B nakdongensis. The sequence continues at coordinate 13,060 of NZ_NWMV01000093.1, read as the reverse complement.
GTGCTGTGCGGCGCGGTGGGCAGCGTGCTGTGGGGCGCCGCCGCGGACCGCGCCGGCCAGTGGCGCCCGGCCGCCCGGCTGTGGCTGATGGCCGTCCTGTGCCTGGTGACCATGGGGGTGCTGATGTGGGCCTTCGGGGCCGAACGCCTGGGCGTGACCCTCGGCGCCCAGGCCCAGTTCGCCTGGGTGGCGCTGGGCGGGCTGCTCATGACCTGCACGGTCGGGCCGGTGTCGGTGGTGGTGATCGACGTGATCCACCCGGGCGTGCGCGCCACCGGCGCCTCGGTGCTGTCGCTGTTCCAGAACCTGTTCGGCCTGGCCGCGGGCCCCTTCATCGCTGGGGTGCTGGCCGACCGCTACGGCCTGACCACGGCCCTGACCCTGACCCCGGTGTTTGCCGTGGTGGCCGCCTTCGCCTTCTGGCGCGCGTCGCGCACCTACGCCTCGGACGTGCGCGCCCTGGACGCCGAACCCCATGCCCCAGCCGGGGCCATGCCCCAGCCGGCCCAGGCCTGATGGGCGCCCCATTTTTTCGAAAGGAACCGCCATGCAAGGCGCCATGCAATCCCATCCGCTGCTGATTTCGAACCTGCTGGTGCACGCCGAGCGCCACCATGGTGACCAGGAGGTGGTGTCGCGCCGGGTCGAGGGCGACCTCCACCGCCAGACCTTCCGCGACCTGGCCCAGCGTTCACGCCAGATGGCGCAGGCCATGCAAGCCCTGGGCGTCGGCTTCGGCCAGCGCGTGGGCACGCTGGCCTGGAACGGCTACCGCCACATGGAGCTGTACTACGCCGTCTCGGGCCTGGGCGCGGTGCTGCACACCCTGAACCCGCGCCTGCACGCCGACCAGCTGGTCTGGATCGCCGACCACGCCGAGGACGAGGTGCTGTGCTTCGACCTGACCTTCCTGCCGCTGGTGGAAGCCGTGGCGAACCGGGTGAAGACGGTCAAGCACTTCGTGGTCATGACCGACCGCGCCCACATGCCGGTGACGGACAAGATCCCGAACCTGCTGTGCTACGAAGACCTGCTGGCGGCCCAAGACGGTCGCCTGAGCTGGCCCAGCTTCGACGAGAACACCGCCAGCTCGCTGTGCTACACCTCGGGCACCACCGGCCACCCCAAGGGCGTGCTCTACAGCCACCGCTCCACCGTGCTGCACAGCTACGCGGCGGCGCTGCCCGACGGCCTGCAGTGCTCGGCCGCCGACACCGTGCTGCCCGTGGTGCCGATGTTCCACGTCAACGCCTGGGGCCTGCCCTACGTGGCCTGCATGGTGGGGGCCAAGCTGGTGTTCCCGGGGCCGTTCCTGGACGGCAAATCGCTGCACGAGCTGTTCGAGGCCGAGGGCGTCACCCTGTCGGCGGGCGTGCCCACCGTCTGGCAGGGCCTGCTGGCCTATGCCGAGGCCAATGGCTTGCACTTCAGCACCATGCGCCGCACCATCATCGGCGGTTCGGCCTGCCCACCGGCCATGATGAGCGCCTTCCAGGACCGCTACCAGGTGGCCGTGCTGCACGCCTGGGGCATGACCGAAATCAGCCCGCTGGGCACGGCCTGCGCCCTCAAATCCAAGCACCTGGCGCTGGGGCCGGCCGAGCGCATGCAGGTCCAGGCCAAGCAGGGTCGGGCGGTGTTTGGCGTGGACATGAAGATCGTCGGCGAAGACGGCGCAGAGCTGCCCTGGGACGGCCAGACCTCGGGCGAGCTGCTGGTGCGCGGGCCCTGGATCGTCGGGCGTTACTTCAAGGGTGAAAGCAGCCCGCTGGTTGACGGCTGGTTCCCCACCGGCGACGTGGCCACCATCGACGCCGACGGCTACATGCAGATCACCGACCGCAGCAAGGACGTGATCAAGTCTGGCGGCGAATGGATCGGCTCGATCGACCTGGAGAACATCGCCATGGCGCACCCGGCGGTGGCCGCGGCCGCCTGCATCGCGGCACGCCACGCCAAGTGGGACGAACGCCCCTTGCTGGTGGTGGTGCGCAAGGCCGACGTGGCGCTGACGCGCGAGGAACTGCTGGCCTTCTACGACGGCAAGATCGCCAAGTGGTGGACACCGGACGACGTGGTGTTTGTGGACCAGTTGCCCCTGGGCGCGACCGGCAAGGTGCTCAAGCACCGCCTGCGCGACCAGTACGCCGACCACCTGCTGGCGGCCGCATGAGCACCGCCGCTGTTTCGATCCGTTGGCGCGAGCGCGCCGGTGGCCTGTTCCCCGGCGTGCTCGCCAGCGGGGTGGTGGCGGTGGCCGCCACCTTCCTGGGCGAGCACTACGGGGCCCCGGTGCTGCTGTTCGCCCTGCTGCTGGGCATGGCGATGAACTTCCTCTCCAGCGGCAGCCCCTGCGTGCCCGGCATCGAGTTCACCGCGCGCCAGGTGCTGCGCTGGGGCGTGGCGCTGCTGGGCCTGCGCATCACCTTCGACCAGGTGGCTGCGCTCGGCTGGGGGCCGGTGGCGATGGTCGTCGTCAGCGTGGCGCTGACCATCGGCCTGTCGATGCTGGTGGCGCGTTGGATGGGTTTCCAGAGCCTGTTCGGCCTGCTCTCGGGCGGCGCCACGGCGATCTGCGGGGCCTCGGCGGCCATGGCGCTGTCGGCGGCCTTGCCCAACCACCCGCTCAAGGAACGGGCGACCTTGTTCACCGTCATCGGGGTGTCGGCCTTGTCCACCGTGTGCATGGTGTTCTACCCCATGCTGGCGCGCTGGCTGGGGCTGGACACCACGGCGGCCGGGGTGTTCATCGGCGGCACCATCCACGACGTGGCGCAGGTGGTGGGCGCGGGCTACAGCCTGTCGCCGGAGGCGGGCGATGCCGCCACCCTGGTCAAACTCATGCGCGTGGCCATGCTGCTGCCGGTGATCCTGTTTGCCTCGGCCATCACCCGCCTGCGCGGCGGCGACGACACGGGCGTGCGCCCGCCGCTGCTGCCCTGGTTCGCGGTGGCCTTCGCGGTCCTGCTGGCCGTCAACAGCCTGGGCTGGGTGCCGGCGCCGGTGTTGCAGTGGGGCAACGAGGCCTCGCGCTGGTGCCTGGTGGCGGCCATCGCCGCCATCGGCATGAAAACCCACATCAAACAGCTGGCCGAGGTGGGCATCAAGCCGGTGCTGCTCATGGTCGGGGAAACCGCGTTCCTGGCGGTGCTGGTGCTGGGCCTGTGGCGCTACGTGCTGGGGTGATGGCCCCCGATTTCCCCTGCTTCCCAGCCCCGCACCGCGGGGCTTTTTTGCGAGCGCCCCTGGGGTTTTCCCGCGAAACGCCGGGTTTGGGGGGGCAAACCGGCAAGCCCCCCCAAACAAGAGGGGGCCGCAGACCCGGGGGGGTTCCGAGAATTCGGCCGACGCACGCAATGGGGCCCATGGCCACCCTGCCAGCGTCCCCACCCCACAGAAGGAGACATGATGCAAGTTTCGCCCCCCACCCCACGCCTCGGTGCCCGCACGGCGCTGGGCCGCGTTCGCCAGGTGTCCGCCGCCGCCGTGCTGGCCACCCTGTCCATCGGTGCGGCCCAGGCCCTGGAGTTCGACACCGGCAACCCCGACCTGAGCGTGCGCTGGGACAACACCGTGCGCTACAACCTGGCCACCCGCGTCGAGGGGCGCGACGCCCACATCGGCAACAACGCGCTGGCCGACGAGGGCACCTACAGCTTCGACCGCGGCGATGTCGTCTCCAACCGCCTGGACCTGCTGAGCGAGCTGGACGTGGTGTACCAGAACCGCCTGGGCCTGCGCCTGAGCGCCACCGCTTGGTACGACGCCGCCTACGACGGCCGCAGCCGCTCCAACCCGGCCTACGCGGCCATTTCCAGCTACCCGAACCAGCAGTACAGCCCGCTGATCAACCGCCTGTACCACGGGCCGTCGGGCGAGATCATGGACGCCTTCGTGTTCGCCAACTTCGACGTGGCCGACACCCCGGTGCGCGCCAAGCTGGGCCGCCACACGGTGTACTGGGGCGAGTCGCTGCTGCTGGGTGGCAACCTGCACGGCATCGCCTACGCCCAGAACCCGCTGGACCTGCAAAAGGGCTTTGCCACGCCGGGCGTGGAAGTCAAGGAGTTGTTCCGCCCGCTGAACCAGTTGTCGGTGCAGGCGCAGGTGAGCGACACCGTGTCGCTGGCCGCCAACTACATGCTGGAGTGGGAGCCGGCGCGCTACCCCGAAGGCGGCACCTACCTGGGGCCCGCCGATTTCGCGTTCAACGGGCCGGCGCGGCAGTTCGTGCCCGGTCTGGGCTTCGTGCAGCGCGGCCAGGCTTACCAGCCCAAGCAGTCGGGCGAATGGGGCGTGTCCGCCCGCTGGAGCCCCGAGTGGCTGGACGGCACGCTGGGCGTTTACTACCGCGACTACGCCGACAAGCTGCCGCAGGTGGTGCGCAGCGGCACCACCTACGGCATGGTCTACGCCGACGACATCCAGCTCTACGGCGTCAGCCTGTCCAAGAACATCGGTGGCGTGAGCGTGGGTGCCGAAGTCTCGCACCGCCGCAACACCCCCCTGAACACCGCCGTGCTGGCCAACGCCGGCTTCCCCGCCGAGGCCGGCGCCGCCACGGGCGCCCGCGGCGACACCTGGCACGCCGTGGTCAACGCCCTGGGCGTGGTGCCCAAGACCGCGTTGTTCGATTCCGCCACCTGGGCCGCCGAACTGGCCTGGTCGCGCTGGGACAAGGTGCGCAGCGGCGCGCAGTACTTCAACGCCCTGGGCTTTGCCCCCTGCAACGGCAAGGACAAGTGGGACGGCTGCGTCACCAAAGACTACGTCGGCATCGCCCTGGGTTTCACCCCCACCTGGTACCAGGTGTTCCCGGGGGTGGACGTGTCCTTACCCGTCACCTACGCCGTGGGCCTGAGCGGCAACGCCGCCACCACCTTCGGTGGCAACGAAGGCCTGGGCAACTACAGCGTCGGTCTGGGCTTCGACATCCACCAGAAGCACCGCATCGACCTGAAATACATCGACTACGTCGGCCGCTACAAGACCGGCACCGGCCCGCTCGGCCAGCAGGTGTCCAGCACCAACGGCCTGACCACCTTCCTCAAAGACCGCGGCTTCATCAGCCTCACCTACAAAACCACCTTCTGAGCCCAGAGGAGACATTTCCATGGCATTCCACCTGACCCGCGTGGCCACCGCTTTGCTGGCCCTGAGCAGCACCGCCTTGGTGGCCCACGCCGCCGTGTCCGCCGAAGAGGCCAAGGCCCTGGGCACCACGCTCACCGCCGTGGGCGCCGACAAGGCCGGCAACAAGGACGGCACCATCCCCGCCTACACCGGGGGCCTGACCAAGGCGCCGGCCGGCTTCAAGGCCGGTGAGGGCATCCGCCCCAACCCGTATGCCGGTGACAAGCCGCGCCTGGTGATCGACGCCAAAAACGCCGCCCAGCACGCCGACAAGCTGACCGAGGGCGCCAAGGCCCTGCTGGAGCGCTACCCCTCGTTCCGCCTGGACGTCTACCCCACCCAGCGCTCCGTGGCCTTCCCCAAGTTCGTGCTGGACAACACCGCCAAGCTGGCCACCACGGCCAAGACGGCCAACGGCGGCCGCTCCATCAGCGGCGCGCATGCGGGCTTTCCCTTCCCCATCCCCAAGGACGGCTACGAGGCCATGTGGAACCACCTGGTGCGCTTCAACGGCCAGGCCTACCAGGCCAAGTACCGCAACCTCAACGTGGACGCCAGCGGCCGCGTCACCCTGGCCACCGAAGGCGTGAGCGTGCAGGAGTACCCCTACTGGGACACCAGCAAGTCCGACGCCGACACCTACTGGCGCATCAAGCTCACCTACACCGGCCCGGCCCGCCGCGCCGGTGAGGCGCTGATGATCGTGGACCCGCTGGACGTGGGCAACAAGGACCGCCGCGCCTGGAGCTACCTGCCGGGCCAGCGCCGCGTCAAGGTCGCGCCCGACCTGTCGCACGACACCCCCAACCCCGGCACCGCCGGCGGCAACACCTTCGACGACATCTTCCTGTTCAACGGCTCCATGGACCGTTTCGACTTCAAGCTGGTCGGCAAGAAGGAAATGTTCGTGCCCTACAACGCCTACGACGCGGTCTACGGCGCCAAGCAAGCCGACCTGCTCAAGCCCAACCACCTGAACCCGGACCTGGTGCGCTGGGAACAGCACCGCGTGTGGGTGGTGGAAGCCACCCTGCGCGAGGGCAAGCGCCACGTGTACAGCAAGCGCCGCTTCTACCTGGACGAGGACTCCTGGGCCGCCCTGGCCGCCGACAACTACGACGCCCGTGGCCAGCTCTACCGCGCCGGTTTTGCCTACATGGCCCCGAGCTACGATCTGCCGGCCCCGTACAGCGACATGTTCGGCCACTACGACCTGGTGGCACGCACCTACTCGGTGACCGGCTTCATCGCCGAAACCGGTGGCCTGCGCCACGCCAAGCCGCTGGGCGACCGCGAGTGGACCGCCGACGCCCTGGCCGGCGCCGGCGTTCGCTGAGCCCCTGACGCACCGAGCACGGAGATTCGCCATGTGGAGTCGCAGAACTTGGTTGGGGGCCGGACTGGGCCTGGGGGCCTGGCTCGGCGTGTCGGCCGCGGGCAGCGGCTGGCGTGACGTGCTCGATGTGCCGGCCACGGCCACGCCGCTGGCCCAGCGCGGCCTGTTCAACGGCCTGGCCCGCGCCGGTGAGCGCGTGGTGGCCGTGGGCCAGCGCGGCCACATCGTCTGGAGCGACGACCGTGGTGACACTTGGCAACAGGCCCAGGTGCCGGTGAGTTCCGACCTGGTGGCGGTGCACTTCCCCGACGCGCGCCACGGCTGGGCCGTGGGCCACGACGCTGTGGTGCTGCACACCCAGGACGGTGGCCAGACCTGGGCGTTGCAGCTGGACGGCCGCACCCTGAAGCGCCACCTGCAGGGCGTGGACTGGGCCGGCGCCTTTGGCCTGGACGCCGAAGCCGCCGCCACCTGGGAAGGCGAGGCCCAGCGCTTCGCCGAACAGGGCCCGGAAAACCCCTTCCTGGCGGTGTGGTTCGACGACGCCCGCCAGGGCTGCATCGTGGGCGCGTTCGGGCTGGCCTTGCGCACCCGCGACGGCGGGGCCAGCTGGCAACCCTTCATGCCGCTGCTGGACAACCCCAAGGCCCTGCACCTGTACGGCGTGCAGCGCATCCAGGGCGTGCTCCACGCCGTGGGCGAACAGGGCCTGCTGCTGCGCGAAAACGCGGCGGGCCGCTGGGCCGCCGTGCCCTTGCCCTACGCCGGCACCCTGTTCGGCCTGAGTGCCCAGGGCGGTGCCCTGCTGGTGCACGGCCTGCGTGGCAACCTGTGGCGCAGCCAGGACGGCGGCGCCCAGTGGGCCGCCGTGCCGCTGGGCGTGGCCGTGGGCCTGCCCGCCAGCACCGCCCACGCCAGCCAGTGGCTGGCCGTGGTCAGCCAGGCCGGGCACGTGCTGCTCAGCCGCGACCAGGGCGCCAGCTTCCAACCCGTTTCCCCGGAACGGCCCCTGCCCGCTGCGGCGGTGGTGGCCGCGTCCGACACCCGCCTGGTGCTGGCCGGCCCCCGCGGGCTGCAGGCCCTGGACCTGCCCTGAGCGCCGGAGTCACCCCATGCATGCTTCCTCCTCCAACGACCTGCCGACCCTGAGCGATCCGGCCGATTTCGACCCCCGCAGCGGCACCCGGCTGGAACGGCTGGTGTTCAACCACCGCGGTCTGGTCATGCTGCTGTGCGCGCTGCTGACCCTGGTGCTGGCCTGGGCCGCCGTCTCCAAGCTCACGCTCAACGCGAGCTTCGAGAAGATGATCCCGCGCAGCCACCCCTACATCCAGAACTACCTGGCGCACAAGGACGACCTGCGCGGGCTGGGCAACTCGCTGCGCATCGCCGTGGTCAACCCCCAGGGCGACGTGTTCGACCCCGCCTACCTGGCCACGCTGCGCAAGATCAACGACGAAATCTTCCTCACCCCCGGCGTGGACCGCGCCTGGGTCAAGTCGCTGTGGTCGCCGGCGGTGCGCTGGACCGAGGTGACGGAAGAGGGCTTCCAGGGCGGGCCGGTCATGCCCGACAACTACGACGGCTCGCCCGCCGTGACCGAGCAGCTCAAGGCCAACATCGCCCGTTCCGGCCTGGTGGGCAGCCTGGTGGGCAACGACTTCCGCTCCAGCCTGGTGGTGGTGCCGCTGCTCGACAGCAACCCCGAAACCGGCGAGCGGCTCGATTACCACGCCCTGTCGCAGCAATTGGAAGACCTGCGCAGCCGCTACCAATCCGGCCAGGACGGCGCGGCGGTGGAGATCCACATCATCGGCTTTGCCAAGCTGGTGGGCGATTTGATCGACGGCCTGCACCAGATGGCCATCTACTTCGGCGTGGCCGCGCTGATCGCCGCGGTCATCATCTTCGGCTACACCCGCTGCTCGCGCAGCACCTTCCTGGTGTTGGCGTGTTCGCTGGTGGCCGTGGTCTGGCAGCTGGGCCTGGTGGCCTGGTTCGGCTTTGAGCTGGACCCGTATTCCATCCTGGTGCCCTTCCTGGTGTTCGCCATCGGCGTCAGCCACGGCGCGCAGAAAATGAACGGCATCATGCAGGACATCGGCCGGGGCACGCACCGCCTGGTGGCCGCGCGCTACACCTTCCGTCGCCTGTTCCTGGCCGGCCTCACGGCCCTGCTGGCCGACGCGGTGGGCTTTGCCGTGCTGATGGTGATCGACATCGCCGTGATCCAGGACCTGGCCATGACCGCCAGCATCGGCGTGGCGGTGCTGATCCTGAGCAACCTCATCCTGCTGCCGGTGCTGCTGTCTTACGTGGGCGTGAGTCCGGCGGCGGCGCAGCGCAGCCTGCCGTCCATCGACGCCGCCCGCACCGGCCGCCGCACCCCGGTGCTGGATGCGCTGGAGCGTTTCACCCAGCGCCGCTGGGCCGCGGCCACCATCGCCGGCTCGGTGGTGCTGGGGGCCGTCGGCTTTGCCGTCAGCACCCAGTTGCAGATCGGCGACCTGGACCAGGGCGCCCCCGAACTGCGCACCGACGCGCGCTACAACCGCGACAACGCCTACGTCACCGGCCACTATTCGCTGTCCAGCGACACCTTTGCGGTGATGGTCAAAACCGAGGCCGAAGGCTGCCTGAAGTACCCCACCCTGGTCGAGGCCGACCGCCTGGCCTGGGCCCTGCAGCAGGTGCCTGGGGTGCAGACCACGGTGGCCCTGACCAACGCGGTGCGCCAGATCACCGCCGGCACCAACGAAGGCTCGCCCAAGTGGCTGACCATTGCCCGCAACCAGGACGTGCTGAACTACGCCGCCCAACAGGCCAGCGTCAACAACCCCGAGCTGTTCAACACCGACTGTTCGGTCATGCCCGTCATCGCCTACCTGGCCGACCACAAGGCCGCCACCCTGGACCGCGTGGTGCAGACCAGCGAAGCGTTCGCGCAGGCCCATTCCACGCCGGAACGCCAGTTCCTGCTGGCCGCCGGCAGCGCCGGCATCGAGGCCGCGACCAACATCGTGGTGCGCAAGGCCTGGGTGGAGATGCTGGTGCTGGTCTACGTGGCCGTGGCGGTGTTGTGCTTCATCACCTTCCGCAGCTGGCGCGCGGTGGTGGTGGCGCTGGTGCCGCTGGTGCTCACCTCGGTGCTGTGTGAGGCGCTCATGGTGTGGCTGGGCATTGGCGTGAAAGTGGCCACGCTGCCGGTGATTGCGCTGGGCGTGGGCATTGGCGTGGACTACGCGCTCTACCTGCTGAGCGTGCAGCTGGCCGCCCAGCGCGCCGGCCAGAGCCTGGCCGAGGCCTACCGTGGAGCCCTCATGTTCACCGGCAAGGTGGTGGCCCTGGTCGGCGTCACGCTGGCCGCGGGTGTGGTCACCTGGGCCCTGTCGCCCATCAAGTTCCAGGCCGACATGGGCATCCTGCTCGCCTTCATGTTCATCTGGAACATGGTCGGCGCGGTGCTGCTGATCCCGGCCCTGTCCCACTTCCTGCTGCCCTCGCGCCGCGCCTGACACCGGGGCCGATCTCCCATCGGCCATCCCTTCGCCCAGGGGTGGCCCGCGCACCGCCGCCAACAGCGCGCGGGCGTGAGCGAACCGGCGGGGCCACACGCCCCTCCGGCCTTCAGGCCGTGGCCGGCCGCGCCACGCCACCCTCACGGATCGGCAGGTTCACCAGCGCCGCACCGGCGGCCAGCACGATGTCGGCGTACCACATCCACTGGTAGTCGCCGAACTGCGTGATCGCCAGGCCGCCCAGCCAGGCGCCCATGAAGCCGCCGATCTGGTGCGACAGCAGCGTCATGCCGAACAGCGTGCCCAGGTAGCGCGCGCCGAACAGCTTGCCCACCAGGGTGGCCGTGGGCGGCACCGTGGCCAGCCAGGTGAAGCCCAGGCCGGCGGCAAAGGCGTAGAAGGTCCAGTCGGTCTTGGGCAGCAGCAGGTAGGCGATCACCAACACCGCGCGCGAGCCGTACATCCAGGCCAGCACGTGCTTGCTGCGGTACTTGGCCACGGCCGCCCCGGCGTACAGGCTGCCGAAGATGTTGGCCAGGCCGATGATGGCCAGCGACCAGCTCGCCACCGAGGGCGGCAGGCCGCACAGGTCCACCTCGCCCGGCAGGTGCGTCACCAGGAAGGCGATGTGGAAACCGCAGGTGAAAAAGCCCGCGTGCAGCAACCAGTAGCTGCGGTCGGCAAAGGCGGTGCGCACCGCGTGCTTCAGGCCCCCATCGGGTTCGGGATGGGGCATGGCCGCTTGGGTGCGGGCGGTCAGCCGGCCCACCAGGGGCAGCGCGGCGAGGGTGAGGGCGGCGGTGGCCCACATCGCGCCCATCCAGCCCAGCCCCTGGATCAGTTTCTGGATGATGGGCGCGAACACGAACTGGCCGAAGGAGCCGCCGGCGTTGATCACGCCCGAGGCCGTGCCCCGCGCCTCGGCCGGCAGCCGTTGCGCGGCCGCGCCGATCAGCACCGAGAAGCTCGCCGCCCCGGCGCCCGCCGCCGACAGCACGCCCAGCGTGATGCCCAGCCCCAGGCCGCTGCGCATCAGCGGCGTGAGGGCCGTGGCCAGGGCCAGCAGCAGCACCCCCCCAAAGAGCACGCCGCGCGGGCCGTGCCGGTCGGCCAGGGCGCCGGCCACCGGCTGGATCGCCCCCCACACGAACTGGCCGATGGCCAGCGCCAGACTCAGCGTGACGATGCCCAGACCGGTGGAGGTGTTGATCGGGCTGAGGTACAGGCCGATCGACTGGCGCATGCCCATGGTGATCATCAGGATGCCGGCGGCGGCCAGGGTGACGGCGAGGGCGCCAGGGTGCTTGAGCGAGCGGAACATCGGGGGCTTTCGACGTGGGTGGGCTGGGCACATGCCTTGAAAACAATTGTATATGCAATTGTTTGGCGACATAAAATCCGCGGCATGAACACCGCCGTCCCACCGCAAGGCTGCACCCACCTCAAACTGCGTTTGCTGGACCGCATGCTGACGCGGCACTACGACCGCTACGTGGCCCCGGTGGGCTTGAAGAACACCCAGTACATGCTGCTGACGCACGTCGTCACGCTGGGGCCGATCCGGCCGAGCGACCTGGCCCGGCGCATGCAGATGGACGCCTCGACGCTGAGCCGCAACCTGCAGCCGCTGGCGGCCCAGGGCTGGCTGACGGTCGGCGCCGGGGCCGATGCGCGCAGCCGCCTGGTCAGCGCGACCGAGGCCGGCCGGGCCAAGCGTGCCGAGGCCCAGCGGGCCTGGCGGGCGGCCCAGGTGGCCCTGAACGAGCGGCTGGGGCCGGCGCGCGTCGCGGCGCTGCACGAGCTGCTCGACGGCTGTGTGGCCACCCTCGACGCCGATCCGGACGGCCCGCCCCAGCCCTGAGCGGGCGTGCCTACAATGCACCCCCTTCGCCCCCCGGCGCCCGACCCCTCCCGCCCCCGCGGCTGTGCCCCGAACCCCGACATGAACATCGTCGTTGACCCCGACCTTCAAGCCTACATCGACCCCCTGACGCCCGACGAGTACGCCGCGCTGGAGCGCAGCCTGCTGGCCGAAGGCTGCCGCGACGCTCTGGTGCTGTGGGGCGAGCTGCTGGTGGACGGGCACAACCGCCACGCGATCTGCCAGAAGCACGGCCTGCCCTTCCAGACGGTGCAGAGCCAGTTGTTCCAGAGCCTGGAAGACGTGCACCTGTGGATGATCGACCAGCACCTGGGCCGGCGCAGCATGTCCGACTTCCAGCGCGGGGTGCTGGCCTTGCGCAAGCGCGAAATCATCGAGCAGCGCCGGGCCGCCTACCTGGCCACGTCGGCGGCCCAGGCCCCCGCGCCCGAGGCGGCCGGCGCCCCCGCCGATGACCTGCCCTGGGAGGGCGAGGCCACCCCGGCCATCGCCGCGCTGACCCAGCCGTTCAAGAGCCGCGAGGACATCGCCCGCGCCGCCCGCCTGTCCAGCAACCAGGTGGTGATGATCGAGAAGATCCACAAGCAGGCCGCCCCCGAGGTGGTGTCGGCGGTGAAGGCCGGCGCCCTGTCGCTGAACGCGGCGGCGGCGGTGGCCAGCCTGCCCGCGCAGGAGCAGCAGGAGGCGGCCAGCGAAGGCATGCAGGGCCTGAAGCAGGCGGCCAAGCGGGTGCGCGAGGCCAAGCGCAAGTCGCGCCCCGCGGTGCCGGAGGAGGCCGCCCCGGCCGACGTGCCGGACGCCCCCGCCACCGAGGGCGACGAGTTGCAGCGCCTGCGCCAGCAGGTGGCGCAGCTGACCGCCGAAAACCGGCAGTTGAAGCAACAGGTCGCCACCCTGCTGGAACGCCAACTGGCCCCCGGCTTTGGCGCTTGAAAGGAGCGGCCATGAAACCTTCCCTCCAAGTGCCCGCGCATTTGCGCACCGGGGTCCGCCTTCGGCATCACAAAGGGGGCGAATACGAGGTGGTCGGCGCCTGCCTGATCGAAGCCACGCTGGAAACCGGCATCCTCTACCGCCCCTTGCAGGGCGACGCCGCCGACCTGCTCTGGATGCGCCCGGCCGCGGCCTTCGACGAGCCCGTGGACACCCCGCAGGGCCGGGTGCCGCGCTTCCGGCCCCTGTGAGCCGTGG
>NZ_NWMV01000092.1 GCF_002837145.1 Macromonas nakdongensis | reverse complement strand
CTGGAATCCGCCCAGGGAATACTTGTCGGCCGCGCCCGGGGGCACCGCCGACGGGCGGCCCACCCGCAGGTAGGCGTTCCAGGTGTGCGGCCCGTGCGAGAAGACCTGGTTGGCGCTGGCGTCCCAGCGCACGAAGGGGGTGCGGCCCTGCTCGGTCCGGTAACGGCCGCTCTGCCATTCGGCCTGGTAGCGGTGGCCGGCCTGGGTGCCGCGGCCTGCGCCTGTGCGACAGCGCGGGTTCGGGCGCCGCCCTACCATGCACCGCCGCGGCCCTGGCGCCGCATTGCATATGGAGACACGCGCATGGACACATCATTGAGCGGCCAGGTGGCCTGGGTCACCGGCGGTGGCAGCGGCATTGGGTTGGCCGCCGCGCTGGCCCTGGCCCGGGCCGGCGCCCACGTGGCCATTTCCGGGCGCAACCCGGCCACCAACGCCAGCGCCCTGGCCGCCTTGCAGGCCGTGGGCAGCGCCGAAGCCTTGTTGCTGGACGTGGCCGATTCGGCTGCCGTGCACCGGGCCGCCGAGCAGCTGTTGGCCCGCCACGGGCGCATCGACATCTTGGTCAACAGCGCCGGCACCAACGCCACCCAGCGCAATTTCGACGTGCTCACCACCGCGGCCTGGGACGACGTCGTCGCCATCAACCTGTCCGGGCTGTTCTACTGCGTGCACGCGGTGCTGCCCGGCATGCGCCAGCGCGGCGGCGGGCTGATCGTCAACGTCTCGTCGTGGGCAGGGCTGTACGCGTCCAAGCTGACCGGACCGGCCTACAACGCCACCAAGCGCGCGGTGCTGGCGCTGACCGAATCGATCAACATGGAAGAAGGTGTCCACGGCATCCGGGCCAGCTCGGTGCTGCCGGGCGAGGTGGCCACGCCGATTCTGGACAAGCGCCCGGTGCCACCGTCGGCGGACGAACGCGCGCGCATGGTGCAGGCCGAGGACCTGGGCCAGGCCGTGCTCTTCCTGGCGCAGATGCCGGCGCGCACCTGCATCAACGAGCTGGTGATTTCGCCCACCCACAACCGCTTCTACACCGGCGGGCTGGAAACGCCAGCGCCGCGACCGGCCTGAAGCGGCCGCGCCAGCCGGCGCCGTTTTGCTATGATGGCGCCGTCATTGGGGAGTAGCCGCTCTTCCGCCCCGGAAGAGGCTTGCGTCAACACACTTGTCCCGCAGGACATGGCGCACGCGGTCCCACGCTTGGCAAGACCTTTGACCACCTCGCCTCCCCCTTGGCCGGAGCGGCGTTGTGGTCATTCGTCTCTCATCCGGCCTTGGAACTCTCATGGAATCCCTGCTCGTTTCCACCGGCGTCGTGGCCCTGGCCGAAATCGGCGACAAAACCCAACTCCTCGCCTTCGTGCTGGCCGCGCGTTTCAAAAAGCCCTGGCCCATTGTCGCCGGCATCCTGGCGGCTACCGTGGTCAACCACGGCCTGGCCGGGGCGCTGGGTGCTTGGATCACCTCCCTCCTCACCCCCGAGGTGCTGCGCTGGGTGTTGGGCGCCTCGTTCATCGGCATGGCGGTTTGGACCCTGATCCCCGACTCAATCGAGGAAGACGAGACCCGGGTGGCCACCCGCCTGGGCGTGTTCGGCGCGACGCTGGTGACCTTCTTCCTGGCCGAGATGGGCGACAAGACCCAGATCGCCACCGTGGCCATGGCCGCCCACTACGCGGCCCCGTTGCTGGTGGTGGTCGGCACCACGCTGGGCATGCTCATCGCCGATGTGCCGGCGGTCTTCGCCGGTGACAAGCTGTCGCAGAAAATCCCGATGAAGCTGGTGCACGGCCTGGCCGCTGCGGTCTTTGCGGTGCTGGGCGTGGCCACCCTGCTGGGCGCGGGCGCCCGCTGGGGTTTCTGACGATGGGCCGTTGTTTGGGGACATTCATGATCTTTGACCCTTTGTGCAGACCCTGGGCCACGCTGGCCCTGCTGTGCGGCCTGTGCGGGGTGGCCCAGGCGGACGGTGCGCCGGCCCCCGCGCCGCTGCAAACCGTGGCCCAGCTGGACCTGCCGCGCTACATGGGCACCTGGCACGAGGTGGCCAAATACCCCAACCGCTTCCAGCGCGACTGCGTGGCCGACACCTCGGCCCAGTACCGGCTGGAGGACGGGGGCACGGTGCGCGTGAGCAACCGCTGCCGCCAGGCCGATGGCCGTTTCCAGGAGGCGGTGGGCCAGGCCCGCCCGGTGGGGGCGCCCGGCACGGCCCGGTTGGCGGTGCGTTTTGCCCCGGCCTGGCTGTCGTGGTGGCCCGGGGTGTGGGGCGATTACTGGGTGATCGACCTGGACCCGGCCTACCAACTGGTGGCGGTGAGCGAGCCCCGACGCGAGTACCTGTGGGTGTTGTCGCGCACGCCCAAGGTCGACCCCGAGGCCTACCGCGCCCTGCGTCAGCGGCTGGCGCAGCAGGGCTTTGACCTGTCGCGGCTGCAAGAGGCCCCGGGCGCCGTGTCACCGCCCTGAGGCCGCAGGCCCCAGTTTTGCTCCACCGTTTGCACCCCCTCCGAACCGTCTCATGGAACTGCCCGCCCACCAACTCAGCATGACCGTGCTGATGACCCCCGACACCGCCAATTTTTCTGGCAAGGTGCACGGGGGCACCATCCTGAAACTGCTGGACCAGGTGGCCTACGCCTGCGCCAGCCGGTATTCGGGCAACTACGTCGTCACCCTGAGCGTGGACCAGGTGACGTTCCGCCAGCCCATCCACGTGGGCGAGCTGGTGACCTTTCTGGCCTCGGTCAACCACACCGGCTCGTCGTCGATGGAAATCGGCATCAAGGTGATCGCCGAGCACATCCGCACCCAGGAGGTGCGGCACGTGAACAGCTGCTTCTTCACCATGGTGGCGGTGGACGAGGCCGGCAAACCGACGCCGGTGCCGCCCCTGCGCCCGTTCACACCGGACGAGCGCCGGCGCCACGCCGCGGCCGAGGTGCGCAAGACCATGCGGCGCGAGATGGAACAGAAGTCCCTGGCGCTGAAATGACCGCGACCCGAGGCGGTGTCTGTGCCGTCCGGGTCGGGGAGCTTGGAGGCGGGACTGGGGTCAGTAGTAGCGCTTTTCGCCGGTGACCATGGCGCGGACCAGCCGGGTGCGCTCCAGCCGCCCCATGACGATGGCGGCGGCGGCGTGCAGGCCGGCGGCCGCCAGCAGGCCGTTGGCCAGCAGTTCGTGCAGGTCCTGCAGCCATTCTTCGCCCCAATAGGCGTCCAGGCCCTGCATCCAGCCGGTCAGGCCCAGGGCCAGCACCAGGGCCATGAGGGCCAGCATCATCACGGCGCCGAAGGGGTTGTGGCCGACGTGGTGCGGTTGCTCGCCGGCCAGCAGGGCACGGCCGTGCGCGATCAGGCGCGCGGGGGTGGGAAAGAAGTCGGCGAAGCGCGCGTGGCGGCTGCCGACGAAGCCCCAGACGACGCGGGCCGCGACCAGCCCAGAGGCGATGTAACCGGCGATTTCGTGGGGGGTTTCGCCCTCTTCCAAGACGAATTGGTTGAGCAGCACGCAGGTCACCAGGCTCCAGTGGAACAGGCGAACGAACGGGTCCCACACGCGAACGGGGGGCCGAGGGGTCGGGTGGTCAAGGCTGGGCATGGTGGGGTCCTGCGGCGGGGAAAAAGGCGGGCGAACCCGCCGGGCATCACTTGCGTTCGAGTTCGGCGCCGGTGGCGGGGTCGAAGTAGATCTCGACTTTCTGGCCGGCCTTGTCCATGCCGTAGATCTCGTAGCACTTGCCTTTGGAGACTTTGAAGGTCTTGATCTGGTAGCCCTGCTTCTCGACCATGGCCTTGAAGTCGGCTTCTTTCATCCACTTTTCCTGGGGCACGGTGCAGCTGGGGCCGGCGAATGCGGCGGTGGCGCCCAGGGCGAGAACGATGGCGGTGAGGGTGGTTTTCATGCGGAGTCCTTTGAACGGGTTGAAGGGGTGAACCACGGGTCCACGTCAAGCATTGGACAGCCCGCACATGAAGCCAAGATTAAACCCGGGGGCCCCCGTGCACGGGTGTGTATCCAGGTGTTTCAGGTGGCGTGCTGGCAGGGCTGGAACAGGTCGAGTTCGGGGCGGTAAACCTGGGTGCGCACGCCGCCGAGGTCGAGCATGGAGTGGAACAGGTGGTCGTGGCTCAGGGGCCGGTCGGCCTGCCGGCGCAGGCAGTCGGTGGACAGGCCGGCGCGCTGCGCCATCTGGGGCGACTGCCAGAACAGCATGGGCACGTGGGTCTGCTCGGTCGGGGCCATGGCGTAGGGCATGCCGTGCAGGTACAGGCCTTTTTCACCCAGCGATTCGCCATGGTCCGACACGTACAGCAGCGCACTCGGGCGCGGCTGGGCGCGCAGCCAGTCGATGGTGCTGGCCAGCAGGTGGTCGGTGTAGCGCAGGGAGTGGTCGTAGGCGTTGACGATCTGCTCCGGCGGGCAGTTCTGCAACGCGGCGCTGGTGCATTCGGTGCCGAAGGTTTTGAAGCGGGCCGGGCTGCGCAGGTGGTAGGCCGGGCCGTGGCTGCCCATCTGGTGCAGCACCACCACCGTGCCGCGCGCGCGCCGGGCGGGGTCGAGCCGTTCCAGTTCGGCCGGCAAGGCGCGCAGCATCACCTCGTCGAGGCATTCGCCGTCGGGGCAGAACTCGGGGTCGGGGCGTTCGCGCGTGCTGGCGTGCGGCACGCGGTCGCACACGCCTTTGCAGCCGGACTGGTTGTCCAGCCAGAGCACGGCCAGGCCGGCGCGCTGCAGCACGTCGAGCAGGTTTTCGCGGTAGAGGTCGGCGTCGTAATCGGACCGGCCCTGGCCCGAGAACATGCAGGGCACCGAGGTCTGGGTGTTGGTGCCGCAGGAGCTGACGTTGCGGAAGTAGGCCAGTTCGCCGGCCTGGGCCAGGGCGCGCAGGCGCGGGGTGGTGTCGCGGGCGTAGCCGCCCAGGCCGAAGTTGGCCGCGCGCGCGGTTTCGCCCACCACCAGCACGATGAGGGGGGCGTCGTCGGCCTGGCGGGCGGCGTGGGCCAGGGCGGCGTC
>NZ_NWMV01000091.1 GCF_002837145.1 Macromonas nakdongensis | reverse complement strand
GGAGCTGGCCACCCTGCGCGACGCCGAAGCCGCCCGCAGCGCCGCCGCCGTGGCGCAACTGGGGGGGCTGCAAAGCGCCATGGCCGAGCAGCTGGCCACGCTGGGCACCGCGCTGGAGGCGCCCTTGGGCCGACTCTTGCACACCGTGGCCGAAGTGCCCCAGGCCGCGGCCGAGGTCATGGGCCGCCTGCGCGAAGAATGCACCCGGTTCACCGAACGCGACAACCGGGTGCTGCAGGAGCGCACCGAGCTGCTGGCCCAGGTGCAGGACGTGCTGGCCGCGGTGCGCCAGTCGGCCGATGAACAGCGCCAGTCGGTGGCCACCCTGGCCACGGCTTCGCAGACCGCCGTGGCCCAGACCGGCGAACGCTGGAGCGGGCTGCTCGACCGGCAAGCCGGCGCCCTCGGCGAGGCCAGCACCCAGGTGCAGGCCAGCGCCCTCGAACTGGCCAGCCTGGGCGAGGCCTTTCAGCACGGCATGCAGCTGTTCCAGGCCAGCAACGCCGAACTGGTCACCGGCCTGCAGCGCGTGGAAACGGCGCTGGCTCAGTCCCTGGCCCGCAGCGACGAGCAACTGGCCTACTACGTGGCCCAGGCGCGCGAGGTCATCGACCTCAGCATCGCCTCGCAGCAAGGCATTCTGGACGATCTGCGGCGCCTGCGTCGGGCCGAAGGGGGGGCGCCGTGATCGATCGCCACGGGCACGACGAGGGGGTCGAGTTCGACGCGCCGGTGTGGACCGTGTTCGGCGACCTCATGGCCGGCCTGTTGGGGGCCTTCGTGCTGATCCTGGTGGGTGTGCTGGTTGTCCAGATGGACCTCATGGCGAGCCTGGCGTCCGAGGTGCAGAAGCGCCGGGAGGCGGAGCAACGCCGCGTCGCGCTGGAAAAGGCCCTGGCCATCCCCCTTGAAACCGGCCGTGTGACGCTGGCCAACGGCCGCATCGGCATCAGCGGCAGCGTGTTGTTCCCGCTCAACTCCGACCAGTTGCACCCCGAGGGGCGGCAGCTCCTGCGCAGCTTGGTGCCGCCGTTGCAGGTCTACCTGCGCGAGCGCCAGGAAATGCTGATGGTCAGCGGTTTCACCGACGACCGCCCGGTGCTCGACAGCAACCGCCGTTTCGCCGACAACCTGGAACTCTCGGCCCAGCGCGCCCTGACGGTGACGCGTGCCCTGATTGACGAGGGCATGGCCCCGGCCCAGGTGTTCGCCGCCGCCTTCGGGGCCGAGCAGCCGGTGGCGTCCAACGCCGGCGAGACCGGCCGGGCCTTGAACCGGCGGGTGGAGATGGCGCCCGTGCCCCGGGGGGCACCGCCACCGCAGCTCGGCCATGAGTGAGTCCCTGGCCACCGACGCGTGGCGGCAGCGTTGCCGCGAGGCCCTGCTGCGGCGCGCCCAAGGTGCGCCGGCTGCGGTGCAAGCCCGGCTGCAGGCGCGTGTCCAGCAAGGCTGGCCTGGCCGGCGCGATCTGGTCGATGGGGCCATGGCGCCCATGGCGGCCCAGCCGCCCACCGGTGCCACGCCCCCGGGTTTGACCGCGTTGCGGGCGCTGAACGCCGGTTTGCGCCCGTCGCACCACGCGGCGGACGTACCCGTTCCTGGGGGTGCCGCTGCCCTGCCCGAGATGAAAAACCTGGCCGGCTTCCGTCGGGCCTGGTCCCAGGCGGCGGCCGAGCTGCAGGTGTCGCAGGCCCTGGCGCGTGCGCCCGAGCAGGCGGGCCCCTTGAACTCGCACCGGCTGGTGCTGCACACCCTGGAGCAGATGCGCGCCCTGTCACCGGTCTACCTCAGCCGCTACCTGGCCCAGTTGGAGGCACTGTTGTGGCTGGAGCAGCTGCAGTGGCCGGCGGCCCAGGGGGGGGGCCAGGGCAAGCCTGCCCGGCGCGCCCGTTCGCGCGCTTGAGGCCGGGCAGCGGGACGGCCGTTCAGGCCTGGCCCAGGTTGGCGGGTGTCAGTGCGGCACGCCGAGTTGGTCGAGTGCGTCGCCTACCAATTCCAGGCGCCACAGGGGATGGTCCAGTGCCAGCAGGTGGTGTTTGGCCTCGGCGGGCAGCGGCAGCAGCTCGGCCCAGCGGTGGGCCAGCCAGCCGGCGTCCTGCCACTGGGGCCCATCGGCGGGCAGCGCCGGCAACAGGCCGGGTTGTTCGGCGCGCAGGCGCTCGTGCAGGTGGCGCAGGGCCGTGGCCATGCCCGCCAGTTCCGGGGGCACCGGCGCAGGCGCGTCGGCGGGCAAGGTTTCGATGTCGGCCATCCACAGACCATGGGCCAGTTTTTCGCTGCGCACCACCCGAAAGCGTTCGCCGCCTTCACAGGCAATCTGCAGCAGGCCGGGTTGCGGTTGCTGTAGCGTCGTGATGCGCGCCAGTGTGCCCACCGGCAGGAAGGACTCGCGCACAAACCCCTCGCCGCCTTGCGGGTCGCGCTGCTGCACCTCGTGGCCTTGCTGCAAGGTCACCACTCCGAAGGGGCTGCCCTCCCGGTGACAGCGTTGCACCATGTCGAGGTAGCGCACCTCGAAGATCTGCAGCGGCAGAAAACCGCCGGGGAACAACACCGTGCCCAGTGGAAACAGCGGGATGTGCATGGTTCCCTCCGGGCCGGGTGGTTCAGGCCACCGCGTCGGCGCTCTGGCGCTGCAGCATGGCCAGCACGTTGGCCACGGTGCCGCGCAGCTCGCGCCGGTCGCAAATGAAGTCCACCGCGCCTTTTTGCTGCAGGAACTCGGCGCGCTGGAAGCCCTCGGGCAGCTTCACCCGCACGGTGTTTTCGATCACGCGCGGGCCGGCAAAGCCGATCAGGGCCTTGGGTTCGGCGATCACCACGTCGCCCACGAAGGCGAAACCGGCCGACACGCCGCCCATGGTCGGGTCGGTCAGCACGCTGATGTAGGGCAGGCCCTTCTTGGCCAAGCGGGTGAGGGCGGCGTTGGTCTTGGCCATCTGCATCAGGCTCAGCAGGCCTTCCTGCATGCGCGCGCCGCCGGTGGCGGTGAAGCACAGGAAGGGCACCTTCTGTTCGATGGCGTTTTCCACGCCGCGCACAAAACGCTCGCCCACCACCGAGCCCATGGAGCCGCCCATGAAGTCGAACTCGAAACACGCCACCACCACCGGCAGGGTGTGCACCGCCCCGCCCATGACGACCAACGCATCGGTCTCGCCGGTGGCTTCCAGCGCTTCTTTCAGGCGCTCGGGGTATTTGCGGCTGTCCTTGAACTTGAGCGCATCGACCGGGATGACCTCCTGGCCGATCTCGTAGCGGCCTTCGGCGTCGAGGAATGCGTTGAGCCGCGCCCGCGCCCCGATGCGGTGGTGGTGCGAGCAGTGCGGGCAGACGTTCTGGTTCTTTTCCAGGTCGGTCTTGTAGAGCACCGCTTCGCAGCTCGGGCACTTGATCCACAGCCCCTCGGGGATGCTGCGGCGCTCGGCCGGGTCGGTGTGGGTGATCTTGGGGGGCAACAGTTTTTCGAGCCAGGACATGGTTTCTCCTTGCTGGTCACAGGGAGCGCCGCCCACCGGGTGGGGTGGGGCGCTCGCGAATGGGCGACATTATGCGCGCAAGCCGTCCAGCGCCTGGCGGATGCCGGCGAGGAAGGCGCCCGCCACCGGGGCGACGTTCTCGCGGGTTTCGTGCTCGATCAGCTGGATGATCTTGGTGCCGATGACCACCGCGTCGGCGCTGCGGCCCACGGCACAGGCGGTGGCCGCGTCGCGGATGCCAAAGCCCACGCCCACCGGGGTGTTCACGTGCCGGCGGATGCGCGGCAGCATGGCCTCCACCGCATCGGTGTCCAGGTGGCCGGCGCCGGTCACGCCCTTGAGCGACACGTAGTACACGTAGCCGCTGGCCACGCGGCCCACCTGGGCCATGCGCTCGTCGGTGCTGGTGGGGGCCAGCAGGAAGATCAGGTCCAGCCCGTGCTGCTTCAAAGCGGCGGCAAAGGCCTCGCATTCCTCGGGCGGGTAGTCCACGATCAGCACGCCGTCCACGCCGGCCGCGGCCGCGTCGCGCGCGAAGCTGCCGGCGCCGTGCTTGAGTTCGTAGCGTTCCACCGGGTTGGCGTAACCCATCAGCACCACCGGGGTGCGCTCGTCCTGCTGGCGGAAGGCGCGCACCATGGCCAGCACCTGGGCCATGCCCACGCCAAAGGTCAGCGCCTTTTCACCGGCCTTCTGGATCACCGGGCCGTCGGCCATGGGGTCGGAGAATGGCACGCCGAGTTCGATGATGTCCGAACCCGCCGCCACCATGGCGTGCATCAGCTCGGGCGTCACGTCGGCGTAGGGGAAGCCGGCGGTCACGTAGGGGATCAGCGCCTTGCGGCCTTGGGCTTGCAGGGCCTGGAGGGTGTGGGCAATGCGGCTCATGGCGTCAGGCTTTCATCAGGGTCACGGGCTGCTCGGCGCCGCCCTTGACGGACTGGCCACGGCAGCTGGGGCGGCAATAAAAATCGGCTTGCGACAGGTCGGCCACGGTGCCGATGTCCTTGTCGCCCCGGCCCGACAGGTTGACCAGGATGGACTGGTCCGGCCGCATGGTCTTGGCCAGCTTCAAAGCATGGGCCACCGCGTGGCTGGATTCCAGCGCGGGGATGATGCCCTCGGTGCGGCACAGGTAATGGAAGGCCTCCAGCGCCTCGGTGTCGGTGATGCCCACGTACTCGGCCCGGCCGATGTCCTTCAGCCAGGCGTGTTCGGGGCCCACGCCGGGGTAGTCCAGCCCGGCGCTGATGCTGTGGGTTTCGGTGATTTGGCCGTTGTCGTCCTGCAGGATGTAGGTGCGGTTGCCGTGCAGCACGCCGGGCTGGCCCAGTTGCAGCGAGGCGGAGTGCTTGTTCGTGTCCATGCCTTCGCCCGCGGCTTCCACGCCGATCAGGCGCGTGCCTTCGAACGGGATGTAGGGGTAGAAAATGCCCATGGCGTTGCTGCCGCCGCCCACGCAGGCCACCACCGCGTCGGGTTGCTGGCCGGCCAGGTGCAGGCTGTCCAGCATGTCGGGCATCTGTTTCAGGCATTCCTCGCCGATCACGCTCTGGAAGTCGCGCACCATCATGGGGTAGGGGTGCGGGCCGGCCACGGTGCCGATGATGTAGAAGGTGTTTTCCACGTTCGTCACCCAGTCGCGCATGGCCTCGTTCAGCGCATCTTTCAACGTCTTGCAGCCCGATTCGACCGGTACCACGGTGGCGCCCAGCAGCTTCATGCGGTAGACGTTGGGGCTTTGGCGTTTCACGTCCTCGGCACCCATGTAGACCACGCATTCCAGCCCGTAGCGGGCGCAGATGGTGGCGGTGGCCACGCCGTGCTGGCCGGCGCCGGTTTCGGCGATCACGCGCGGTTTGCCCATGCGCTTGGCCAGCATGGCCTGGCCGATCACGTTGTTGATCTTGTGCGCGCCGGTGTGGTTCAGGTCTTCGCGTTTGAGGAAAATCTGTGCGCCACCCATTTCGCGGCTGGTGCGCGCGGCGTGGTAAATGGGGCTGGGACGTCCAACAAAATGGGCCAATTCGTATTTGAACTCTGCCAAAAAGCCGGGGTCGTGCTGATATTTCGCGTAGGCCTCGCGCAGTTCGGCAATGGCGTGGGTCAGCGTCTCGCTGATGAAGCTGCCGCCGTAGGGGCCGAAATGGCCCTGGGCATCGGGTTGGTGGTATTCGAACATGGTTCGGCTTTCAAAGAGGGTGGGGCGGTGGAGGCCAGCGCCCGCTGGGGAGGTGGTTTGCGCCAGCGGCGCGGGTCTGGGGGCCGTGACGGCGGCGGGGTGCGCGGGGGAGGGCGTTCAGTCTGCAGCGGGTTCGGCATCAGCCCGGCGCACAGCGGCCACGAAGCGGTCGATCAGGTCCGGGCTCTTGATGCCTTTGGCGCTTTCCACGCCCGAACTCACGTCAACCGCCCAGGGGCGCACCAAGCGCACGCCATCGGTCGCATTTGCAGGTGTGAGCCCACCAGACAAAACGAGGCGAGCGCTGGCGTTTAGTTGCGGGTGTGACCACGGGAAGGCTGTCCAGTCGAAAGCGTGTCCACCACCGCCGTAGCCTTGGACCTGGGCGTCCAGCAGCAAGGCCTGGGCGTGGCTGAAATCTGCTGCGTATTTTAGGAGATCAAATCCCCGCGCGCCATCGCCCAGGGGCACGCGGGCGGCGCGCACATAGGGGCGGCCCTGGGCCAGGGCCTCGCACTGGGCCGGGGTTTCGTCGCCGTGGAACTGCAGCAGGGCGTGGGGCACGGCTTGCAGACCGGCCTGCACCTCGGCGGCGCTGGCGTTGACGAACAGCAGCACCGGGGTGACGAAGGGCGGCAGCTCGCGCGCCAGCTCGCCGGCCCGTTCGGGCGTGACGGCGCGCGGGCTGGGCGGGTAGAGCACGAAGCCGATGGCGTCGGCGCCGGCCTGGACGGCGTGGCGCACGTCGGCTTCGCGGGTCAGGCCGCAGATCTTGATGCGGGTGCGTTTCATGTGCCAGGCAGCCAGTCGTAAGGGGGGGCGTGGTCGGGCAGGCCCCAATCGGCGGCGTACACCGGCCCCAAAAAATACAGCCCGTCCGGCGCGAAGGTGGGGGCGGCGACCTCGCGGCTGCGGGCGTCGCGCACCTGCGCCATCCACTCGGGCGGGCGCAGGCCCTGGCCCACCATCAGCAGGCAGCCCATGATGTTGCGGATCATGTGGTGCAGGAAGGCATTGCCTTCGAAGTCGAAGCGCCAGTAGGCGCCACGCCGTGCGATGCGGATGGCGCGCAACTCCTTCACCGGCGACAGGGCCTGGCACTGCGCCGCCCGGAAAGACGTGAAGTCGTGTTCGCCAACGAGGTGTTGCGCCGCGGCTTCCATGGCCGCGCGGTCGAGTGGGCGGAACACCCAGCCGACGCGCCCGGTCTCCAGGCTGGGCCGCACCGGCGATTCGAGCACCACGTAGGCGTAGCGGCGCGCCACGGCGGCGGCGCGCGAATGAAAGGCGTCGGGCACTGGCTGGGCCCATTGCACCGCGATGTCGGCGGGCAGGTAGCGGTTGGTGCCGCGCACCCAGGCGTTGGCCGGGCGCTGCACCTCGGTGTCGAAGTGGGCCACCTGCATCAGGCCGTGCACGCCGGCGTCGGTGCGGCCGGCGCAGACGGTGGCGATGGCGGGCACGTCGGCGAACTGCGCCAAAGCTGCTTCCAGCCGGTCTTGCACCGTCAGGCCGCTGGGTTGGCTTTGCCAGCCCTGGTAGCCTGTGCCCAGGTAGCTGATGCCGAGCGCGATCCTCAAACCGGTCGGGCCATGGTTCAGGCCAGTTGCGCCAGGAAGGCGCGGGCGCGGGCCTGCAGGTCGCCGCTGGCCTCGGCTTCCACCTCTTCGGCCAGGGATCGGGCGCCGTCGGTGTCGCCGATGGCCTCGAATTCGCGCGCCAGCGAGAGCTTGGTTTCCAGCGGGTCGGCGCTGCCGCCTTCGTCTACCTCCAGGCTGGACAGGTCGTCGAAGTCGGCCAACGGGTTGTCGCTGGCCGGGGCTGCCGCGTCGGGGCGGTCCAGCTCCAGGTCGAGGTCCAGCGACAGGTCGCGCACGTCGGCAGGGAGTTCGCTGGCCGGCGCCGCAACCGGTGCCTCGCTCACGTCGAAGTCGAAGCCCAGGTCGTCGGTGGCGCGGGGGGCGGGCGCCTCGGTGTTCACCGGGGTGGGCGCCGGTCCGGGGTCCACAGCGGTCAGGTCCAGGTCGAAGCTCGGCACTTCGTCGGCCGCTGGCGTGGCTTCGGGCGTGCCCGCTGCGGTGGCGTCGGTCAGGTCCAGGTCGAAGTCCAGTGCCGCCTCGGGGGCCGCGGCCGGTGTTGGGGTGGTCAGATCGAAGTCGAAATCGATGCCACCGTCCGCCGGCGGTTCGGCCTCGACCGGCGTGGGGGCCGGGGTGTCGGCGGTCGGCGCCATGACCGGCAGGTCGAGGGCCGGGAGCGGTTCGGGCGCGGTGTCGGGGGTGTCGAAGGCGAGGTCGACGGTCGCCGCGGCCGTGGCCGGGTCTGCGGGGGGCAGCGGTTCGGTGGAAGGCGCCGGGCCGTGCAGGTACAAGGGGTTCTCGGGGTCGAGCGTCAGACCGGTGTCGCGCGCCTGGGCCCATTCGGGGCCTTCGCCGAAGGTCAGGTCGTACAGGGCCTGGGCGCCTTCGTTGTAGGCCGCGACGTCGTTGCGCTGGGCATAAATTTCCAGCAGCTTGGCCCGCACTGGCAGCCGGTCGGGGTGGAGGCGCAAGGCTTCCACCAGAATTTCCTCGGCCTGCTTGTCGCGGCCGTAAGCCAGGTAGACGTCGGCCTCGGCCACCGGGTCGACATCGCCGCCGGCGTCCAGTTGGCTCGGGGAATACATCATGGACGACACCGGCGCGTCTTCGCTGGTGTCCACCGATTGCCCTTCGGCCCCGACGTAGCTGGAGTCCTCGGCGTCGGCCTGGGGTGGGGGCTCGGAGGCCTTGCGCCGACGCAGACGCACCAGGGCCAGCACCCCGAGGAGGGCGGCCAAGCCACCGGCCGCCGGCACGGCGAGCGGGTGGGCCATCAGATCGTTCAGGAAACCCAGGGGCGAGGCCGCTGCCGGTGCGGGCGGAGACGGCGCCACCGGGGGGGGCGGTGCGGCGGGCGCTGGCGGCGGGGCGGGGGCTGGTTCGGGGGCCGGGGGGGGTGCG
>NZ_NWMV01000090.1 GCF_002837145.1 Macromonas nakdongensis | reverse complement strand
AACTACCTTGACACGCGCCGCCGGTCGGACACGAATGGGCTGAGTGACTCGTTCGTGATGCCACCGAATTTCCTAGTCCAACAGCGAACGTCGCCGATCAGCCTTGAACTGACCTTGAGCAACCAGATCCCAGCCACTGTTAGTGGCAGATGGCGGTCTCGCGGCAGTCTAGGAGGATCGCGAGATATTCGTTTTGCGGCCTGAGCCGCCCAGCGGACCGGATGGAAGGTTGCGTCGGGCTTCGAACTCCTTCCCGGGCCGCTTGTTGGCGGCGACCCACCCACGTGGGTCGCGCCCAAGGCGAGCAGCGTCCTTTTCCGCACGACCTGCGTCGCTGGGAGCGTGCTTCTGCGTGAGCGGGTCGGTACTCTTGTACGGCTTTGACATGCGAGGCTCCTGAAGGTCGCCGAGAATTGACGCTGTCGCATTGTCGAGGCTAAAACGAGACGTCGTGTGGCGGATAGAGGCTCTCTGCACGAAGTAGGTTCTAGACATCCAACCGGCATTGTGCGCCCAGCAAGGTAATAGTCCGATCGATACCGTAGTTGACGGCCAGTTGCGTGCAAGTCAGATATCCATGACGTGGTGCAGCATGGCGAAGGGCACGCGCCAACTGCTACCACCCTCGCAGTCGACGGAAGCCGTGCGTTGGTTGATGCGTGCGATGGTCCCGACCTGGGGCTGCAGGTACTTGTCGGTGAAGGAGACCTTGTCGCCGCGGCGGAAGTCGTCGCGCCCGGGTTTGTGTTTTCGCGGTTCACTGGTTGGGGGCAGCGCGCCTTCAAGGCGCTCCTCGTTCTCGCCCGGGTCTATGCCGGCATAGCTGAGCTTCCATTGCGATCGCGTGCCATCCTCATGCACCGTGACTTGGTCGCCCTTGATCGCCATGACCTTGCCGACCCGCATTTCTCCGGTACGCCAGTCCATGAACCGCACCGATTTGCCCAGGTTGAGCTTGTTGAGCGTCGCGACGATGCGCCTGGGATCGGCCAGCAGTCGATCGATGATGTTGGAGAGTTCGAACAACTCAAGGCTGCTGGCATTTGACAGCGCCTCAATCAACTTGGGATCGGCCATGACCGATATTGTGCCAATGGCACCGCCCGCTCAGGCGGCCAGGCGTTGCTCCGCAATGGCCGTGTTGATCTGGCCGGCCACGGCCCAGGGCAGCAACTCATCAATGCGGTTGATCGGGTGCTCGGCGATGCGGTCGAGCACGTGGCGCAGATAGGCCCTCGGATTCAAACCATTGAGCTTGGCCGTGCCCAGCAGGCTGTAGATCACGGCAGCGCGCTCCCCGCCGCTGTCCGAGCCAAGGTGCAGGTAATTCTTGCGCCCGATGGTCACCCCACGCAGGGCCCGCTCGGCAATGTTGTTGTGTGCCTCCATGCGCCCGTCATCGACGAACCGGATCAACGCCCGCCAATTGCTCATCGCGTAGCCGATGGCCAGTGCCATGGGCGACTTGGCCGATATCTCTGTCAATGTGGCAACCAGCCAGCGCTGCAATTCATCCAGTACTGGTCGAGTTCGTAGCTGACGCTGGCGCATTCGCTCCTCGGGCCGTTGGCCCTGGATATCGGCCTCGATCGCAAAGATGGCCGCAATGCGTTGCAAGGCCTCGTGCGCCACGGTGCCGGGCAGCTTGCGCTGCTGCTCGTGGATGTCGTAGAACTTCCTCCTCGCGTGGCTCCAACAAGCCGCCTCCACGATGCGCCCGTCCTCGAACAGGCGGTCATACCCACTGTACGCGTCCGCTTGCAGGATGCCCTCGAAATCTCGAAGGTGACGCCTTGGATGTTCGCCTTTGCGATCTGCTGAGTACTGAAACCAGACCGCTGCCGGGGCGGTCTCGCCGCTGGCCCGGTCATCACGGACATACACCCACAGCCTGCCGGTCCTGGCCTTGTTCTTGGCACCGCCCAACACCCGGATCGGCGTGTCATCGCCATGAACCTTGGAGCCGTTTAGAACGTACCGGCCGATGGCTTGCGCCAGCGGAGTGAGAAGCCAGGCGGCAGCGCCGACGATGTCGCTCAAGGTGGAGACGGCCAGCTCGACGCCGTCACGCGCAAAGATCTGGCTTTGGCGGTAGAGCGGCGTGTGATCGGCATACTTGCTCACCAGCACATGGGCCATGAGTCCGGCGCCGGCCACAGCGCGATCCACCGGACGGCTCGGCGCTGCGGCTTGAACGATGCTCTGGCAGCCGCCACAGGCCAGCTTGGGGCGTACATGGCGGATCACCAGGAAGTTGCCCGGTTCGTAGTCCAGGACCTCCGAGACATCCTGGCCGATCTCGCGCAGGCCGTTGCCACACGCAGCACAGTTGCACCCACCCTCGGGGTTGTGCACGACGGTCTGACGCGGCAGGTGCGCGGGCAGTTCGCGCAGGCCGGGACGGGACTTCTCTGAGCGCTTCTTGCCGCCCTCGGCAATTGGGGCGACATCGGGCGCAGATGGGTCGTTGGCGGCTGGCATTGGCGCCATGCCTGAATCCATCAGTTCCAGCTGGCCGTCGTGCTCGAGCTTCTCGCTGGAGCGGCCGTATTGCATGCGGCGCAGGTAGCTCAGCTCCAGCTTGAGTTTGTCGATGGTCAGATGCGCCATCTTGAGCGAAGCGTCGCGCTGCGCCAGCGCGCCCGTCAGCATCTCAATCCTCGCTTGCTGTTCATCCAATGTCATGGGGCATGACTGTGCCTGCCAGGGGGCGGGGCCGCCATAGGAATCTTCCCTGTCAATCGATTGGGAAACTGGTGGTACTCAGCGCAACTCCGTGCAACTCGGCATGTGGCTGATCTACGCCGCGCGCTGCGGCTGCCAGGTGCGCGTGGGCATTCTCCAGTCGATGCCCTCGAGCAGCATGGACAACTGCGCCGGAGTCAATGACACCGCACCGCTGTCGGCCTGCGGCCAGACAAAGCGCCCCTTCTCCAGGCGCTTGGCGAACAGGCACAAGCCCTGACCATCCCACCACAGCAGTTTGATGATGTCACCGCGGCGGCCCCGGAAGACGAACACGTGGCCAGAGAACGGATCCTGGGTCAGCGCGCTTTGCGCCAGCGTGGCCAAACCGTCAAAGCCTTTGCGCATGTCGGTCTGTCCTGCAGCCAACCACACCCGCGTGCCTGCGGGCAGGCCGATCATCGCAGCGCCGCCAGGACCTGCACGATGCTGCGCAGCTCCGAAGGATCGAATCCAGCGGGCAGGCGCACGGTCGCATCGCCCAGGATCAGTTCAATCGGCGCGCGCTGCGCGGTCGACTCCGGTGACCGAGGCTTGGGGCCCACAGCTGGGCTTGCCGATGTGACGTTCACCGGCAGCATCGTGACCGCCGTCTCACCGCCGTGCTCGCGATAGCGGGGCAGCCATTTGCGCACGACGTTGGCGTTGATGCGGTGGTTCATCGCCACGGCCGAGACCGAGGCCCCTGGTACCAGGCACTGGGCGACCACCTCGCGCTTGAGTTGTGGTGAATAGGTCCGCCTGACAGCTCTTGCAGGCTCTTGTGCCGCGATGGGCACTCCAAAATTAGCGTCCGCTTGTTTCATGGTGGACGCGATCGTCGGCGCCTGCGGTCATCTCGACAAGAGGGTGCTTGCCGGACTATTACCCAGCAAGTGCGGCCGAGAACCGTTCCCGGCCATCAGCAGGCGGTTGCCCCGCGCCAAAAAGCTTCGGCTGAGGCGAGACCCTGGAGGACCGCTTTGCGGTGACGAGTCTGAGCGTCCGGTCGGCTAGAGTCGGGCAAGAGCGGCCAGCCAATTGCGAATGATCGCTATAGATTAGGCTCAAGGTCATGAATTCGAACAGTGAAGCCCTGAGGGGTGGTGGTGCCTCAATGATGCAGAAGCCAATTGACGTACCGCTACCACAGCTGGTCAATGACCTTTGGCACTCACAGCAAGAGCTTGCGAAGCACTACGCCCACACCGGTTTGAAGTTCACCTTAGACGGACGTCTGGTCGGAGATATCGCAGAGGCCCTGGCTCTAGAGCACTTTGAACTCTGCCTTCCGCCCAAGCGCACGAAGGGAGTAGATGCGCTGACTGCTACCGGACACTCCGTTCAAGTAAAGGCATCCGGATTAGACCCTGATGGCCACCCAAATTC
>NZ_NWMV01000009.1 GCF_002837145.1 Macromonas nakdongensis | reverse complement strand
GCACCTGTGCCACAAGCCCGGTCTGCCCAGCGCTGGCAACTGCCGCGCCTGTGTGGTGGAGGTGGCCGGTGAGCGCGTGCTGGCGGCCTCGTGTTGCCGCGCGCCCCAGCCCGGCATGGCGGTGCGCACCGACACGCCCCGCGTGCAGGCTGCGCAGCGCACGGTGCTGGAATTGCTCAACGCCGACGCGCCCGACACCACCCGCCTGAAGCGCGACAGCGAACTGGCCCGCTGGACCGAACGCACCGGCGCCCGCAGCGACCGCTTCGCCGCGCGCGGCCCGTCCCAGGCCGCGGCGCAGGCACGTGGCACCGACGCCTCCCACCCCGCCATGGCGGTGAACTTGGACGCCTGCATCCAGTGCACCCGCTGCGTGCGCGCCTGCCGCGACATCCAGGGCAACGACGTGCTGGGCCTGTCCTTACGTGGTGGCCAGGTGCAGGTCGTGTTCGACCAGGGCGACCCCATGGGCCAGAGCACCTGCGTGGCCTGTGGCGAATGCGTGCAGGCCTGCCCCACCGGCGCCCTCGCGCCCGCCAATGGCGCTTACGCCCGTGCGGCCGATGCCACGGTCGATTCGGTCTGCCCCTACTGCGGCGTCGGCTGCCAGCTCACCTACCACGTAAAGGACGGGCGCATCGACCACGTGGAAGGCGCCCCAGGCCCGGCCAACGAAGGCCGGCTGTGCGTGAAGGGCCGCTTCGGTTTCGATTACGTGCACAGCCCGCAGCGCCTGACCCGCCCGCTGGTGCGCCGCGCCGACGCGCCCAAAGACCCCGCTATCCTCACCCAGGGGCTGGACGGCCGCACCGACCAGGCCACCCTGCGCGCCCAGTTCCGCGAAGCCAGCTGGGACGAGGCGCTGGACCTGGCCGCCGCCGGGCTGCGCCGGGCGCGCGAGGCCCAGCCGGTCAAAGGCCGGGGCGCCGCCGTGGCCGGTTTCGGCTCGGCCAAGGGCACCAACGAAGAGGCTTACCTGTTCCAGAAGCTGGTCCGCACTGCCTTCCACACCCACAACGTGGACCACTGCACCCGCCTGTGTCACGCCTCCAGCGTGGCGGCGCTGATGGAAGGCATCGGCTCCGGCGCGGTCAGCAACCCGCTGCGCGACGTGGCCCACGCGGACTTCGTGCTCGTCATCGGCGCCAACCCGGCGCAGAACCACCCGGTGGGCGCGAGCTGGATCAAGAACGCGGTGCAGCGCGGCACGAAGCTGGTGCTGGCCGACCCGCGCCGCACCGAGCTGTCGCGCCAGGCCTGGCGCACGCTGCCCTTCCGCCCGGGCAGCGACGTGGCGCTGCTCAACGCCATGTTGCACGTCATCGTCAGCGAAGGCCTCACCCACCCCGCCTTCATCGCCGAGCGCACGCTGGATTTCGACCGCCTGAAAACCCACCTGACCGACGGTCACACCGACTTCAGCCCCGAAGCCATGGCGCCGGTCTGCGGCATCGACGCGGCCACCATCCGTGAAGTGGCCCGCGCCTACGCCACCAGCCGCGCCAGCATGATTTTGTGGGGCATGGGCGTGAGCCAGCACACCTACGGCACCGACAACGCGCGCTGCCTGATCGCGCTGGCCATGGTCACCGGGCAGATCGGCCGCCCCGGCACCGGCCTGCACCCGTTGCGCGGCCAGAACAACGTGCAGGGCGCCAGCGACGCCGGTCTGATCCCGCTGGTGCTGCCCGATTACCACCGCGTGGCCGAGCCCGCCGCCCGCGCGCGCGCCGAAACCCTGTGGGGCCTGCCCTTGGGCGACCTCGACGACCAGCCCGGCCTGACGGTGGTGGAGATCATCGACGCGGTGTACGACGGCCGCATACGCGCCATGCTCATCCAGGGCGAAAACCCGGCCATGAGCGACCCCGACAGCCACCACGTGCGCGAGGCCCTGAGCCGCCTCGACCACCTGGTGGTGCAGGACATCTTCCTGACCGAAACCGCCGCCTTCGCCGATGTGGTGTTGCCTGCCAGCGCCTGGCCGGAGAAGACCGGCACCGTCACCAACACCGACCGCACCGTGCAACTGGGCCGCAAAGCCGTGGCCTGCCCCGGCGAGGCGCGCGCCGACGCCTGGATCACCGAACAGCTGGCGCGCCGCCTGGGCCTGCACTGGGCCTACGGCATTGCGCCGGACGGCAGTGGCGCCGAGGCGGACTCCGGCATCGGCCGGGTGTACGAAGAAATGCGCGCGCTGATGGACTCCATCGCCGGCCTGTCTTGGCAGCGGTTGCTGGCGCACGGCGCCGTCACCCACCCGGTGCTCACCCCGGACGACCCGGGCCAGCCCATCGTCTTCACCGACCACTTTCCGACGCCCACCGGCAAGGCCCGGCTGGTGCCGGCCGAGCTGCGCGAACCGGCCGAGCGCCCCGACGCCGAGTACCCGATGGTGTTGGTGACCGGGCGGCAGCTGGAACACTGGCACACCGGCAGCATGACGCGGCGCAGCAAGGTGTTGGACGCGCTGGAATCCGGCCCGACCGTCAGCCTGCATCCCGGCACCATCGCGCGCCTGGGCTTGCAGGCCGGGGCCCCCGCGGTGGTCTGCACCCGCCGGGGGCGCATCCAACTGGCGGTGCGCGCCGACGCCGGGTTGCTGGCCGACGTGGCCTTCATCCCTTTCGCCTACGTCGAGGCCGCGGCCAACCTGCTGACCAACCCGGCGCTGGACCCGGTCGGCAAAATCGCCGAAGTGAAGTACTGCGCGGTGCGGGTGACACCGGCTTGACCTGGCGCAAGGGGCGCCGCCAGGGCTTGTGATTAAGATGCGGGGCAGGCCCGCCCGACCAGGGCGCGCCGCCCACACCGACGAGGAGTAACGCATGTTCAAGAAAATCCTGGTGCCTTCCGATGGTTCCCAACTGGCCCACAAGGCCGCCGAATTCGCCGCCGACCTGGCCCAACAACACGGCGCCCAGGTGGTGGGCGTGTTCGTGATCGATCCCTTCCCCTACATCGGCATCGGCGACGCATCCGCCGTGGGCCTGCAGGCCTACCTGGCCGAGGCCAAGGCCGCCGCTGGCCAGTCGCTGGAAGACATCCGCCAAGCCTGCGCCGCCCGCGGTGTGAGCTTCGAGGGCGACACCATCGAGCGCAACGTCACCTACGAAGGGATCATCGAAACCGCCGAGGCCGAAGGCTGCGACCTGATTGTCATGGGCTCGCACGGGCGCAAGGGTGTGGAAGCGCTGATCCTGGGCAGCGTGGCGCAGAAGGTGCTGACGCATGCCAAGGTGCCGGTGCTCATCACCAAGTGATCCCGCCAGGTCTGGCGCGGGTGGGCGGCCACACGCCGGGCTCGGGCATTGCCCTGGCCGCGCGGGCACGGCCGGCTTGTTCCTAGAATGTTTGCCTTCACCCCCGAAGGCCGACCATGTCCGAGTCCTGCACGCCCACCGATCTCCCCCCCGCCCGCCCGCTGGTCAGCGGGACGCCGGCCCAGTCCGCACCGGCCGATGGCACCGGCCTGATCCGCATCCGCGGCGCGCGCCAGCACAACCTCAAGCACGTCGATCTGGACATCCGCACCGGCGAGCTGACGGTGGTCACTGGCCCCAGTGGCTCGGGCAAGTCCAGCCTGGTGTTCGACACCCTGTTCGCCGAAGGTCAGCGCCGCTACGTCGAGACCTTCAGCGCCTACGCGCGCCAGTTCCTCGACCGCATGGACAAGCCGGCCGTGGACAAGGTGGAAGGCGTGCCCCCGGCCATTGCCATCGATCAGACCAACCCCGTTCGCTCCTCGCGCTCCACCGTGGGCACGATGACCGAGCTGAACGACCACCTCAAGCTGCTCTACGCGCGCGCCGCCCAGCTGTTCGACCGACGCACCGCGCGGCCCGTGCGGCACGACTCGCCCGACACCATCTTCGAAGAGTTGCGCCAGCGCGCCGAGGCGGCGGGCGATCCGCGCCTGGTGGTGACTTTCCCGGTGGAGCTGCCCGCCAGCGCCACGCCCGAAGACATCGAACAGTGGCTGGCCGCCAGCGGCTTCACCCGGGTGCAGGCCGAGCGCGTGGTGACACGCCCCGTGGCCTCGGCGGGCGAGGGCGCCACGGGCCAGGCCGGCGCCAGCAAAACCGGCAAAGGGGCCAAAAGCGCCAAGGCCCAGCCGGCCGACGCCACCGCCGACCGGCAGCTGCGCGTGCTCGACGTGGTGGCCGACCGCTTCCGCTTCAGCGGCGCCGAGCGTGCCCGCGTCATCGAGGCCATCGAACTGGGCCTCAAGCGCGGCAGCGGGCGGTTGACCGTCTACGCCCTGCGCCCGGCGGGCGACGATGGCGTGGAGCCCGAACCCGAACTGTGGAAGTTCTCCACCGGCCTGCACTGCCCCGAGAGCGACCTGCGCTACGCCGAGCCGCTGCCGTCCCTGTTTTCGTTCAACTCCGCCGTGGGCGCGTGCGACACCTGCCGCGGTTTCGGGCGCGTCATCGGGGTGGACCTGGGCCTGGTCATTCCCAACGACAAGCTCACCCTGCGCGGCGGCGCCATCAAGCCCATGCAGACCCCTGCCTGGCAGGAGTGCCAGGACGACCTGATGCGCCACGCCGAGGCCGCCGGCATTCCGCGCGACACCCCCTGGTACCAGTTGAGCGAGGCGCAACAGCATTGGGTGATCCATGGCTCGCCGAACTGGAACGGCAAGTGGAACCAGCAGTGGTACGGCGTGTACCGCTTTTTCGAGTACCTGGAGAGCAAGGCGTACAAGATGCACATCCGCGTGCTCTTGTCCAAGTACCGCAGCTACACCGAATGCCCGGTGTGCGCGGGCGCGCGCCTCAAGACCGAGAGTTTGCTGTGGCGCCTGGGTTCCAAGGCCCAGGCGGACGCGGTGCTGCCGCCTGCGCAGCGCTTCATGCCGGTGGGGGTGGAGTGGACGCGGGAACAGTTGGAGGCGCTGCCGGGCCTGTGCCTGCACGACCTGATGCAGCTGCCGATCGAGCGGTTGCGCCGGTTTTTTGGGTTGCTGGCGGGAGGTGCTGAGGAGGTGTTGGCGCCCGCTGCTGAGGTGGGGAGAATGCCGAGCACCTCATACCGTCCGCTGCGCGGCCAAAAATCGGTGCCCGGCATTCCCCCCACCTCAGCGGGATTGGGTGCCAGCGAGGTTGCTGATGTTCTGCGTGCCGATGCCGCCACGCAGGGCGGCGAGGGTGCGGGGGGCGACAATTTCTGCTCGCAGTATGCGGAGCCCCCCGCACCCTCGTCGCCCCACCCAACACGCCACGAGCCAAGCGGAACGACCGCCAGCCCATCGGCCGGCGAAACCCAAGCCCTCAAGCTGTTGTTCGACGAAATCACCACCCGCCTGCGCTACCTGTGTGACGTGGGCATCGGCTACCTCACGCTCGACCGGCAAAGCCGCACCCTCAGCGGCGGCGAGGTGCAGCGCATCAACCTCACCACCGCGCTGGGCACCTCGCTGGTCAACACCCTGTTCGTGCTGGACGAGCCCAGCATCGGCCTGCACCCGCGCGACATGAACCGCATCAACCAGGCCATGGCGCGCCTGCGCAACGCGGGCAACACCCTGGTGGTGGTGGAGCACGATCCCGCCGTCATGCTGGCGGCCGACCGCGTCATCGACATGGGCCCCGGCCCCGGCGAGCGGGGCGGCAGCATCGTGTTCGACGGCACCGTGGCGCAACTGCGCGAGGCCGACACGTTGACTGGCGCCTACCTGGGCGGGCGCAAGCAGGTGGGCTTCGGCTTCAAGCGCATGGTCACCGACGCCACGCCCCGCCTGGTGCTGGAGGGCGCGCGCGAACACAACTTGCGCCACCTCAACGTCGAATTCCCGCTGCAACGGCTGGTCACGGTCACGGGCGTCAGCGGCTCGGGCAAGTCCACCCTCATACAAGACGTGCTGGCCCCGGCGCTGATGCGTCACTTCGGCCAGGCCACCGAATCGCCCGGCGCGCACGACCGCCTGCTGGGCGCCGATCACCTCAGCGGTGTGGTGTTTGTCGATCAATCCCCCATCGGCAAGACGGCGCGCTCCAACCCTGTGAGCTACGTGGGCGCTTGGGACGCCATTCGCGATCTGTTTGCCACCGCGCCGCTATCGCAGCAGCGCGGCTACACGGCGGCCAAGTTCAGCTTCAACAGCGGTGACGGGCGCTGCCCCACCTGCGGCGGCTCGGGCTTCGAGCACGTGGAAATGCAGTTCCTGAGCGACGTGTACCTGCGCTGCCCCGACTGCAACGGCCAGCGCTACCGCCCAGAGGTGCTGGAGATCACCATCGAACGCGGCAGCAGGCTGCTCAATGTGTCCGACGTGCTGGACCTGACGGTGAGCGAGGCCGCTCAACTGTTCGCGCACGACCGCGAGGTCATCGTGGCGCTGCAGCCCATTGTGGATGTGGGCCTGGAATACGTGAAGCTGGGCCAGCCGGTGCCCACGCTCAGCGGCGGTGAGGCTCAGCGCCTCAAGCTGGCGGGCTTTCTGGCCGAGGCCGCCAAGGCGGGCAAGAAAGGCAAGGGCGCTCGTTCGGGTCGCACCGCGTCGGGCCAGCCCCTGGCCACCAAGGGCATGCTGTTCCTGTTCGACGAGCCGACCACGGGCTTGCATTTCGACGACATCGCCAAGCTCATGCGCGCGCTGCGCAAGCTGCTGGAGGCGGGGCATTCGCTCATCGTCATCGAACACAACCTGGACGTGATCCGCGCGAGCGACTGGCTGATCGACCTGGGGCCAGACGGCGGCGACCGGGGCGGCCGGGTGGTGGCCGAGGGCACGCCGGAGGAAGTTCGGTTGCACCCCACCAGTTACACCGGACTGGCCTTGCGCGAGTACGCCGAGGCGGTGGGTGAGTTGTACATGGCGCAAGAGGGGCGGGTGACGGATTACCTACCGGTTCGTGGCGAAGGTGTTTCGTCGTTGGCGCTCGCTGCCGGGTCTGGGGGAATGCCGAGCACCTCATACCGTCCGCTGCGCGGCCAGAAATCGGTGCCCGGCATTCCCCCAGACCCGGCGGGTTCTGGCGCCGAAGAGGCTTTATGTCCTGTGCCTGCCAATGCCGCCACGCAGGGCGGCGAGGGTGCGGCGGGCAACGATTTCTGCTTGCAGCATGAGGCGCCCGCCGTGCCCTCGTCGCCCAACCAGACATCTTCGCCAGCAGTGTCAGGTGCAAAACACGGCCCATCCAGCAACGCGATAAGAATCATCAACGCCAAGGAACACAACCTCAAGGGCCTGTCGGTGGACATTCCCCGGGGCAAGTTCAACGTCATCACCGGGGTCAGTGGTTCGGGCAAGTCCACGCTGGCTTTTGACATTTTGTTCAACGAAGGCCAGCGCCGCTACCTCGAAAGCCTCAACGCCTACGCCCGCAGCATCGTGCAGCCCGCCGGCCGGCCCGAGGTGGACGCGGTCTACGGCATCCCACCCACCGTGGCCATCGAGCAGCGGCTGTCGCGCGGCGGGCGCAAGTCCACCGTGGGCACCACCACCGAGGTCTGGCACTTCCTGCGCCTGCTGTACGTGAAGCTGGGCACCCAGCACTGCGTGCACGACGACACCCCGGTGCAGCCGCAAACGCCCGACAGCATCCTGGCGCAGCTGATGACGGCCTTCCGTGGCCAGCACATCGGCCTGCTGGCGCCGCTGGTGGTCCACCGCAAGGGCGTCTACACCGAACTGGCCGACTGGGCGCGCCCGCGCGGCTACACCCACCTGCGGGTGGACGGCGAATTCCTGCCGACGCAGGGCTTCCCGCGCATCGACCGCTTCAAGGAGCACACCATCGAACTGCCCGTGGGCAGCCTGGATGTGGCCCCCGATCACGAAGCCGAACTGCGCCAGCTGCTGACCCGCGCGCTGGAACACGGCAAGGGCGTGGTGCACGTGCTGTCGGGCCTGGAAGGCTTGCAGGTCGCACTGGACAGCGGTGCCTCAACGGTGGGCATCGGGCGGCTGCAGGTGTTTTCCACGCTGCGCGCCTGCCCGGTGTGTTCCACCAGTTATGCCGAGCTGGACCCGCGCCTGTTCTCGTACAACAGCAAGCACGGCTGGTGCCCGGACTGCGTGGGCACGGGCGTGCAGCTCACGCGCGAACAGCGCAAGGCGTTCGACGATTCCGTGCGCGACGACGACCAGAAAGGCCGCGAGCAGAGCTTTGCCGAGCCCGAGGTGGAAGACGTGGCCGACCAGCCCTGCACCAGTTGCGGTGGCACACGCCTCAACGCCACGGCGCGGGCCGTGAAGTTCCATGGGCAGACCATCACTTCGCTGGCGCGCTTGAGCGTGCGCGATGTGCGCCTGTGGGTGCAGGCCTTGCAACAGGCGCCGCTCGCAATGGCAGGGTATGTGCAGGATGATTCGTCTGCCGTGCAAGGTCTTACCACGCGCGAGGCAGACATTGCCCGCGACCTGCTGCCCGAAATCCAGAGCCGCCTGGAGTTCCTAGAAGAAGTGGGCCTGGGCTACCTCACGCTCGACCGTGGCGCGCCCACCCTCAGTGGTGGCGAGGCGCAGCGTATCCGCCTGGCGGCCCAGCTCGGCTCCAACCTGCAGGGCGTGTGCTACGTGCTCGACGAACCCACCATCGGCCTGCACGCGCGCGACAACCAGATCCTGCTCAATGCCCTGCACAAGCTGGGCGACAAGGGCAACACCCTGGTGGTGGTGGAGCACGACGAAGACACCATCCGCCGGGCCGACCACGTCATCGACATCGGGCCCAGTGCGGGTGTCCGAGGTGGCCGCGTGGTCGCCGAAGGGTCGGTGGCCGATGTGATGGCCGCCGCCGATTCGCAGACGGGGCGCTATTTGCTGCATGCGATGAAGCACCCGCTGCAGGCGCGGCGATTCGTGATGGCGGATGCGGTGGCGCCCGCTGCCGGGGACGAGGGGGGGCCGAGCGCCTCATACCGTCCGCTGCGCGGCCAAAAATCGGCGCCCGACACCCCCTCATCCCCGACGGGTGTGGGCGCCAGCGAGGTGTCCATTTCTGCGCGCGCCAATGCCGCCGCGCAGGGTGGCGAGGGCGCGGGGGGCGACAATTTCTGCTCGCAGCATGCGGAGCCCCCCGTGCCCTCGTCGCCCCACCAGAAGCCCTCAAGCGAAGAGAAACCCATCTGGCTCACCGTCAAAAACGCCAGCCTGCACAACCTGCAAAATGTCACCGCGCAGGTGCCGCTGAAACGCCTGGTCGCCATCACCGGCGTCAGCGGTTCCGGCAAATCCACCTTCGCGCGCGATGTGCTGCTCACCAACGTGGCCGCCGCCGTGCAGATGCAGGCCACCAAAGCCGGCCGCGACGCCTGGCACGCCGGCGAGCGCCCCCAGTGGCAGGGTTGCGAAGGCGTGGTGGGCAGCGAGGCCATCCAGCGCGTGCTGGAGGTGGACCAGACCCCGATCGGCAAGACGCCGCGTTCCTGCCCCGCCACCTACATCGGCTTCTGGGACACCATCCGCAAGCTCTACGCCGAAACGCTGGAAGCCAAGGCGCGCGGCTATGCACCGGGGCGCTTCAGCTTCAACACGGGCGACGGCCGCTGTCCCACCTGCGAAGGGCAGGGCGTGCGCACCATCGAAATGTCCTTCCTGCCCGACGTGAAAGTGCCCTGCGAGGCTTGCCACGGCGCGCGCTTCAACCCCGAGACGTTGGCCGTCACCTGGCGCGGCAAGAGCATCGGCGACGTGCTGCGCATGGAGGTGGACGAGGCCGTGGACTTCTTCGCGTCCATGCCCGGCATCGCCTACCCGCTGCAATTGCTGAAGGATGTGGGGCTGGGCTACCTCACCCTCGGCCAGCCCTCGCCCACGCTCAGCGGCGGCGAGGCGCAGCGCATCAAGCTCGTGACCGAGCTCACCAAGGTGCGCGACGAGGTGGGGCGGCGCGGCCAGAAGGCGCCGCACACCCTGTACGTGCTGGACGAGCCCACCGTGGGCCTGCACATGGCCGACGTGGACAAGCTCATCCGCGTGCTGCACCGCCTGGTCGATGGCGGGCACAGCGTGGTCGTCATTGAGCACGACCTGGACGTGATCGCCGAAGCCGACTGGATCCTCGACCTGGGCCCCGAAGGCGGCGACGGTGGCGGTCGCGTCGTGGCCGCTGCGCCGCCAGAGGCGCTGGTGCAACTGGGCACGCACACCGGACGGGCGCTGGCGCCGGTGCTGGCCCGCACCTGACGGGGCCGGCTGCCCCTGTGTCTGAGTGGACCGCCCCGGTGTCGCCTGATCGACAAATCATCCACATCCAGCCGGCGGCGCCGCCCAAGCCGGCCTTGGGTGCGCCCTGCAACGGCTGTGGCCTGTGCTGCCTGGCCGAACCGTGCCCGTTGGGCATGTTGTTGTCGCGTCGCCGCCGCGGGGCCTGCGTGGCCTTGCGTTGGTCGGCGCCGCAAGGCCGTTACCTGTGCGGGGCCATGGCCGACCCTGCCGACGTGCTCGGGCGCTGGGGGTGGTGGCCCCCCGTGCGCTGGTGGGTCCGGCGCGCGATCTCCGCCGGTCGGGGTTGCGACGCGGCGCTCCAGGTGGATGACTCCCGGGGTTCTTGACCCGCATCAAACCCCGTCCGTGCAGCCTATTTATCATTGCTTGCTTATTCGATGAATAAAGGATGGCGATGAACTGGTCGGCTTGGATCGAGTCCTGGGGTGAGCCCGCCGTGCTGGCCATGGGCGGCCTGCTGTTGGGCCTGAGCTTCGGCTTTTTCGGCCAACGCTCCAAGTTCTGCCTGCGTGCGGCGGTCATCGAGTTCTGGCACCGGCGTTTCGGCGAAAAATTGTCGGTCTGGTTGCTGGCGTTTTCCACCGCGGTGGTCGTGGTGCAGGCCCTGGTGCTGCTGGGGTGGATGGACGTGTCCTCGGCGCGCCAGCTGTCGGCCCGGGGCAGCCTGTCGGGGGCGCTGGTCGGCGGGCTGCTGTTTGGCGTCGGCATGGTCATGACGCGCGGTTGTGCCAGCCGCCTGCTGGTGTTGTCGGCCAACGGCAACCTGCGCGCCCTGTTGTCGGGCTTGATTTTTGCAGTCGTGGCCCAGGCCACCCTGGGGGGCATGCTGGCGCCCTGGCGCGAGGCCATCAGCGCCTGGTGGATGGTGGAGGGCGGAGCCTCGCGCGACCTGCTCCAGCTCATCGGTGCGGGGCCGGGTTTGGGCCTGGCCTTTGGTTTGGTGTGGATGGCCGCGGCCCTGTATTTCGCCGCGCGCAGCGGCGGCGGGGCCTGGAAGTGGGTCGGTGGCATGGCCACCGGCCTGACGGTTGCCGGCGGTTGGTACCTGACCCACCAGGTCATGGTCCATTCCTTCGAGGTGGTGCAGATCCAGGGCCTGACCTTCAGCGGGCCCTCGTCCGAATGGTTGATGCACGTGCTGAACGACCCCCACGGGCCGTGGACCTTTGGCCTGGGCCTCATGCCCGGCGTCTTCCTCGGTTCTTTGGCCGGCGCCCTGGTCGGGCGCGAATGGAAGCTGGAGGGCTTCGGCGGGGGCTACACCATGCCGCGCTACATCGCGGGGGCCGTGTTGATGGGGTTTGGCTCCATGCTGGCCGGCGGTTGTGCCGTCGGCGCTGGCATGACGGGGGGCGCCATCTTCGCCCTCACGGCCTGGCTAGCCCTGGTCGGCATGTGGGTCGGCGGGGGCCTGGCCGACCGGATGCTCGACCACCACCGTCAGCACCCGGCGCATGCCCCCATTCCCGCGACCCCGGCGCCCTGAGCTTGGGGGTACTTGTGCGAGTCGCCTCCTGCGTTTACAATACGCAGTTCGGCAAAAATCCTTTTGCTGGAATCACCAATTGAGGTTCATATGTACGCGGTCATAAAAACCGGCGGCAAGCAGTATCGCGTTGCCGTTGGCGAAAAACTTAAAGTAGAACAGATTGCTGCGGACGTGGGTCAAGAGATCGTGATCGACCAGGTGTTGGCCGTCGGCAACGGCGACAGCATCCAGGTGGGCACCCCCTTGGTCTCCGGCGCAACGGTCACGGCCACTGTGGTCAGCCACGGTCGTGGCGACAAGGTTCGCATCTTCAAGATGCGCCGTCGCAAGCACTACCAGAAGCGCCAGGGCCATCGCCAAAACTTCACCGAGCTGCAGATCGGCTCGATCAACGGCTAAGGAGTAAAGCACCATGGCACAGAAAAAAGGCGGCGGCTCCACGCGCAACGGTCGCGACTCCAAGCCGAAAATGCTCGGCGTGAAGGTGTTCGGCGGCCAGACCATCAGCGCCGGTTCCATCATCGTGCGCCAGCGTGGCACCAAGTTCCACCCTGGTGAGGGCGTGGGCGTGGGCAAAGACCACACCATCTTCGCCACCGTGGACGGCACGGTCAGCTTCGCCATCAAGGGCGCGCTGAACCGCAAAGTGGTCAACGTCACCCCGGCGTGAACCACCGGCTGAGGCGGCTGCGGTCGCCCCGGCACCCCAAGGGCCCGCGCATGCGGGCCTTTTGTGTTTCTCCGATTCAGGGACAATCCAGCCATGAAATTTGTTGACGAGGCCTACATCGAGGTCGCCGCCGGTGACGGGGGCAATGGCTGCGCGTCGTTCCGGCACGAGAAATACAAGGAATTCGGCGGCCCCGATGGCGGCGACGGCGGCCGCGGCGGCCACGTCTACGCCCTGGCCGACGACGCCCTGAACACCCTGGTCGATTACCGCTATTCGCGCAAGTACGAGGCACGCCGCGGCGAACACGGCATGGGCTCCGACATGTTCGGTGCCAAGGGCGACGACATCGTCCTGAAGATGCCGGTCGGCACCATCATCCGCAACGCCGACACCGGCGAGGTGATGCACGAACTGCTGCAGCCGGGCGAAAAGATCCTGATCGCCAAGGGCGGCGACGGTGGCTTCGGCAACCTGCGCTTCAAGAGCGCCATCAACCGCGCCCCGCGCCAGAAAACCCCGGGTCACCCGGGCGAGCGTTTTGAGCTGCAGCTCGAACTCAAGGTGCTGGCCGACGTCGGCCTGCTGGGCATGCCCAACGCGGGCAAGTCCACCTTCATCGCGGCGGTGTCCAACGCCCGCCCGAAAATCGCCGATTACCCCTTCACCACCCTGCACCCCAACCTGGGGGTGGTGCGCGTGGGCCCGGAAAAGAGCTTCGTCGTGGCCGACGTGCCCGGCCTGATCGAAGGCGCCTCCGAAGGCGCCGGCCTGGGCCACCAGTTCCTGCGCCACCTGCAGCGCACCCGCCTGCTGCTGCACGTGGTGGACATGGCCCCGTTCGACGATGCGGTGGACCCGGTGGCCCAGGCCAAGGCCATCGTCAAAGAACTG
Organism: Macromonas nakdongensis; assembly: GCF_002837145.1. Classification (GTDB taxonomy): domain Bacteria; phylum Pseudomonadota; class Gammaproteobacteria; order Burkholderiales; family Burkholderiaceae_C; genus Macromonas_B; species Macromonas_B nakdongensis. The sequence continues at coordinate 80,130 of NZ_NWMV01000009.1, read as the reverse complement.
AAAAAATACGACCCCGGGCTGCACGCCAAGCCGCGCTGGCTGGTACTCAACAAGTTGGACATGGTGCCGGCCGAGGAGCGCGAAGCCCGGGTACAGGACTTCGTCAAGCGCTTCAAGCACAAGGGGCCGGTGTTCGAGATTTCCGCCCTTACCCGCGAAGGCTGCGAGGTGCTGGTGCAGAAGATTTTCCAGCACATCGTGGCCACGCGCGAGGCCGAAAAGCCGCACGTGGAGGTGGACCCGCGCTTTGGCCAGGCCGAGCCGGCCGTGCCCGGCGTTCCCAAGCCGCGCCCGCCGCGCCGCAAAAAAGCCCTGCCGTCCGCGGCCGACGACGCGCCCGCGGACGAGCCCATGGATCCGCGTTTCCGCGACGACTGATCCCTTCGTTCAACCGCTTTTGGGACGGTCCGCCCCGTTGAGGCGGACCGATCGATGACCCCCTTTGCCTCAGCCGCCATGAGCCACGAGTCCTCCGCCCCGGCCGTTGCCGCCCCCCAGTCCGCTCCCGCCGAAGTGCTGCGCCAGGCGCGCCGCATCGTCGTCAAGGTCGGCTCCAGCCTGGTCACCAATGAGGGCCGGGGCCTGGACGAAGCCGCCATCGGCCAGTGGAGCGCGCAGCTCAGCGCCCTGGTGCAAGACGGACGCGAGGTCATCATGGTCAGCAGCGGTGCCATCGCCGAGGGCATGAAGCGCCTGGGTTGGACGGTGCGGCCCAAGGAAATCAACGAGCTGCAGGCCGCCGCCGCCGTGGGCCAGATGGGCCTGGTGCAGATGTACGAAACCAAGCTGCGCGAGCTGGGCCTGGGCAGCGCCCAGGTGCTGCTGACCCACGCCGACCTGGCCGACCGCGAGCGCTACCTCAACGCCCGCTCCACCCTGTTGACCCTGCTGGAGCACCGCGTGGTGCCGGTCATCAACGAAAACGACACGGTGGTCAACGACGAGATCAAGTTCGGCGACAACGACACCCTGGGCGCGCTGGTGGCCAATCTGGTCGAGGCCGACGTGCTGGTGATCCTGACCGACCAGAAGGGCTTGTACACCGCCGACCCGCGCAAGGACCCGGCCGCGCGCTTCGTGCACGTGGCCCGTGCCGGCGATCCCCAGCTGGAAGAGATGGCGGGCGGCGCCGGTTCCCGCGTCGGCACCGGCGGCATGATCACCAAGATCCTGGCGGCCAAGCGCGCCGCCGGTTCGGGGGCCTCCACCGTGATCGCCTGGGGCCGCGAACCCAACGCCCTGCTGCGCCTGGTGGCGGGCGAGCCCATCGGCACCTGCCTGGTCGCCGACACGCCCAAGCAGCAGGCGCGCAAGCAATGGATGGCCGACCACCTGCAGCTGCGCGGTTCGGTCAGTGTGGATGAGGGCGCCGTGGCCAAGATCGTGCAGGAGGGCAAGAGCCTGCTGCCCATCGGCATGACCGGTGTGGATGGCGATTTTGCCCGGGGCGATGTGATCGCGGTGCGCGACCCCCAGGGTGCCGAAGTGGCCCGCGGTCTGGCCAACTACGCCGCCGGTGAGGCGCGTTTGCTGTGCCGCAAGGCCTCGGCCGATTTCGAGCGCCTGCTGGGCTACGCCGCCGAGCCCGAGATGATCCACCGCGACAACTTGGTACTCACCCGCGGGTGAGCGCCTGGGCGGCCTGGAGGGCGCTCAGTCGCGGCTTTTGCCCAGTTTCAGGTCGCGCAGCATGCGCGACACCGGTGCGTTGGGGGTGACGCCGTCGCACAGCCCGGTGCGGGCCAGCACCAGGGCCGGGCGCGATGCGTGCCCGGCGAACAGCGAGCGCCATTCGGCTTTATCAGTGGTGCGCCAGGCACCGCCCGTGCCATCGGCGGCCACGGCCCAGCGCGCGTAGGTTTTCACCTCGGCGCTGGCGCAGCGCAGGCCTTCGTACAGCGCGTTCAGTGCGCCCGCGCGGCTGCGTGCCACCATCACGTAGCGCACCACCCCGTCCTGGCCCAGGCTCAGGGTGGCGGGGTCGATGCCGTACGCGAGTTCGGAGGCGGTCGATATCTGGAAATCGACCAGACCGGTGGTGCGAAAGGCCGGGGCGGCCGGGACTTCGCCTTCTTGCCAGGCGGGGGCGTCGTCGGACAGCTGGGCGTGGGCCGGCGCGGTCCAGGCCAGGCACAGCACGAGTGCGATGCCCGGCAGGGCCCGGGCGTGGGTGGAGCGGTTCATCGGGGCGGGTGTTGCGGGTCGGGGTCGAAGCTCGCGCCCGGGGGCAGCTCCATGTGCAGGGGCAGTCCCGGGGGCAGTTCGACCGGGGTGTCGGCCGGGCCGACGTGGCGGGGCCGCGCATTGCTGCGCAAGAAGCGGTTGCGGTGTTCCGAGGGGCGCGGCAAAAAGCGCGACAACTCCTGCAGCGCCATTTCGTAGACGCCGCGCTTGAACTCCACCACCACGTCCAGCGGCACCCAGTAATCGTTCCAGCGCCAGGCGTCGAACTCGGGGTGGTCGGTGGCACGCAGGTTCAGGTGGTGGTCACCACCCATCAGGCGCAGCAGGTACCAGATCTGTTTCTGCCCCTTGTAATGACCGCGTGCATCCCGGCGGATGAATCGGTCTGGCACTTCGTAGCGCAACCAGTCCCGCGTGCGGGCAACGATGCACACGTGTTCGGGGCGCAGCCCCACCTCTTCGTGCAGTTCCCGGTACATGGCCTGCTCGGGGGTTTCTCCCCGGTCGATGCCCCCTTGCGGAAACTGCCAGGAGTGGGTGCGGATGCGCTTGCCCCAGAACACCTGGTTCCTCTGGTTGAGCAGAATGATGCCGACATTGGGCCTGAAGCCTTCTCTGTCAAGCATAATCAACCCCAAATTTTTAAACTGTCTCGATTATGCATCGTCAAGGTGCGCTTGGGTAGCGTGTCACGGGGTATTCCCGCAGTCGCCGCCGCTGGCCACCGAGGCCGTGCCCGGTCGCACACACGCCCCCATGAAAGCCTCCCAATTCTTCATTTCCACCCTCAAGGAAGCCCCGGCCGATGCCGAGGTGGTGAGCCACCAGCTGATGACCCGCGCCGGCATGATCAAGAAGCTGGGCGCCGGCATCTACACCTACATGCCCATGGGTTTGCGGGTGGTGCAGAAGGTGGAAAAAATCATTCGTGAAGAAATGAACGCGGCCGGTGCGGTGGAGCTGACCATGCCCGTGGTGCAGCCGGCCGAGTTGTGGCAGGAAACCGGCCGCTTCGACAAAATGGGCCCCGAGATGCTGCGCATCCAGGACCGCCACGAACGCGACTTCGTGCTGCAGCCCACCTCGGAAGAGGTGGTGACCGACATCGCGCGCCAGGAGCTGCGCAGCTACAAGCAGTTGCCCAAGAACTTCTACCAGATCCAGACCAAGTTCCGTGACGAGCGCCGCCCGCGCTTCGGCCTGATGCGCGGCCGCGAGTTCGTCATGAAGGACGCCTACAGCTTCGACCGCAGCCCCGAAGCCGCGCAGGCCAGCTACCAGGTGATGGCCGCGGCCTACCGCCGCATTTTTGACCGTTTCGGCCTGACCTACCGCGCCGTGGCGGCCGACAGCGGGGCCATCGGCGGTGACCTGAGCGAGGAGTTCCAGGTGATTGCTGCCACCGGCGAGGACGCGATCGTCTACTGCCCGGCCAGCGACTACGCCGCCAACATCGAAAAAGCCGAGGCCCTGGCGCCGCAAGGCCCGCGCCCGGCGCCGGCCGAGGCGCTGACCAAAACCCCCACCCCGGGCAAGAGCACCTGCGCCGACGTGGCCGAACTGCTGGGTGTGCCGCTGGCGCGCACCGTCAAGTCGCTGGTGCTGGCCACCGACGAAATCAACGAGCGCGACGAGATCGTCAAGAGCACGGTCTGGTTGCTGCTGCTGCGCGGCGACCACGACATGAACGAAGTGAAAGTGGGCAAGCTGCCGGGCCTGGACCTGGGCTTCCGCTTCGCCACCGAAAAGGAAATCGTCGAGCACTTCGGAGCCAAGCCCGGCTACCTGGGCCCGCTGAACCTGCTCAAGCCCGTGAATGTGATTGCCGACCGCGAGGTGGCGGTGATGGCCGATTGGATCTGCGGCGCCAACGAACTGGACTTCCACACCACCGGCGTCAACTGGGGCCGCGACCTGCCCGAGCCCGACCTGGTGGCCGACATCCGCAACGTGGTGGCGGGCGACCTGTCGCCGGACGGTCAGGGCGTGCTGGCGATCGAGCGCGGCATCGAGGTGGGCCACGTGTTCTACCTGGGCACCAAGTACAGCCGCGCCATGAATGCCGCCTTCCTGGACGAAGACGGCAAGCCCAAGCCCTTCGAAATGGGCTGCTACGGCATTGGCGTGACCCGCCTGCCGGCGGCGGCCATCGAGCAGAACCACGACGCGCGCGGCATCATCTGGCCGGACGCGATCGCGCCTTTCACCGTGGTGGTCTGCCCGATCGGCATGGACCGCAGCGAAGCCGTCAAAGCCGCCGCCGAGCGGCTGCACGACGAACTGGCCGCGCTGGGCGTGGACGTGATGCTGGACGACCGCGGCGAGCGCCCGGGTGCGATGTTCGCCGACTGGGAGTTGATCGGCGTGCCGCACCGTGTCACCATTGGCGACAAGGGTCTGAAAGAGGGCCTGGTGGAGTACCAGCACCGCCGCGACGAGGCCGCCACCAAGGTGGCGGTGGGCGAGGTGCTGGCCTTGTTGAAAGGCCGACTGGGGGTGTAAGGTGCAACGGCGGGACTGCCTGGCGTGGATGGCCCAGGCCGGCGTGGCCGGGCTGGCACCTGCTGTGCTGCCTCTGCTGGTCCACGCCGGGGGGCAGGTGGAAGAACCCCTGGCCGATTCGGTGCGCCAGGCTTTGCGGGCGGCGGTGGAGTTTTCCGGGCCGCCCGAACCGGCTTTTTCCAGCACCGACGCCCGCCTGGGCTACCTGCGCTGGCTCGGCGACATGAGCCCCAAGCTGCAACGCCGCAAACCCGAGTTGCAAACGCGGGTGGAGTTCTTGCAGACCGTCTGGTACGAAACCCGGCGTGCCGGCCTGGACACCTCGCTGGTGCTGGGCTTGATCCAGGTGGAAAGCGCCTTCCGCAAGTTCGCCATTTCCAGCGTGGGCGCGCGCGGCTACATGCAGATCATGCCCTTCTGGGCACGCCTGATCGGCGACGGCGACGCCGGCAAACTGTTCCATCTGCAAACCAACATCCGTTTCGGCTGCGTCATCCTGCGCCACTACCTGGATCGGGAAAAGGGCGACCTGTACCTCGCGCTGGGGCGCTACAACGGCAGCCGCGGCCGCGCGCCTTACCCGAACGCGGTGTTCGCGGCGCAGCGCCAATGGCGCAGCGGCCCGGCCTGAGCCGGGCGCCGGCGCTCACTGCACAAAACCGATCCGGGTCTTGCCGCTGGCGGGGTGCGGCAGATCGGCCACGTCGATCGCCTCGCGCCGCGCCAGCCGGGCGTTGCCGAAGCCGGTCATCAGCGCCCGGCGCATCTCGCGCGGGGCCAGGCTGGCCAGCTGGTCCAGCACGTCGCTGGCGGGTTCGTCGGCAAACAGGCGGCCCCAGTCGTGTTCGCCGCGCAGCCCCTGGTAGATCTGGCGGGCGATCTGCCGCGCCGCCTCCAGGTCGGGCGCGTCGATCTGGAACACGTTCATGCGGTTGAGGATGGGTTCGGGGATGCCGCGCTCGTCGTTGGCGGTGGTGATCCAGATCACCTGGCTGGCGTCGATCGGCACCTCGGCGTATTCGTCCACGAAGCGCTGGGCGGTGTCGTGTTCCAGCAGGCTGTAGAGCGCGCCGAGCGGGTCGTACTGGGCGTCGGCGCTGGCCTTGTCGATCTCGTCCACCACGATCACCGGGTTGGCGTACTGGCCGTCCACCAAGGCTTCGAACACCTTGCCGGGTTTGGCGCCTTTCCATTGCGAGGACGAACCCGACAGCAGCCAGCCGGCGGTCATGGAACTCATGGGCACCAGGCTCGCGGTGGTGCCCAGCAGGCCGGCCAACTGGTGCGCGAAGTGGGTTTTGCCCACCCCGGGCGGGCCCAGCAGCAGCATGGGCGTGAGTTCGAGGTGGTCGTCGCTGTCCTGACTCAGGGCGACGTGGCGCTTCACGTCGTCGAGGACTTCACCGAAGTTGGGCAGTTGGCCGTAGAGCTGGGCCATGTCGGGCACGCCCGAGGGCTTGACCGCGAAGCGCTGCGGACCGCGTTCGAGCATGCGTTCGTAGACGCTGCGCAGGCCCTCGTGTTCGCGCTCGCTGCCTTGCTGCAGCTTGGCCAGCTTGCGCCCGACTTCGTCGGCGCTGAACACGCTGCGCATGCGGGCGATGGGCAGCCCGAGGGAGGGGACGGCGAGGCTGGTGGAGCTCATCGGGTTCTCCTTGACGACGGTGTGTGTCCATTATTCAAGCACACGCCGTGCCAGCGCTCAACGCTGGAAAAACCCGGGCTCCCGGTGTTGTTTTCTCGCCTCAGGCGGCGGGGCCGGCGATCACCAGTTGCAGCTCGCCGGACTCGTACATCTCCATCATGATGTCGGAGCCGCCGATGAACTCGCCGCGCACGTAGAGCTGCGGGATGGTGGGCCAGTTGCTGTATTCCTTGATGCCCTGGCGCACCTCGGCGTCTTCCAGCACGTTGACGGTCTGGAGGGTCTTGGTGTCCACGCCGCAGGCCTTCAGGATTTGCACCGCGCGGCCGGAGAAGCCGCACATGGGGAAGCTGGCGGTGCCTTTCATGAATAGCACGATGTCGTTGTTCTTGACCAGTTGGTCGATGCGTTGCTGGGTGTCGCTCATGGGGGTACTCCGTGGGGGCCTGGGGCCGGGGTCGGTACAAACCCGCCATTATCCCAGGCCCGCTGTTCCCCTGGGGCCTGTGGTGCTGGGTGGCGGGTTCAGGTGGGGAGGTGTCCGCCGGTGCAGCGGCGGTGGCCGGCCAGGTCCAAGCGGTGGTCGACTGCCGTGAAGCCTTGGGCACGCAGCAGTTCGGCCACGGCATCGGCCTGGTCCCAGCCGTGCTCCAGCAGCAGCCAGCCGCCTGGGTGCAGGTGGGTGGGGGCCTGGGCGGCGATGTCGCGCAGGTCGGCCAGGCCGTCGGAGCCGCTGGCCAGGGCGCTCAGGGGTTCGTGGGTCAGGGCGGCCAGATGCGGGTCGTCCGATCGGATGTAGGGCGGGTTGCTGACGATCAGGTCGAAGCGCTCGGGCAGGGCGGGGCTTTGCGGATGTTGAGCCCGGGCTTCGGCTTGGCGCTGGGGCCAGTCGCGCAGCCACTGGCCGTGCACGCCGCGCACCGGCAGGCGCAGGCGTTCGGCGTTGGCCTGGGCCACCGCCAGGGCGTCGGCGCTGGCGTCCAGCGCCCAGACCCGGGCGTCTGGCCGGCGGTGCTGGATGGCCAGGGCGATGGCGCCGCTGCCGGTGCCCAGGTCCAGCACGCTGGGGTGCTCGCGGCCGTCCAGCACCGCCAGCGCCCAGTCGACCAGGGTTTCGGTGTCGGGACGGGGGTCGAGCACGCGGGCGTCCACTTGGAGCGTGAGGCCGTGGAATTCGCGCTGGCCGATCAGGTAGGCCACGGGTTCGCCGGCCAGGCGCCGTTGGACCAGGGCGTGGAAGGCCTGGGCGGTGGCGGCGGGCAGGGCGTCGGTGTCGTGGGCGATCAGCCAGGCCCGGTCGTGCGGCGAGCGGCCCAGCAGGTCCAGCAGGAGCACCTGGGCGTCCAGGCGGTCCAGGCCGGCCTGGCGCGCGCCGTGCAGGGCCTGCTGGACCGTGGTGGGGGACGGCGTCATGCCAAGGCCCCGAAGCGGGCGTCGTTGGCGCTGGTTTCCAGCTCGGCCATCAGCTCGGCGCCGCGCGCCAGTTGCAGCGCGTGGATCACCTCGTCCAGGTCGCCTTCCATCACCTGCAGCAGCTTGTAGAGCGTGAGGTTGATGCGGTGGTCGGTGAGCCGCCCCTGCGGGAAGTTGTAGGTGCGGATGCGGTCGCTGCGGTCGCCGCTGCCGATCAGGCCCTTGCGCTCGGCGGCTTCCTTGGCGGCGCGTTCGCTGCGCTCCTTTTCCTGGATACGCGCCTGCAGCACCTGCAGCGCCTTGGCCTTGTTGCTGTGCTGGCTGCGGCCGTCCTGGCATTCGGCCACGATGCCGGTGGGCAGGTGCACCACGCGCACGGCGGAATCGGTTTTGTTGATGTGCTGGCCGCCGGCGCCGCTGGCGCGGAAGGTGTCGATGCGCAGGTCCGCCGGGTTTAGGGTGATGGCAGCGGCCTCGTCGGGCTCGGGCATCACGGCCACGGTGCAGGCGCTGGTGTGGATGCGGCCCTGGCTTTCGGTGGCGGGCACGCGTTGGACGCGGTGGCCACCGGACTCAAAGCGCAGGCGGCCGTAGGCGCGGTGGCCGGCGATGCGCAGCACCAGCTCCTTGTAGCCACCCAGTTCGCTGGGCGATTCGCTGAGGGTTTCGACCCGCCAGCCCTGGCGTTCGGCGTAGCGGGTGTACATCCGGGCCAGGTCGCCGGCGAACAGCGCGGCCTCGTCGCCGCCGGTGCCGGCGCGGATTTCGAGGAAGGCGTGGCGTTCGTCGTCCGGGTCCTTGGGCAGCAGCAGGGCTTGCAGCTCGGCGTCCAGGGCGTCCAGCTCGGCCTGGGCGCTGGCGATTTCGGCTTGCGCCAGGGCGGCCAGCTCGGGGTCGGCGTCGCCGGCCATGGCATGGGCGTCGTGCAGTTCGGTCTCGCGCTGCAGGTAACGCAGAAAAGGCTGCACCACCGCGTCGGTGTCGGCGTGCTCGCGCGTCAGCTGGCGAAAGCGGTCCAGGTCGTCGGTGGCGTCGGGGGCGCTGAGCAGGGCGTCCAGCTCGTGCAGCCGCAGGCGCTGGCGTTCAAGGGTGTCGCGGACGAAGGGTTTCATGGGCGGGCCAGGAAGGCGCGGCGCCGTGGCGCGCGCCGGGGGAGGGGCTAGGCCCGGGGTGCGCCGCGCAGAAACAGGCGCGAGACGGTATCGGCGGTCTGCTGGCGGGTGTGTTCGTCGCCGGCGTGCAGCTCGGCCAGGGCGCCGTGCAGCATTTTCTGCGTCAGGCCGCGGGCCAGGGCTTCGAGCACCGCGTCCACCGGCTCGCCTTTGGCCAGCAGTTTGCGGGCGCGGGCCAGTTCGGCCTGGCGCCAGGCGTCGGCCTGGGTGTTGAGGTCGCGGATCAGACCGACCACACCGCCGTGCGGGTCGCGCTGGTCCATCCAGTGCAGGAAGCTTTGCACCCCGGCGTCGATGATGGCCTCGGCCTGGGCCACAGCGGCCTGGCGGTGGTCTTTGCCGGTCTGGACCACGGCGGCCAGGTCGTCCACGGTGTACAGGTACACGTCGTCCAGGCCCTTGACCTCGACCTCGATGTCGCGCGGCACGGCCAGGTCCACCATGAACATGGGCCGGTGCTTGCGTTTTTTCAAGGCCCGTTCCACCGCGCCCAGGCCGATCAGCGGCAGGGTGGAGGCGGTGCAGCTGATGACGGCGTCGAACTCGTGCAGCCGCTCCGGCAGGTCGGACAGGCGCAGCACCTCGGCGCCGAAGCGCGCGGCCAGGCTTTCGCCACGCTCCAGGGTGCGGTTGGCGATGGCCATGGCCTTCGGGTTTTTGGCCGCAAAGTGGGTGGCGGCGAGTTCGATCATCTCGCCCGCACCCACGAACAGCACCCGGATGTCTTGCAAATCCTCGAACAGCTGGCCGGCCAGGCGCACGGCGGCGGCGGTCATGCTGATGGAGTGGGCGCCGATGTCGGTGCTGCTGCGCACCTGCTTGGCCACGGCGAAGCTGCGCTGGAACAGCTGGTGCAGGGTGGTGCCCAGGGCGCCGGCCTCGTCGGCCACGCGCACCGCGTCTTTCAGCTGGCCCAGGATCTGGGCCTCGCCCAACACCATGCTGTCGAGCCCGCTGGCCACGCGGAAGGCGTGCCGGGCGGCTTCGCCTTCTTTCAACACGTAGGCGTGGTCCAGCAGTACCTGGGTGCTGACGCCGCCGGTCTGGGCCAGCCAGGCGACCGTGGGCTCCAGGGCCAGGTGCTCGCTGGCGCAGTAGATCTCGGTGCGGTTGCAGGTGGACAGCAGTGTGGCTTCGGGCTGGGGGGCCACGGCGCCGCGGAAACGCGCCAGGGTGTGGGGCAATTGGTCGAGCGCGAACGCGAACCGCCCGCGCAAATCGAGCGGAGCGGTTTGGTGGTTGATGCCGAGCGCCCAGACTGCCATGGGCGCCGATTATAAAATTTCCTGTTCTGTGACCGATGACCCGGCTTGTCCGGGCTTGTGCCGATGGGCGTTCTGGGTTTTCTCTGGCATCTGCTGAATTTCATCGCGCCGGCGCTGGTGCTGGCGGCGCTGTTGACGCCCGCCGCCGTCGGCTGGCGCGGTCTGGCGCTGGCCGGCCCGCGTGCGCAGCGCTGCGCACGGGTGTGGGCGGTGCTGACCGGCCTGGGCCTGGCGGTGCTGCTGGCCGGCCTGCTGGTCCATGGCCGCGACGGCAAGATGAGCACCTACGCCGTGCTGGTGCTGGTGCTGGGCGCGGCGGTGGCCTGGTGGCGTGGCCGCCGTTGAGCGGGTTCACGGCCCCAAGGTGTCGATCCGGTCGGTGATGAGGCCGTCCACCCCCCAGGCCTGGAGGGTAGACGCGACCTCGGGGTCGTTCACGGTGTAGGCCAGCGCCCGCCAGCCCCAGTTGTGAGCATGCGCCACCGCATCGACCGACCAGAGGCTGTGCTGGGCCACCACGCACGCCACTTCCAGGCCCGACGCCGTGTCCCACGCGCCTGGCCACCACCGGTCCAGCAGCAGCCCGCGCGGCAGTTCGGGGGCGGCCTGTCGCGCGGCTTCCAGTGCGGCCGGCTGGAACGAGGTGAGCAAGGGCGGCGGCCCCGCCTGGCCCGCCCAGAGGGCCCGCACCCGTTGCGCCACCGCTTGGCCCGTCTGGGTTTCCGTGCCCGGGGCGGGTTTGAGTTCCAGGTTGATGGCGCAGCCTTGGCTGTGGCAGAAGCGCGCCACCGCGTCCAAGTTGGGCAGGCGCTCGCCGCGGTGGGCGGGGCTGTGCCAGGCGCCGGCGTCCAGGGCTTGCAGCTCGGCCCAGTGCCGGTCGTGGGCCGGCCCGTGGCCGTTGGTGGTGCGGTCCAGGGTGGCGTCGTGCAGCAAAAAAGGCAGGCCCTCGGCGCTCAGTTGCACATCGCATTCCACCATGCGGTAGCCCCGGCCCACCCCCAGACGGAAGGCCGCCAGGGTGTTTTCCGGGGCTTGCGTGCCGGCGCCGCGGTGTGCGATCCAGCGCGGGTAAGGCCAGGAAGGCGGTGTGTGTGGCATACGGGCGATTGTGCGCCCGAGGCCCTGATCCCAGTGTTGCCTTGGCCGCTGGCGGGTGTCGCGCATGTTGCGCTGCGGTAACATCTCCCACCCTGTCCATTGGCCCGAATTGGCCGAGACTGCTTGCCACCATGAACGCGCCCACCCCGATCCAGCACCTGCTCGCCGCCGCCGACGACGCGCCGCGCCTGCGCGAAATCCCGTACAACTACACCTCGTTCTCCGACCGGGAAATCGTCATCCGCCTGCTGGGTTCCCGCGCCTGGGACGTGCTCAACCAGTTGCGCCAGGAGCGCCACACCGGCCGTTCGGCGCGCATGCTGTACGAGGTGCTGGGCGACATCTGGGTGGTGCAGCGCAACCCCTACCTGCACGACGACCTGCTGGACAACCCCAAGCGCCGCGCCGCGCTGGTGGAGGCGCTGCGCCACCGCCTGAGCGAGATCGAGAAGCGCCGCCGCCCGCAGGAAGATGGCGAGCGCGATGCGCTGGTGGGCGAGTTGCTGGCCGCGGCCGCGCAGGCGGTGGGCGCCTTTGCCGCGCTGTTCGACGACATGGCCGACCTGCGCCAGCGCGTGGGAAAAACCCTGCGCCGCCACACCGCCAAGGACAACATCAAGTTCGACGGCCTGAGCCGCGTCAGCCACGTGACCGACGCCACCGACTGGCGCGTGGAATACCCCTTTGTGGTGCTCACCCCCGACACCGAGGCCGAAATGGCCGGGCTGGTGAAGGGCTGCATCGAGCTGGGCCTGACCATCGTGCCGCGCGGCGGCGGCACCGGCTACACCGGCGGCGCCATTCCGCTGACGTGGAAGAGCGCGGTCATCAACACCGAAAAGCTCGAAGCCATGACCGAGGTCGAGCTGATCGACCTGCCGGGCGTGGACCACCAAGTGCCCACGATTCACACCGAAGCCGGGGTGGTGACCCAGCGCGTGGCCGACGCGGCCGAGCGCGCCGGCTTTGTGTTCGCGGTGGACCCGACCAGTGCCGAAGCCTCGTGCGTGGGCGGCAACATCGCCATGAACGCCGGCGGCAAAAAAGCCGTGCTGTGGGGCACCGCGCTGGACAACCTGGCCAGCTGGCGCATGGTCACGCCCGACGCCGAGTGGCTGGAAGTGACCCGCGTGGGCCACAACCTGGGCAAGATCCACGACGTGGACGTGGCCAGTTTTGAGCTGCAATACTTCCAGGCCGATGGCAAGACGCTGATCCGCACCGAGCGGCTGGACATTCCGGGCAAAACCTTCCGCAAGGAAGGCCTGGGCAAGGACGTGACCGACAAATTCCTGGCCGGCCTGCCGGGCGTGCAGAAAGAAGGCTGTGACGGCCTCATCACCAGCGCGCGCTGGGTGGTGCACCGCATGCCCGAGCACACCCGCACCGTGTGCCTGGAGTTCTTTGGCAATCCGAAAGATGGCGTGCCTTCGATCGTCGAGATCAAGGACTACATGTTCGCCGAGCAAAAGCGCAGCGGCGTGCTGCTGGCCGGCCTGGAACACCTGGACGACCGCTACCTGCGCGCCGTGGGCTACACCACCAAGAGCAAGCGCGGCGGCTTTCCCAAGATGGTGCTCATTGGCGACATCGTGGGCGACGACCCGGACGCCGTGGCCCGTGCCGCCAGCGAGGTGGTGCGCCTGGCCAACGGCCGCGCCGGCGAAGGCTTCACCGCCATCAGCGCCGACGCGCGCAAGAAGTTCTGGGCCGACCGCAAGAAAACCGCCGCCATCAGCAAACACACCAACGCCTTCAAGGTCAACGAAGACGTGGTGATCCCGCTGCCGCGCATGGGCGAGTACACCCTGGGCATCGAGCGCATCAACATCGAACTCAGCCTGCGCAACAAGGTCAAGCTGGCGCAGGAATTGGAAGCGTTCTTCCAACGTGGAAACCTGCCTCTGGGCAAGGTCGAAGAAGCCGCCGACATGCCTTCGGCCGAAACCGTGCAGGAGCACGCCGAACGCGCCCTGGCCGTGGTGCGCGAGACGCGCGACCTGTGGCAGCGCTGGATGGACGGTCTGGACGTGACCCAGCCCGACACCGGCCGCACCTTCTTCGAGCAGTTGCAGGACTACAGCCTGCGCGCGAGCTGGAAAACCCAGGTCCGCGAAGCGTTGCGCGGCATCTTCACCGGCAGCGTGTTTGCCCCGGTGCTGGACGAGTGCAAGGCCATTCACAAGCGCGTGCTCAAGGGCCGCGTCTGGGTGGCGCTGCACATGCACGCTGGCGATGGCAACGTGCACACCAACATCCCCGTCAACAGCGACGACTACGAGATGCTGCAAACCGCGCACGAGGCGGTGGGCCGCATCATGGTGCTGGCGCGCAGCCTGGACGGCGTGATTTCGGGCGAGCACGGCATCGGCATCACCAAGCTGGAGTACCTGACCGACGAGGAGCTGGCCCCGTTCGCCGGCTACAAGCAGAAGGTGGATCCGGAAGGCCGCTTCAACAAGGGCAAGCTGCTGCGCGACGGCGCGGTCTTCGGCGCGCCCGACCAGCGCCGCGCCGACCTGAGCATGGCCTACACCCCCAGCTTCGGTCTGATGGGCTACGAATCGCTCATCATGCAGCAGAGCGACATCGGCGCCATCGCCGATTCAGTCAAGAACTGCCTGCGCTGCGGCAAGTGCAAGCCGGTGTGCTCCACCCACGTGCCGCGCGCCAACCTGCTGTACTCGCCGCGCAACAAGATTCTGGCCACCTCCCTGCTGGTCGAGGCCTTCCTGTACGAAGAGCAGACCCGCCGAGGCATCAGCATCAAGCACTGGGAAGAGTTCGAGGACGTGGCCGACCACTGCACCGTGTGCCACAAGTGCTACACGCCGTGCCCGGTGAAGATCGACTTCGGCGACGTGTCCATGAACATGCGCAACCTGTTGCGCAAGATGGGCCAGAAAACCTGGCGCCCCGGCAACGCGGCGGCCATGTTCATGCTCAACGCCACCAACCCCGAAACCATCAAGCTGGCGCGCAGCGCCATGGTGGGCGTGGGCTTCAAGGCGCAGCGTTTTGCGCACAACCTGCTCAAGGGCCTGGCGCGCAAGCAGACCGGCGCGCCGCCGGCCACGGTCGGCCCGGCGCCGATCAAAGAGCAGGTGATCCACTTCATCAACAAGAAGCTGCCGGGCGGCCTGCCCAAGAAGACGGCGCGCGCGCTGCTGGACATCGAGAACTCGGACTACGTGCCCATCATCCGCAACCCGCAGGCCACCACGGCCGACACGGAAGCGGTGTTCTACTTCCCCGGCTGCGGCTCGGAGCGCCTGTTCAGCCAGGTCGGCCTGGCCACCCAGGCCATGTTGTGGCACGCCGGGGTGCAGACCGTGCTGCCGCCGGGTTACCTGTGCTGCGGCTACCCGCAAAAAGGCTCGGGCCAGTTCGACAAGGCCGAAAAGATCATCACCGACAACCGGGTGCTGTTCCACCGCGTGGCCAACACGCTCAACTACCTCGACATCAAGACCGTGGTGGTGAGCTGCGGCACCTGTTACGACCAGCTGCAGGGCTACGAGTTCGACAAGATCTTCCCCGGCTGCCGCATCATCGACATCCACGAGTACCTGCTGGAAAAGGGCATCACCCTGGAGCCCAAGGGCGCCTACCTGTACCACGACCCCTGCCACACCCCGATGAAGCTGCAGGACCCGATGAAAACGGTCAAGGCGCTGGTGGGTGACACGGTGGTCAAGGCCGACCGCTGCTGTGGCGAGTCCGGCACACTGGGCGTGACCCGACCCGATGTGTCCACCCAGGTGCGCTTTCGCAAGGAAGAGGAACTGAACAAAAACGCGGTGCAACTGGCCGCGCTGGCCGAAAAGAACGGCGTGGCCGCGCCCCAGGGCAAGACCAAGATCCTCACCAGCTGCCCGAGCTGCTACCAGGGCCTGAGCCGCTACGGCGACGACCTGAACAACGGCCTGCTGGAAGCGGACTACATCGTCGTCGAGATGGCCAACCAGATCCTGGGCGAGAACTGGATGCCCGACTACGTGGCCCGCGCCAACGCCGGCGGCATCGAGCGGGTGCTGGTGTGAGCGTGCCTCCGGTGGCGCCGTCGGCCGCTGATTGCCCGCTGTGCCGCGAGGACGGTGGACGGCTGATCGCCCGCCACGTGCGCTTCCGCGTCATCCGCGCGACCGGCGCGGATGCCGACGACTTTCCTGGCTTCTACCGCGTGGTTTGGAACGCGCACGTGGCCGAGTGGTCCGACCTGAGCGAAGCCGACCAGGTCCTGTGCATGCGCGCCGTCACGGCCGTGGAGCGTGTGGTGCGTGAACACCTTCGGCCCACCAAGGTCAACCTGGCGGCGCTGGGCAATGCGGTGCCGCACCTGCACTGGCACGTGGTGGCCCGCCACGACTGGGACAGTCGCTTTCCCGCGCCCCTGTGGGCGCCCGCCACCCGCTCGGCCGATGCCGACCGACTGGCCGAGCTGCGCGCGCGCCTGCCCGCCTGCGACGCCGCTCTGGCCACTGCGTTGGCCGCCGCCTTCACCGACCCACCGAACTGACTTCACCGGAGACCCCCCATGGCCGGCCTGGACAAGCAAACCCCCACCCCGCAGGACATCACCGTGCACAGCCAGTCGCGCGTGCTGGAAGTCGCGTTTTCCGACGGTGCGCACTTTCGCATCCCGTTCGAGCTGATGCGGGTGTACTCGCCCTCCGCCGAGGTGCAGGGCCACGGCCCGGGGCAGGAGGTGTTGCAGACCGGCAAGCGCGAGGTCGGCATCGTGGCGCTGGAGGCGGTGGGCAACTACGCGGTCCAGCCCACGTTCTCTGACGGGCACGACAGCGGCATTTTCAGCTGGGACTACCTGTACTTTTTGGGGGCGCAGCAGGCCGAACTCTGGGCCGACTACGAGCGCCGCTTGGCCGAAGCCGGCGTCGGCCGCGACGCCCCCATGCCCGAGAAGGCCGCCTCCGCCTGCGGCCACCACCATTGAGCGACACCCCCGCATCGCCTAACATCTTCCCCATGAGCCAGACCCATTTCGGTTTCCAGACGGTGGACGAGCGCGACAAGGCGCGCCACGTGCGCGGCGTGTTCGACTCGGTCGCTTCCAACTACGACATCATGAACGACCTGATGTCGGCCGGCCTGCACCGCTTGTGGAAGCGCTACGCCATCACCGTGGCCCACCCGCGCCCGGGCGACCGCGTGCTCGACATCGCCGGCGGTACCGGCGACCTCGGCCTGGCCTTTGCTCCCCTGGTGGCGCCCACCGGCACGGTCGTGCACACCGACATCAACGAGGCCATGCTGCGCGAGGGTCGCAACCGCCTGCTCGACAAGGGCCTGGCCTTGCCCACGCTGGTCTGCGACGCCGAGCACCTGCCCTTCTCCGACGGCCATTTCGACATCGTCACCGTGGCCTTTGGCCTGCGCAACATGACGCACAAGGAACTTGCGCTGCGCGAAATGAATCGGGTACTCAGGCCCGGTGGCAAGTTGCTGGTATTGGAGTTTTCCAAGGTGGCACCGCCCCTGGAAAAAGCCTACGATTGGTACAGCTTTAACATTTTGCCGAAACTGGGCAAGTGGGTGGCCAAAGACGAGGCCAGCTACCGCTACCTGGCCGAATCGATCCGCATGCACCCCGACCAGGAAACCCTGCGCGGCATGATGCGCGAGGCGGGTTTCGGGCATGTGGACGTGCACAACCTCACGGCCGGTGTGACGGCCTTGCACGTGGGCATCAAGTGCTGAAGCGTGAACATTGAAACGACAAAACAGGTGAGAGAGACATGAAAGTCTGGACAGCAATTCTGGTGTGCGCAATGGCCCTGGGCTCGCACGAGGCGTGGGCCAAGCGCATGGGCGGCGGTTCGTCGTTCGGCAAGCAGTCGAGCAACGTGACGCAGCGCAGCACCGCGCCCACCGCGCCGGCCCCCACCAGCCCCACGCCCACCCAGGGGGCTACCCAGAACGCGGCCACGCGTCCGGCGCCCGCGCCTGCCGCGGCCCAGCCCAAGCGCCCTTGGGGCGCCATGCTGGGCGGGTTGGCCGCCGGCCTGGGGCTGGCGTGGCTGGCTTCGTCGCTGGGTTTCGGTGAAGGCTTCGCCCAGTTCCTGCTGATCGCGCTGGCGGCCGTGGCCATCTTCGCGGTCATCGGCATGGTGCGGCGCTCGCGGTCGGCGGCCGCGCCGGCCTCGCGTTCGCCCTTGGCATTCCAGGGGGCTGGCGCAGCGACCGAACCGGTCGCCGCACGCAGCTACAGCCCGCAGAACGTGGGCAACGACGCCTCGGCCCGTCCCTGGGAACGCAGCAACACCGTGTTCGGTGCGGCCGGGACCGACGCACCGGCCCAGGGCGGGAGCCTGATCGGCTCGGCCCTGAATGGCCCGCAAACCTGGGGCATCCCGGCCGGCTTCGACGTCGAAGGCTTTCTGCGCGCGTCCAAGGCCAACTTCGTCAAGCTGCAGGACGCCTGGGACCGCGCCGACATCCCGGCCCTGCGCGCCATGATGACCGACGAGATGATCGCCCAGATCCAGGCCCAGCTGGCCGAGCGCGAAGCCCACACCGGCGCCGCCGCCAACCGCACCGAAGTCGAGATGCTGGACGCCCAGCTGCTGGGCATCGAGGAACTGGACGGCGAGTACATGGCCAGCGTGGAGTTCTCCGGCATGATCCGCGAGGAGCCCGCGGCCGGCCCCAACCCCTTCCGCGAGGTCTGGAACATCACCCGGCCCATGTCCGGTCCGGGCGGCTGGCTGGTGGCGGGGGTGCAGGCCCTGCAGTGAGCGCGCGGCGCTTTATCCGTCAAAATCGGGGGCTATGACCAAGCCCCCGTTTTTGTTTCCGCCGGTCGAGGCCTTGCGCGGTCTGGCCGGTGGTCTGCCGCCACCGCCCGCCTGGCTGCAGTCCGAATTGCGCAACCGCCTCGTCCTGCTGCTCAACCACGTGCTGATGCAGGAACCACAGGCCATGGACCGTCTGCGCCGCCAGCAGGGCAAGACGGTGCACGCCGCCTGGAACGGCGTGGACCTGTGGTGGCAGGCCTCTGCCGCCGGCTTGCTGGCGGTGGCCGCCCCGTCGGTCGAGCCCGATCTGCGTCTGCGCCTGACCGAGGCGTCGCCGTGGTCGCTGGCGCAGGCCGTGCTGGCCGGGCGCAAGCCGGCGGTCGACATCCAGGGCGACGTGCAGCTCGCCGCCGAGGTGGCCTGGCTGGTGGACAACGTGCGTTGGGACGTGGAGGAAGACCTGGCGCGCCTGCTGGGTGACGCCGCGGCCCACACCCTGGTCGGTGCGGCGCGCACCCTGGCCGGGGGGCTCAAAGGGTTTGCCGCCTCGGCCGTGGACCGGGCCGGCGCCTGGAAGGCGCGCACTGCCCCGGGCGCGGCCGACGGGACGGCGGCCCCATGACCCGTTTTTTGCGTGGCCTGTTCATCGTCTGGGTGGTGTGGCGCCATGGGCTGGACGACCTGGTCCTCTCGGGTTTCCCGCACCCCGCGGTGCGGGCCTTGCGCCGCCTCGTCGGCCTGGGCCGCCAGCTGAGCCAGCCGCGCGGGCAACGCCTGCGCGAGGCCCTGGAGGCCCTGGGGCCGATCTTTGTCAAGTTCGGTCAGGTGCTGTCCACCCGGCGCGACCTGCTGCCGCCCGACATCGCCGAAGAACTGGCCCGATTGCAGGACCGGGTGCCGCCGTTTCCGACGCCGGTGGCGGTCGCCACCATCGAGCGCGCGTTTGGCCGGCGCTTGAACGAGGTGTTCGCCGACTTCGACCTGACGCCGGTGGCCAGTGCCTCGATCGCGCAGGTGCACTTCGCCACGCTCATGGACGGACGCGAGGTGGCCGTCAAGGTCCTGCGCCCGAACATGCTGCCGGTGATCGAAAAAGACCTGGGCCTGATGCGCCTGATGGCCGGCTGGGTGGAGCGGCTCTCGGCCGACGGCAAGCGCCTGAAACCGCGCGAGGTGGTGGCTGAGTTCGACAAGTACCTGCACGACGAGCTGGACCTGGTGCGCGAGGCCTCGAACGCCGCGCAGTTGCGCCGCAACATGGCCGACCTGGACCTGGTGCTGATCCCCGAGATGCACTGGGACCACTGCCGCAGCGAGGTGCTGGTGATGGAGCGCATGAAGGGTGTGCCCATCAGCCAGACCGAGCGCCTGCGCGCCGCCGGGGTGGACATCCCCAAGCTGGCGCGCGATGGCGTCACCATCTTCTTCACGCAGGTGTTCCGCGACGGCTTCTTCCACGCCGACATGCACCCGGGCAACATCCAGGTCAGTTTGGCGCCGGCCACGTTCGGGCGCTACATCTCGCTGGACTTTGGCATCGTCGGCACGCTCACCCAATTCGACAAAGAGTACTTGGCGCAGAACTTCACCGCCTTCTTCCGGCGCGACTACAAGCGCGTGGCCGAACTCCACGTGGAAAGCGGCTGGGTGCCGTCCGACACCCGTGTCGACGAACTGGAGGCCGGCATCCGCGCGGTGTGCGAGCCCTATTTCGACCGGCCGTTGAAGGACATTTCCCTGGGCATGGTGCTGATGCGCCTGTTCCAGGTGTCGCGCCGCTTCAAGGTCGAAATCCAGCCGCAGCTGGTGTTGTTGCAGAAAACCCTGCTCAACATCGAGGGCCTGGGCCGCGAACTGGACCCGGAACTCGACCTCTGGAGCACCGCCAAGCCCTTCCTCGAAAAGTGGATGATCGAGCAGGTGGGCCCCAAGAAGTTGTGGAACCAGATCCGGGCCGAGGCGCCGCACTACGCCAAGCTGATTCCGGAGTTGCCGCGCCTGCTGCACGACTACCTGCGCCAGCGCCCCAGCGACGACGTGGCGCGCGAGGTGCGCGAACTGGTGCGGGAGCAACGCCGCACCAACCGGCTGTTGCAGGGCATCCTCTACGGCGGGGTGGGTTTTGTGCTCGGCCTGCTGGCCATGCAGTTGCTGGTGCGTGTGCGGCTGTGGTGAGTGGGTGCAACTTATAATCAAGGGTTTCCTGTCGCCGACAGGCCCCTTGCCCCATTGTGGGTCCCCCCTAGGTAACAGCCATGCCCATCTACGCGTACAAATGCGAGTCCTGCGGCCACGCCAAGGACGTCCTGCAGAAAATCTCCGACGCACCGCTGACCGATTGCCCGGCCTGTGGTGCGGCCAGCTTCCGCAAGCAGCTCACCGCCGCCGGCTTCCAGCTCAAGGGCTCTGGCTGGTACGCCACCGACTTCCGCGGCGGCAGCGGCGGGACTTCTGCGGCGGCCACCGCCTCGACCGCGACCGCAGACGCGCCGGCTTCGACCGCCAGCGAGTCCAGCGCCCCCGCCGCCTCCACGGCCTGCGGCGGTTCCTGCGCCTGCCATTGAGGTCCTGATGGCTGCGCTGCGCAAATGGCTGCTGGCCGGCCTGCTGGTTCTGGTGCCCCTGATCATCACCCTGTGGGTGCTGGACTGGGTGGTTTCGACCCTGGACCAGACCCTGAACATCCTGCCCGAGGCGTGGCAGCCGGAACGCTGGCTGGGCATGCACATCCCCGGGCTGGGGGTGCTGCTGGCGCTGGCCATCGTGCTGACCATCGGCGCCTTGGCGTCCAATTTCGTCGGCAACCGGCTGGTCAACTGGTGGCACGCGCTCTTGCACCGCATCCCGGTGGTGCGTTCCATCTACTCCGGCGTCAAGCAGGTGTCCGACACCCTGTTGTCCGACAAGGGCAACGCCTTCCGCAAGGCCCTGCTGGTGCAGTGGCCGCGCGAAGGCCTGTGGACCATCGGCTTCCTGACCGGCGCACCCGGTGGCGACGTGGCGCGCCACCTGCCGGCGCAGGACTACCTGAGCCTCTACGTGCCCACCACGCCCAACCCCACCGGTGGTTATTTCGTGATGGTGCACAAGCGCGACTGCATCGAACTCGCCATGAGCGTGGACGAGGCGCTGACCTATGTGATTTCGATGGGCGTGATCGTCCCGGGCGGCGCCAAAGGCGCCGCTTCCGCACCCGCGGCCCCGGCGGTGGGTCCGGTCTGAACATTTCTCCTGAAAGCTGAACCTTATGGCAATGCGTAGCGAATACTGTGGTCTGGTGACCGAAGCCCTGCTGGGCCAGCAAGTGACCCTGTGCGGCTGGGTCAACCGCCGCCGCGACCACGGCGGGGTGATTTTCGTCGACCTGCGCGACCGCGAAGGCTATGTCCAGGTGGTCTGCGACCCGGACCGCCCCGACATGTTCAAGGCCGCCGAAGGCCTGCGCAACGAGTTCTGCGTGCAGGTCAAGGGCCTGGTGCGCGCGCGCCCGGAAGGCACCACCAACGACGCCATGAAGAGCGGCAAGATCGAGGTGCTGTGCCACGAGATCACCGTGCTCAACGCCTCGGTCACTCCGCCGTTCCAGCTCGACGACGAGCACCTGAGCGAAACCACCCGCCTGACGCACCGCGTGCTGGACCTGCGCCGCCCCTACATGCAGAAAAACCTGATGCTGCGTTACAAGGTGGCCATGGCGGTGCGCAAGTACCTGGACGAAAACGGTTTCATCGACATCGAAACCCCGATGCTGACCAAGTCCACGCCCGAAGGCGCACGCGACTACCTGGTGCCCAGCCGCGTGCACGACGGCCAGTTCTTCGCGTTGCCGCAGTCGCCCCAGCTGTTCAAGCAGTTGCTGATGGTGGCCGGCTACGACCGCTACTACCAGATCACCAAGTGCTTCCGCGACGAGGACCTGCGCGCCGACCGCCAGCCGGAATTCACCCAGATCGATATCGAAACCAGCTTCCTGACCGAAGAGGACATCCGCGCGATGTTCCAGGGCATGATCACCCACGTGTTCCAGACCACCATGGGCGTGGACCTGGGCGAGTTCCCGATCCTGCCCTACGCCGAGGCCATGTTCAAGTACGGCTCGGACAAGCCGGACCTGCGCGTCAAGCTCCAATTCACCGAGCTGACCGACGTGATGGCCGACGTCGATTTCAAGGTGTTCAGCGCCCCGGCGCAGGCCAAGAACGGCCGCGTGGTGGCCCTGCGCGTGCCGGGCGGCGCCGAGATGAGCCGCTCCGAGATCGACGCGTACACCGAATTCGTCAAGATCTACGGCGCCAAGGGCCTGGCCTGGATCAAGGTCAACGACGTGGCCCAGGGTCGCGACGGTCTGCAGTCGCCCATCGTCAAGAACCTGCACGACGCCGCCATCGCCGCCATCCTGCAGCGCTCTGGCGCGCAGAACGGTGACATCCTGTTCTTCGGCGCCGACAAGGCCAAGGTGGTGAACGACGCCATCGGTGCGCTGCGCATCAAGATCGGCCACAGCGAGTTCGCCAAGAAAACCGGTCTGTTTGAAGACCGCTGGGCGCCGCTGTGGGTGGTGGATTTCCCGATGTTCGAGTACGACGACGAAGGCCACCGCTGGAACGCCGTGCACCACCCCTTCACCGCCCCGAAAGACGGCCACGAAGACTACATGGACACCGACCCCGGCCAGTGCATCGCCAAGGCCTACGACATGGTCTTGAACGGCTGGGAGCTGGGCGGTGGCTCGGTGCGTATCCACCGCGCCGACGTGCAGGCCAAGGTGTTCCAGGCCCTGAACATCAGCCCGGACGAGCAGCAGATCAAGTTCGGCTTCCTGCTGGACGCGCTGCAGTACGGCGCGCCCCCGCACGGTGGCCTGGCCTTCGGTCTGGACCGCCTGATCACCCTGATGACCAAGGCCGACTCCATCCGCGACGTGATCGCCTTCCCCAAGACCCAGCGCGCCCAGTGCCTGCTGACCCAGGCGCCGAGCCCGGTGGACGAGAAGCAGTTGCGCGAACTGCACATCCGCCTGCGCAATCCGGATGCGGCCAAGGCCTCTGCCTGATATAGTGGTTGCACCGTTTTTCGGGAGTTTTTCATGACGGACAACACGCTGCAACCCAAAGACAAACTCGTCGCCGACCTGAAGGTCGTGGTCGCCGACGCGGAAGAACTGCTCGCCGCCACCGCCCACCAGACCGGAGAAAAGGTGGCCGCCTTGCGCGAGCGCATGCAGGAAAACCTGCGGGCCGCCCGGCACAAGCTGGCCGACGCGGAAGACGCGATCAAGGAAAAAACCCGCGAGGTGGCCAAGGCCACCGACCACTACGTCCACGAGCACCCCTGGAAGTCCATCGGGATCGCCGCCGGTGCGGGCCTGCTGATCGGGATGCTGATCAGCCGCCGCTGAGCCCATTGGGGTGGCGCTGATGCCCTTGCTCCATGGCTGACGCCGGGCCATCCGAATCCCTGCTGGCCGGTTTGAAGGGCTGGCTGCACGACGGCACCGAGTTGCTGCGCGTGCGCCTGGAATTGCTGGCCGTGGAGGCCCGCGGCCATGCCTTGGACGTGGTCGCGCTGCTCACCCTGGGCCTGGCCGCGGTGCTGTTGCTGGTGTTGGGTCTGGTGTTCCTGGCGGTCTTGCTCACCGTGCTGCTCTGGGACAGCCACCGGGTGCTGGCCCTGGCGGTGTTCACCACGGTCTTCCTCACCCTGGGCGCTGTGGCCTGTGCCGGTGCCGTGCGCGCCTGGCGCCGCCAGGAGCGCTGGTTCGAGGCCAGCGCCGCCGAACTGGCCCAGGACGCCGAGCGCCTGCGCCCATGAGCGGCCCTGCCGAGCTGTGGCGCCGCCGGCTGGAACTGGTCCACCGGTCGGGCGTCCTGCGGGAGCGCCTGGCGCAACACGGTACCGCCCTGGCGCCGGCATTTGCGGTGGCCGAACAGACGCGCGAGGCCGCCCGCTGGCTGCGTGCCCACCCCTGGGTGCCGGGCTTGGCGCTGTTGTGGTGGGCCTGGCGCCGGCCGCGCCGGGCGTGGGGCTGGGGGGTGAAGCTGTTTCGCGGCGGGCGCTGGGCCTGGCGCATCGCGCGGGCGTGGCAGGGCCTGCGGTGACGGTGGCCCTGAAGTCCCGGGGCGTGCTGCCGATACAATGGTTTAGCAACGTCATCAGGGCAGAACGCTTATGTTTGTGATCATCGGGTGGGTGGTAGCCCTCGGTTGTGTGTTCGGGGTGTTCATCGTCCACGGCGGCAACATCGGCGTGATCCTCAAGGCCTTGCCCTTCGAGATGATCACCATCTTCGGCGCCGCCATGGGGGCCTTCCTGGCCAACAACCAGATGAAGGTGGTGAAAAAGACCGCCGCCGGTCTGGGCAAGTGCTTCAAGGGCTCGCAGTACACCAAGGACCGCTACATGGAGTTGCTGGCCATGTTGTACGAGATCCTGCAGAAGGCGCGCAAGGAAGGACTGATGGCGATCGAGAGCGACGTGGAGAACCCCGAGGCCTCGCCGCTGTTCCAGAAATACCCGACGGTCGGCACCGACCACCACGTGGTCGAGTTCGTGACCGACTACCTGCGCATGATGGTGTCGGGCAACCTGAACGCGCACGAGATCGAGTCCCTGATGGACAACGAGATCGACACCCACCACCACGAGGAACACGCGGCCGTGGCGGCGCTGCAGCGCATGGCCGGCGCCCTGCCGGCCTTCGGTATCGTGGCGGCGGTGCTGGGGGTGGTCAACACCATGGGGTCCGTGGGCCAGCCACCGGCGGTGCTGGGCGGGATGATCGGCTCGGCGCTGGTGGGCACCTTCCTGGGGATTTTCCTGGCCTACGGCTTTGCCGAGCCCCTGGCCGGTCTGCTGGAGCAGAAGGTGGAAGAGGCGACCAAGGAATTGCAGTGCATCAAGACCACGCTGCTGGCCAGCATGCAGGGCTACGCCCCCATGACCGCCATCGAGTTCGGGCGCAAGGTGCTCTATTCCACCGAGCGCCCCACCTTCTCCGAGCTGGAAGCCCACGTCAAGACGAAAAAGTAAAGCACTGCCATGAGCGCCTCGGGCAAGCCGCTGCAACCCATCATCATCAAGCGTGTCAAGAAGGGCGGACACGCGGCGCACGGCGGCGCCTGGAAGATCGCGTACGCCGACTTCGTGACCGCGATGATGGCCTTCTTCCTGCTGATGTGGCTGCTGGGTTCGACCACGGAAGGCGACCGCAAGGGCATTTCGGACTATTTCAACGCCCCGCTGAAGGTGACCTTGATGGGTGGGCCGGGCAGCGGCGCCAGCCACAGCATCCTGCCCGGGGGCGGTGACGACCTGAGCAAGCAGACGGGCGAAGTCGCCAGCGGGGATGTGGAGCTCAAGACCCGCGAGATCGGTGCCCAGCTGGCGCGCGCCGAGGCCATGCGCCAGGACCGCGAACGCATCGACAGCCTGCGCCAGAAGATCGACAACGTCATCAACGCCAACGTCAAGCTGGCCGAGTACAAGAGCCAGATCCGGCTGGAGATGGTGCAGGACGGTCTGAACATCCAGATCGTGGACGACCAGAACCGCGCCATGTTCAACGTGGGCAGTGCGCTGGTCCAGCCCTACATGCGCGACATCCTGCGCGAAATCGGCAACGCCCTGACCGACGTGGACAACCGCATCGCTTTGTCCGGGCACACCGACGCCACGCCTTACGGCAGCGGCGAACGCGCCTACAGCAACTGGGAGTTGTCGGCCGACCGGGCCAATGCCTCGCGCCGCGAACTGGTGTCGGCGGGTTTGCCCGAGGGCAAGCTGGCCCGCGTCGTTGGCCTGGCCTCGAGCCAGCCCCTGGTGGGCGACAAGCCATTCGACCCGATCAACCGGCGCATCAGCATCCTGGTCATGACCCGCGACGCCGAGGCGCGCATGAACCAGTCGTTCGAGGCCGCGACCCGGCTGGACGGTGAAGCGGTGCTGGAACCGGGTTCGCCCCTGAGCCGCGCGCCCGCGGCGCCCACGCCCGGCCCCACGCCCGCCTTGGCCGCCGGTTTGGCCCCCACTTCGGTGAACGCGGTGGTGTCCACCGTGCCCCTGCCGCCCCGGCCGGCCTTGTCCCTGCCGGCGCCCCCGGCGGCTGCACCGCGTTGAGCCGCCACGCCAAGCCTTACACTTAGAGCCCTCCCCAGACGGAGCCATGTATGCCCGAATTGCGCTTTTTGATTGTTGACGACTTTTCCACGATGCGGCGCATCGTGCGCAACCTGCTCAAGGAAATCGGGCACGCCGATGCCGACGAGGCCGAGGACGGCGTGGCCGCGCTGCACAAGCTGCGCAACGGCAAGTTCGATTTCGTGGTCAGCGACATCAACATGCCAAACATGAACGGTTTCGAACTGCTCACCCAGATCAAGTCCGACGACAAGCTCAAGCACATCCCGGTGCTGATGGTGACGGCCGAAGCGCGCAAGGAGGACATCATCGCGGCGGCCCAGGGTGGGGCGGCCGGCTACATCGTCAAGCCGTTCACCAAGGCCACGCTGGAAGAAAAATTGGCCAACATCTTCAAAAAGATGGGCTGGTAACAGGAGGCCGCGCATGAGCCACAACCCGCAGCCCGGGGACCAGACCGCCGAAATGTTTCAGCGCCTGGGGGCCATCACCCGCCAGTTGCACGATGCCCTGAACGAGTTGGGCTACACCCCGGTGCTCAAGGGCGCGGTGGACGAACTCCCGGACGCGCGCAGCCGTCTGGAGTACATCGCCCGCCTGACTGGCGAGGCCGCCGAGAAGGTGCTGAACCGGGTGGACGAAGCCAAGGCCGAGCAGGACGGTGTGATCGAACGCAGCACCCGCCTGCTCGACACCATCGGCGGGGTGCCTGGCCTGAAATGGGCCATGCCCGAGTTGATGGAGTGGTCGGACCAGATCCAGCGCGGGGCGCAACGCACCGACCAGCACCTGACCGAGATCATGATGGCCCAGGACTTCCACGACCTGACCGGCCAGGTGATCAAGAAGGTGGTGTCGCTGGCCGCGACCATTGAAGAGCAGTTGTTGCAGCTTTTGCTGCAGGCCGCGCCGCACGCCCTGGACGGTGAGGCCCGGACCGGTGGCACGCCGGCGTCCAGGGAGGCCTTGTCCGGCCCGGTGGTCAATGCCGAAGGCCGCACCGACGTGGTCACCAGCCAGGCGCAGGTGGATGACCTGCTGTCCAGCCTCGGCTTCTGAGTCCGGGGGTGAATTGGCCGGTTTTCCCGGCTTGATCGCGCTTTAGAAATCTGGCTTGCGCCAGACAATGCGGTGAACGATTCGTTGCACCGCCATGAGCTCCTCCACCCAAGACAAAAACCTGCCGGCCACGCCGCAGCGCCTGAAGAAGGCGCGCGAGGATGGGCAGGTGCCGCGCTCGCGCGACCTGACGCACCTGGCGGTGCTGGGGGGCGGTTTGGTGGCGCTGTCGGTGCTGGTGCCCTGGGGCTACGAACGCCTGCGCCAGGCCATGCGCCTGGGCTTGTCCTTCAACGCCGATACGGTGCGCCATCCCGAGGCGGCCCTGGAGTACATGGTGTTGGCCGTGGGCGAGGCGCTGATGTTCTTCCTGCCCCTGGGCCTGGGTGTGGCCGCCGTCGCCACCGCCGCGATGGTGGCTTCGGGCTCCTTCGCCTACAGCGTCAAGCCGCTGATGCCGGACTTTTCCAAGATCGGCCTGCTCAGCGGTTTTGGCCGGCTGTTCTCGAAGCAGCAGTTCTTCGAAGTGCTCAAGCTGACCGCGATCACGGTGTTGCTGGCGGTGGTGGCGGCGATGTTTGTCCGCAGTCACCTGGCGGAGTTCGGCACGTTGCTGATGCGCCCCCTGGAAAGCTCCATGAGCCAGTTGGGCGAATGGTTCACCACCGGGGTGGGGACCTTGCTGGCGGTGGTGTTCCTGATCGCCGCCATCGACGTGCCGCTGCAGCGCTACCTGCACGCCAACAAGCTCAAAATGTCGCTCAAGGAAGTGAAGGACGAGCACAAGGAGTCCGAGGGCAACCCGCAGCTCAAGGGCAAGCTGCGCCAGCGCCAGCGCGAGATCGCCCAGGGCAACAGCGTCAGCCGCGTGCCGTCGGCCGATCTGGTGGTGATGAACCCGACCCACTACGCCGTGGCGCTGAAGTACGACGACAAGACCATGGTGGCGCCGCACGTCATCGCCAAGGGGGCGGACCTGATCGCGCTGCGCATCCGCGACATGGCCAAGGACCACCAGGTGCCGGTGCTGGAGTCGCCGATGCTGGCGCGTGCCCTGTACGCCCACACCGAGATCGACCAGCAGGTGCCGGCCGCGCTGTTCACGGCCGTGGCCCAGGTGTTGGCCTATGTGTACCGCCTGAAGGCCGCACTGCGTGGCCAGGGCCCGATGCCCACCACCGTGCCACAGCCCGAGGTGCCGGTGGAGCTGGACCCGCACCACGGCCGCACCGCCGCCGCCCATTGAAGACGCTCCCGGAGTCCTGAAGCATGAACGCCTCCCTCCAAAAGATGCAGCACTGGCTGGGCCAGGGCCGTGGCCACGGTTCGGCGCTGGCTGCGCCCATCCTGGTGATGCTGGTGCTGTCGATGATGGTGCTGCCGCTGCCGGCCTGGTTGCTCGACACCTTTTTCACGCTCAACATTGCGCTGTCGCTGACGGTGATGATGGTGGCCGCCTACATGAAGCGGGCGCTGGACTTCCTGGCCTTTCCGGTGGTGCTGCTGCTGACCACCTTGCTGCGCCTGTCGCTCAACGTCGCCTCGACCCGGGTGGTGCTGATGGAGGGCCACACCGGCCCGGGCGCCGCCGGTGCGGTGATCGAGGCTTTCGGCACCTTCCTGGTGGGCGGTAACTTCGCCGTCGGTCTGATCGTCTTCGTCATCCTGGTGGTGATCAACTTCGTGGTGATCACCAAGGGTGCCGAGCGTATCGCCGAAGTGGGTGCTCGCTTCACTCTGGACGCCATGCCGGGCAAGCAGATGGCGATCGACGCCGACCTGAACGCTGGCCTGATCGACCAGCAGGAGGCGAAGAAGCGCCGCTCCGAGGTGGGCGAGGAGGCCGACTTTTTCGGCAACATGGACGGCGCGTCCAAGTTCGTGCGCGGCGACGCCATCGCCGGCATCCTGATCCTGCTGATCAACATCGTCGGGGGTTTTGCCATTGGCGTGCTGCAGCACGGCCTGTCGGCCGGCCAGGCGGCGGACCACTACATCGTGCTGGCGGTGGGCGATGCGCTGGTGGCGCAGATCCCGGGCCTGCTGATTTCCGTGGCCGCGGCCATGGTGGTGTCGCGCGTGGGCAAAGACGAGGAACTGGGCCAGCAGATCGTGTCGCAGATGTTCATGTCGCCGCGGGTGCTGGCGGTGACGGCCACGGTGCTGTTCCTGCTGGGCGTGGTGCCGGGCATGCCGCACGTGGTGTTCCTGACCTTTGCCTTTGCCATCGGCGGTGTGGCCTACTGGCTGGCGCGGGAGCAGGCCAAGCCCGCGGCCGTGGACGTCCAGGCGCAACAAGCGGCCGCGGCCGCGGCCGCGCCGGCGGCCGATGCCGAAGCCACCTGGGACGACCTGCAGCCGGTGGACCTGCTCGGGCTGGAGCTGGGCTACCGTCTCATTCCCCTGGTGGACAAGAGCCGCCAGGGCGACCTGCTGACCCGCATCAAGGGCGTGCGCAAGAAGTTCGCGCAGGAGGTGGGCTTCCTGCCGCCGGCGGTGCACGTGCGCGACAACCTGGAGCTGCGCCCCAGCGCCTACCGCATCACCCTGCGTGGGGTGGTGGTGGGCGAGGGCGAGTGCTTCCCCGGCCAGCACCTGGCGATCAATCCGGGGCACATCAAGACGCCGCTGATCGGCACCGCCACCACCGACCCGGCCTTTGGCCTGCCGGCGCACTGGATCGACGAGCGCCAGAAGGAAAACGCACAAATGGCGGGTTACACCGTGGTTGATTCGGAGACCGTGCTGGCCACGCATTTGTCACACTTGATGCAAGTCCACGCCGCCAAGTTGCTGAGCCGCACCGAGACCCAGGAGCTGGTGGCGCACGTGGCGAAGTTGGCCCCCAAACTCATCGAAGAAGTGGTTCCTGCAATGGTGTCGATCGGCGTGTTCCAGAAAGTCCTCCAGCTGCTGCTGGAAGAGAACGTGAACATCCGCGACATCCGCACCATCGTCGAAGCCTTGGCCGAACACGCGGGCCAGGCGCAGGACCCGGCCGAGCTGGCCCGGCGCGTGCGCCAGGCCCTGGCCCCGGCCATCGTGCAACAGATCTACGGCCCTGTGAACGAGCTGGAAGTCATTGCCATCGAACCCGGCCTGGAGCGGCTGCTGACCCAGGCCCTGAGCGGCCAGGGCATGGCCGCCCTGGACCCCGGCGTGGCCGACATGCTGACCCAATCGGCCGCCAAAGTGGCCAACCGCCAAGAAGAAACCGGTGTGCCCGCCTGCCTGCTGGTGCCCGACGCCATCCGTTCCGCCATGGCGCGCCTGCTGCGCCGTGCCGCCCCGCGCCTGCAAGTGCTGGCGCACAGCGAAATTCCTGAGACCCACCTGATCCGGATCGGCCCGATCCTGGGAGAACCCGCATGAACGCCCAACGCTTTATTGCCTCCAATTCGCGCGAAGCCATGGCCCAGGCCAAAGCCGCCTTCGGCGACAGCGCGGTGATTTTGTCGAGCCGCTCGACCGAGCAGGGCTTCGAGGTGGTCGCCACCGCCGAGGAGCACCTGGCGACCCTGACGACGCACCAGCCGCCGACGGCTCCGGTGGCTGGCCCGCGCGCCGAACGCCCCGCTGGCATGAGCCTGCAGCAACGTGCCGCCCAACAACTGCCCCCGGTGTCGGCCGGTAGCAGCGTGGCGCAGGACACCGAAACCCTGGCCATGAGCACCCTGTCGTTCCAGGACTATGTGCGCGAACGCATGCTGCGCAAGCGCCGCGAGGCCTTGCAGGGCACCGAGGCGGTGGCGTGCAAGCCGGCGGCACGCCCCGTGGCCAGTGCGGCGCCAACCCGCCCGGTGGCCTCTCCCCGCAATGCCCCGGCGGCAGCGCCGGATGACGCGATGAGCCTGCCCTTCGGCCGCCCCACGGCCGCCCCGGCGGCGTCCAAAGCCAAGGGCGCCGCGGTGCCCGAAACCCCGGCTGGCGCCCGCCTGGCCGAACAGATCAACGGCCTCAAGGCGCTGATGGAAGAGCGCTTCAACACCCTGGCCTGGCTGGGGCAGGCCAAGCAGGACCCGATCCAGTCCAACCTGATGCTCAAGCTCATCCGTTCCGGCTATTCGCCCACCGTGGCGCGCGCCGTGATGGAGCGCCTGCCCGAGCAGTACGGCGCCGCCGATGCGTTCCGCTGGGTGCAGGAGGTGCTGGCCCGCAACCTGAAAACCACCCGCGACGCCGGCGCCCTGTGCGACGAAGGCGGCGTGTTCGCCCTGATCGGCTCGACCGGTGTGGGCAAAACCACCACCGCCGCCAAGCTCGCCGCCCAGTGCGTCAAGGCCTACGGCGCCAACAGCGTCGGCCTGATCACGCTGGACACCTACCGCGTGGCCGGTTACGAACAGCTGCGCACCTACGGCCGCATGCTCGGCGTGGTGGCCCACCTGGCCCACGACCGCGCCGCCCTGCAGGACCTGCTGGAGCTGCTGGCGAACAAGCGCATGGTCATCATCGACACCGCCGGCCTCGGCCAAAAGGACCCGCGCATCCAGGAAATGATGGAGCTGCTGGCCAGCCCGAGCATCAAGAAGCTGCTGGTGCTCAACGCCGGTGCCCACGGCGACACCCTGGACGAGGTGTTCGGCGCGTACAAGGACAGCGGCTTGCACGGCGTCGTCCTGTCCAAGGTGGACGAGGCCGCCAAGCTGGGCCCGGCGGTGGACGCGCTGATCCGCCACCAAGTCGTGCTGCGCGGCCTGTGCACCGGCCAGCGCGTGCCCGAAGACTGGCAGCGTCCCGACGCGGCGGCCCTGGTGCGCATGAGCATGGGCAGCAGTGGCAAATCCGCCCAGGACCCGCAGGCCAGCGAGCTGGCGCTGTTCTTCACCGACCCGGTGCAGCCCGGCGTGCAACTGGATGCCTGGCATGCTTGAGACCGTCTGCGATCAGGCCCACGGCCTGCAGGCCCTGGAGCTGCGGCCACCGATCCGGGTGCTGCCGGTGGTGGCCAGCGCCGACGACGAGCGATCGCTCGAACTGCTGTGGCGGCTGGAGCAGGGCTTCCAGGCGCTGGAACTGCCGGTGGTGGTGCTTGAAGGTGCCCACGGCCTGGCGGTGGCCGACGCCCGTGCCGGTCACCGGGCCGTGCTGCGGCGCTGGCTGGAGGGGGTGCCGCCGGGCAGCGTGGTGCTGTGGCACGCCCCGCTGGCGGCCCTGAGCACCCTGCTGGCCGACAGCCAGGCGCGCCCCTTGGTGGCGCTGACCGAGGCGCCCAGCGCCCTGGTGGGCGCCTACAACGCGGTCAAGGTGCTGCAGCAGGCTGCGGCCCTGCAGGCCATCGTGCTGCTGCTGGACATGGCCATCGAACCGCAGGGCACGGCCCGGTTGGCGCAGGTGCGCGAGGCTTTGCGCGACACCTGCGAACGCCGCCTGGGCTGGGTTCCCGCGGTCTGGCCGCTGGGGTATCATCCCAGCAGGCACGGGAGCCTGGGCAGTCGGCTGGCCGAATCGGGCTGGCTCAAACTGCTCGACAGCGCACTGATGATCGACGAATTCGAGACCCGAGCCCATGATGACACCTGCGCCCCGCGTTGCCCGACCCCAGCCGATCAGACCATCGGAGTTCCAGATGTACACCGCCAAAGGCACGCTTGACCGGGACGCCCAACTCCGTCAATACAGCCCGCTGGTGCACCGCCTGGCGCACCACATGATCGCCAAGCTGCCCGCCAGCGTCGAGGTGGACGACCTGATCCAGGTTGGCATGATCGGCCTGACCGAGGCCTTGGCCCGCTTCGAGCCCTCACAGGGCGTGCAGTTCGAGACCTTCGCCAGCCAGCGCATCCGCGGCGCCATGCTCGACGAGCTGCGCGATGGCGACTGGATGTCGCGCGGCTCGCGCAAGCTGCAGAAAGACATCGAACACGCGGTGCAGCGGCTGGAGCAGCGCCTGTCGCGCAGCCCCAAGGAGTCGGAAATCGCCGACGAACTGGGCATGAGCCTGGCCGATTACCAGGAAACCCTGGCGCGGGTGCGCGGCACCCAGCTGGTGTATCTGGAAGACCTGTCGGCCAAGGGCGACGAGGAGGACAATTTCCTCGACCGCTACCTGCCGGCCGATGCGCAGTCGGACCCGCAAGCCCTGTTGGGCGACCACCGCATGCGCAGCGCGCTGATCGAGGCGATCAACAAGCTGCCCGAGCGCGAGCAGTACGTGATGAGCATGTACTACGAGCACGACATGAACCTGAAGGAAATTGCGGCGGTGCTGGGCGTGACCGAGTCGCGCGTGAGCCAGTTGCACAGCCAGTCGATCGCGCGTTTGCGGGCCCGTTTGCGCGAGCACTGAACGCCGCGCCTGTGCGCCGCTCCTGCGGCATGGCCCTTGAGTGCCCAAACAGAACAGGCCCCGAGTGGGCCTGTTCGTGTTGGGGTCGGGGGTTCTCAGGCCTTGAGGTAGGCGGCGCTGCCCAGGCCCGGGCCGCGCGCTGGGCCCAGGCGGCTGTAGGCCTGGATCTGGTCGGTCGGGAACAGCAGCCCCAGGGCTTGCTGGTTGCTGGCAGCCAGCCGGGCCTGGGTTTGCTGCAACAGTTCCAGGCGTTTTTGCAAGGCCTGCAATTTCACGCGGAAGGCGGTCGGGGGCTCGCCCCATTGGATGGCCTGGGCCAGGGTGGGCAGGGCCTGCTGCAGGGCCGGGCCCAGTTCGGCGCAGCACTGCACCAGGGCGTCGGCGGTGCCGAGCCGCACGCTGTCCAGCGCGGCCTGCAAGGCGCGCTCCAAGTGCTGGTCCAGGGTGTCCAGTTGTTCCAGGCTGGGCGACCAGTCGGGCTGCGTCATGGAGACAGGGGGCGACCGCGCCTCAGACGGGGGCGCTGCGGTCGTTGCCCGAGGAGGCGCTGGCCACGCTCAGCATTTCACGGGCGTTGCCCAGCAGCTTGTCGGCAATGGCTTCGGCGTTGACCGAGAAGGAGCCGTTGGCAATGGCGGCGCGCATGGCCTCCACTTTTTCGGCGTTGAACACGTCTGTGCCGGAGCGGGCCACGCCGTTGGTCATGGTCTGCGTCACGGCCGACAACTTGACCGCCACGCTGGCGGTTTGGGCAGCGGCAGCGGTGTCGGTGCTTTGAACGGATGCGGCCGCACCGTCTGCGGGCTTGTTGGGGCCAGCAGACAGGTTGTTGAGGGGCTTTTCCGGCAGGTTTCCGAGTTTCATGACGCTCTCCAGGTGCCCAGTGACGGGCCTTTGGGAGAGTTATCGACCATTGATGGAGGGACTTTACCCCTTTTTTCAAAAAAGTGGCGCGGTCGAAAACCCCGGGTGTGGGCAGAATCCGACAGTCAATGGCGGGCGGAGGGCGCCCGGCAACGCCTCAGAGCGAGATGTCCACCGTGTCGGCGTTGCGCACGGTGCCGCTCAGGATCTTGCGGTTGGGCATGCGCACCCGCGCGGTTTCGCCCACATAGCCGTGGGTGATGGCGGCCCCGGTGGCCATCAGGGTGAAGCCATTGCCTTGGACGCGCACGCGCACCTGGGTGCCGGCGGCAAAGGCCTGCGCCACGCTGACCATGCCTTTGCGCAGCACCTGGCCGGGCGCCAGTGCGCGGTCCGCCTGCTGACCGATCCAGTCTTCGGGGCGGGCCAGGACCGGAGCGCCGCCCTCGGCCCAGTCGACCTCGGTGGCTTCGAACTGGGACGCTTCCAGCGCAGTGCCGCGGGCGATGGGCTGGCGCACCACCCAGGCCGGGCCCCAGGCCTTGACGGTGATGGGCAGGAACACGTTCCAGAGCACCGGCCCCTGGACGCAGCGCAGCCCGATGCGGCTGCGCCCCCAGAGGCGTGTGCCCGTGGGGAGGTAGGGTTCGACGCGGGCGCAGGGGGCCAGTTGCAGCCGGCTGTCGAGTTGGCCCACCGTCACCTCGGGGCGCAACGGCAGGGCGGCCGGAGCTTCTGCCGCCAGCTGCTGCGCGATCCATTGCTGGGCCTCGGCGTTCCAGGACGGGTTGGCCTGGGCCGGTGGGGCCAGGGTGGCCCAGCCCGCACACGCCACCGCCCAGGCCCAGCGGTGGGCGGGCGTGGGTCGGTGGGAAAGGCGGGCACGGTGTGACATCTTGGGGACCGACTGTAGCCCCCGGGGCGGCCGGCAAAGCGCGGAAATGCCGGGCCGGGGCCGGCTTATTTGGGGGATTGAAAACGCTCAAGTTTTTGACAATCACTCCACCGGGGCATGGTGTCCTGGCACCGCAAGTTCTGGAGGTGCTCATGTTTGAACAGCTGACGAATCGGATGGAGCAGTTCTCCAGCGTGCTGCAGTTGCGCGCGCACCGCCAGCAGGTGATTGCCAGCAACATCGCCAACGCCGACACGCCGGGCTATGTGGCGCGCGACTTCAAGTTCGACGCCGCCTTGCGCGACGTGATGGATCGGGCCGGCAGCGGCCGCGGTGCCCTGGCCGGCAACGACGCCGGCCACCTGCGCACCTGGAGCAGCCAGGGCGGGGTGAGCGAGCAGGTGAAGGCCGACTACACGGTGCAGACCCAGCCCAGTCTGGACGGGAACAGCGTCGATCTGGATCAACAGCGCGCGAACTTCACCGAAAACGCCATCCAGTACGAATCGACCCTGCGTTTCATCAACGGTCACGTCAAGACCATGCTCGCGGCCATCCAGGGCCAATAAGGAGTGGGATCGTGTCGATGTTCAACATTTTCAACGTCTCGGGCAGCGCCATCAGTGCGCAGGCCCAGCGCCTGAACACCGTGGCCAGCAACCTGGCCAACGCCGATGCGGTCGCCGGTCCTGACGGCCAGGCCTACAAGGCGCGCCAGGTGATGTTCCAGACCGTGCCCATGGGCAACGGTCAGGCCTCGGCCGGTGTGAAGGTGGTCAACGTGGTGGAAAGCGCTGCGCCCAACCGCCGCGAGTTCAGCCCGCAGCACCCCCAGGCCGACGCTCAGGGCTATGTGACCCATTCCAACGTGAACCCGGTGGAGGAGATGGTCAACATGATCTCGGCGTCGCGCTCGTACCAGAACAACGTCGAGGTGATGAACACCGCCAAGACGCTGATGCTCAAGACCTTGCAGATGGGCCAGTGAGCCCGCGCCGGAGCCAACCATGTACATGACCGCCCTGACCAACGACCAGATCAACGCCTACAACGCCGCTGGCGGCAGCACCGCCGCCAACACCGACCCGGCGGCGGCGCAGGAGCGCTTCCTCAACCTGTTCGTGGCCCAGTTGCAGAACCAGGACCCGCTCAACCCCATGGACAACGCCCAGATGACCTCGCAGATGGCGCAGATCAACACGGTGACGGGCATCCAGCAGCTGAACGAGACGCTCAAGGGCATGGGCACCCAGTTTGCCGCCTTGCAGGCGATGCAGGGTGCCTCGCTGGTGGGGCGCGAGGTGCTGGTGGCGGGCAACCGGCTGAGCTTTGACGACGCCGGCGTGGGCCATGGCGCTTTCAGCCTGGCCAGCAGCGCCGACAGCGTGACCGTGGACGTGATGGGCAAGGCCGGCAACCTGCTGGGCACCCTGCGGCTCGGCGCACAGGCGGCCGGCCAGCAATTCTTCGACTGGAACGCCAACGGCATCGACCCCGCCACCGTCGGGACCTTCCGCGTGACTGCCACCTCGGGCCAGAACGCGGTGGCGGTGACGACCCTCTCGCCCCAGCGGGTCGAGGCCGTGGGCATGAGCGACGGCGCGATGACCCTGCGCACCAGCGCCGGCCAGACCGTGGGCTACGACCAGGTGCAAGCCTTTATGTGACGCGGCGGTGCCGCACCCCCCATTTCTCCTGAAAGGAAATCGCCATGAGCTTCAACACCGGACTTTCGGGCCTGAACGCCGCGTCCAAAAACCTGGACGTGATCGGGCACAACATCGCCAACGCCAACACCTACGGCATGAAGTCCTCGCGCGCCGAGTTCGCCGAGGCCTATGCCTCGTCGCTGGCGGCCACGGGCAGTGGCGGCTTCGGCATCGGCACCACGGTGGCGGCCGTGTCGCAGCAGTTCACGCAGGGCAACATCACCGTGACGGGCAACGACCTGGACGTGGCCATCAACGGCGCCGGCTTCTTCAAGGTGGAGCTGCCCAACGGCTCCGTCGGGTACACCCGGGCCGGCAACTTCAAGCTCAACCCGGAGGGCAACATCGTCACCAACGACGGTGCCAAGCTGCTGAACAAGCTGGGGGTGCCGATCGTGTTGCCGACCAACGCCGGCATTTCCGGCGAGCAGTCCACCAACATCGCGCTGGAACTGAACCTGGACACCCGGGCGCCGGTGTGGAACGACCCGAGCCTGGACGTGCCCGTGCCCCTGACCACCTACGGCACCACCGCGCAGATCTTTGACAGCCAGGGCGCGTCCATCAACGTGGACACCTACTACCGCAAGACCGCCGCCAACACCTGGGATGTGTTTGCCAGCTACCCGACCGAGATCCCGAGCGGCAGCACCTACTACACCGACGCCAATGGCAACCCAATCGTACCGGCCGGATTTTCGGAGGTGGTGACCCCGGGTGATCCCACGGCTACACCTCCCACTCCCGATGTGACGGCGCCCATGTATGTGGGGGCCGACGGCACCTTTTATTCCCAAGCGACCTTGACCGCTGGTGCGACCGCGACGCCGGCCACCTACACCGCCGTCACCGGCCCGGACACGGTGGTGGCCACCAACTACGTGGGCAGCGTGCAGTTCGACGAGCGCGGCAAGATCCTGGCCACCCGTGCGGCGGCCGATTTCGATCCGGCCGACACCAGCACCGGCTTCAGCGCCAGCAACCCGCCGCCCAACCTGACCATCAGCGGGGTGCGCGTGCCGACCGAGGCTACCAGTGCCTTCAACGTCGAACTGGACCTGCTCAACGCCACTCAGTTCGCGGGCGAGTTCAACGTCACCTCGGTGGAGCAGGACGGCCGGGCCAAGGGCGATCTGGTCGGTATCGAAGTGGAGTCCGATGGCAACATCTCGGCCCGCTACTCCAACGGCGAAACGATCGTGGATCCGGAGGACCAGATCTACCTGGCCAACTTCCGCAACGTCGGCGGGCTGGCGCCGATCAACGGCGGCTACTGGGTGGAGACCGCGGCGTCGGGCGAGCCGGCGCTGTCGCCGCCGGGAGCGGGCAACCTGGGTTCGCTGCGTTCGGGCGCGCTGGAAGAGTCCAACGTGGAGCTGACGCAGGAACTGGTGAACATGATCACCGCGCAGCGCACCTACCAGGCCAACGCCCAGACCATCAAGACGCAGGACCAGGTCCTGCAGACCCTGGTGAACCTGCGCTGATCGGCGCAGCCTGAGCCCGGACACCCCTTTGCCGCGAGGTTGAGCCATGGACCGCCTGATCTACACCGCCCTGACCGGCGCATCCGCCGCGATGCACCGGCAGCAGTTGCTGTCGCAAAACCTGGCCAACGTCAACACCAACGGTTTCCGGGCGCAGTTGGCCACCTTCCGCGATGTGCCTTTGCGCGGCGACGGTGCCACCACCCGGGTGCACGCCCTGGAGGCCACCGCCGGCCACCTGGAGGCGCCCGGCACCATGACGGCGACCGGCCGCAACCTGGACGTGGCGGCGCAGGGCAATGCTTACTTCGCCATCCAGGGGCTGGACGGCACCGAGGCCTACACCCGTGCCGGCGCCTTGCAGGTGTCGTCCACGGGCGAGCTGGTGGGCCATTCCGGCCTGCCGATGCTGGGCAATGGCGGCGCCCCGATCACCGTGCCGCAGGGCGCACGCGTCAGCATCGGTTCGGACGGCACCGTGACCGGCCAGGTGCCGGGCCAGGAAAAAGAGCAGCTGGGCCAGCTCAAACTGGTGACGCCCAACGCCACCGATCGCCTGCAACGCGGCGACGACGGCCTGTTCCGTGCCGGCGGCGGCAACCCCTTGCCGCAGGACGAAAGCGCCCGGCTGGCCGACGGCGTGCTGGAAGGCTCGAACGTGAACGCGGTGGAGGCCATGGTGGGCATGATCAGCGTGGCGCGCCAGTTCGAGGTGCAGATGAAGATGCTGCAAAACGCCGAAAAGAACGACCAAAGTGCCAGTCAACTGCTGAGCATGAACGGTTGAGGCCCACTAGCATCAACCCGATAAGACAGGAGTAACACCATGGCACTCGTCAATTCGCTGGGCATTTCCGCCACCGGCATGCAGGCACAGCAAACCCAGATGGACGTGATTTCGCACAACCTGGCGAACGTGTCCACGGCCGGTTTCAAGCGCGGCACCGCGCTGTTCGAGGACCTGATTTACCAGAACCTGCGCCAGGCCGGCGGCAACGCCACGCAGCAGAACGAACTGCCCACGGGCTTGCACCTGGGGCTGGGGGTGCGCACCGTGGGCACGGCCCGCACCTACACCCAGGGCAGTTTGCAGGAAAGCCAGAACGGCTTCGACGTGGCGATCAACGGCAACGGCTTTTTCCAGGTGGAAATGGCCGACGGCAGCACCGCCTACACCCGCGACGGCACCTTCAAGATCAACGCCCAGGGGCAGATGGTGACCAACAACGGTCTGCGGGTGCTGGGCGGCGTCACCGTGCCCGAGGGCGCGCGCAGCGTCACCATCGGCAAGGACGGGGTGGCCACCGCCGTCATCGGCAACAACCCGACGCCGCAGCAGATCGGTTCGATCGAGCTGGCCAACTTCATCAACCCGGCCGGCCTGGAGCCGCGCGGGCAGAACCTTTACACCGAAACCGTGGCCTCGGGTGCCCCGACCACCGGCGAGCCCGGTGCCGAGGGCCTGGGCGAGGTGCTGCAGGGGTACCTGGAATCGTCGAACGTGAACGTGGTGCAGGAACTGGTGACCATGATCCAGACCCAGCGGGCCTACGAGATGAATTCCAAGGCGATCCAGACCTCGGACCAGATGCTGCAACGCCTGGGCCAGCTCTGAGCCCTGGATGACCCCACGCCTTGCCCGCTGGAGCTGACGACATGCACACCCCCCACCACCCGTGGCGCCGCGCGGCGGCCTGGACCCTGCTCGGCCTGGCCGCCTGCGCGGCGACCGGTTGCGCCTCGCTCTCGCAAATTCCCGACGTCGACCTGGCCAAGGCCCCCGACAAGTTGGTCTACCCGCAGGCCCAGGCGACCGAGCCGGGGCCGGCCACGGGCAGCCTGTTCGCCGCCAGCAGCTACCGCCCGGGCTTCGAGGACCACCGCGCCCGCCTGGTGGGCGACACGCTGACGGTGCAGATCGCCGAACGGCTGACGGCCTCGCAGCAGTCCTCGTCCACGGTCAACCGCGAGTCCGAGCTGGGCGGCAGCGTCAGCGCCTTCCCGTTCCTGAATGCGAGCACCCTGGGCAAGCTCACGGCCGGGGCCGCGTCGAGCAACACCTTCAATGGCGACGGCGCCACCGAGGCGACCAACACCTTCACCGGCAACATCACTGCCACTGTCACCGATGTGCTGCCCAACGGGCACCTGGTCGTCATTGGCGAAAAACAGATCGGCGTGAACCAGAATGTGGACGTGCTGCAGTTCTCGGGCACGGTGGACCCGCGCACTATCCGTCCGGGCAACACGGTGCAGTCCACCCAGGTGGCCAACGTGCGCGTGCTCTCGCGCGGGCGTGGGGCGCAGAACGATGCGCAGACATTTGGCTGGCTTTCCCGCTTCTTTTTGACGCTTTTGCCGTTCTAAAGTTTTTCGACAATCGGTTCATGCGGTACGTGCGGTGATGGGCTTGGGGCCCGGCCGCCGGAAAGGACCCCCATGAACCGATTTGCTTTGACCCCTTCTCGATGCCTGGCGCTGGCCCTCCTGGTGGGCCTGGGCGGCTGGCTGAGCACGCCGGCGCAGGCCGCGCGCATCAAGGACGTGGCGGCGGTGCAGGGCGTGCGCAGCAACCAGTTGACCGGTTACGGGCTGGTGGTGGGACTGGACGGCACCGGCGACCAATCCTCGCAGATGCCCTACACCAGCCAGAGCCTGGCCAATTACCTGCAGCAGATGGGCATCGTCCTGCCGGCCGGCGTGGTGGCCCAGCCCAAAAACGTGGCGGCGGTGCTGGTGACGGCGCAACTGCCGGCTTTTGCCCGCCCGGGGCAGGCCATCGACGTGACCGTGTCGTCGGCGGGCAACGCCAAATCGCTGCGCGGCGGCACCCTCATCACCACGCCCTTGCGCGGGGTGGACGGGCAGATCTACGCGCTGGCCCAGGGCAACCTGCTGGTGGGCGGCGCGGGGGCTTCGGCTGGGGGCAGTTCGGTCACGGTGAACCACCTGAGCGCCGGGCGCATTCCCGCCGGCGGCCAGGTGGAACGCAGCGTGCCCACGCCCTTCCTCAGCGGCGAGTCGATCGACCTGACGCTCAACGCCAACGATTTCCAGACCGCGCGCCGCGTGGCCGCGTCGATCAACGCCGCCAAGGGCGCGGGCGTGGCCCGGGCCATGGACGGGCGCACGGTGCGCGTGAGCGCGCCGCCCAGCCCCGACGAGCGCGTCGCCTTCGTGGCCGACCTGGAGGAGTTGCCGCTGGAGATTCCCAACGCGGTGGCGCGGGTGGTGGTGAACGCACGCACCGGTTCGGTGGTGATGAACCAGTCGGTATCGCTCAAGGCCAGCGCGGTGGCGCACGGCAACCTGTCGGTCAGCATCAGCTCGACCCCGCAGGTCAGCCAGCCCAATTCGTTCGCGCCCAGCACCGCACAGACCGTGGTCACGGAGAAGGCCAACATCCAGGTGGCGCAGGACGGCGGCAAGCTGATGCAGGTGGAGGCCTCGCCCCAGCTGGGCGACGTGGTGCGTGCCCTCAACGCCCTGGGCGTGACGCCGCAGGACCTGGTGGCCATCCTTCAGGCGCTGAAGGCGGCCGGTTCGCTCAACGCGGAGTTGGAGGTGATCTGACATGGCCATATCCACTGTGGGCTTTGCCAGCCAGCGCGGGCTGGCTGCCGATGCCACTTCGCTCAATTCGCTCAACGCCCTGGCCGGCAAGGACAGCCGCGCCGCGCTGAAGGAAACCGCCAAGCAGTTCGAATCGCTGTTCATGCAGGAGCTGCTCAAGAGCATGCGCGACGCCTCCATGAAAAGCGGCCTGATGGACAACGAGGCCACCGGCCTGGGCACCGACCTGCTGGACCAGCAATGGTCGCAGTTGATGACCGGCATGCCCGGCGGCCTGGGCGAGATGATCGAGCGCCAGCTGTCGCAGCAGACCACATCGACCCGCCCTGACGCGGCCGGCGCGGCCCCCCGTGCCGGCGTTGCCCAGGTGTCGCAGGCCACCCCGACGCAAGCTGGCTTTGTGGCGCAGCACAGCCAGGCGGCGCTGGCGGTGTCGCGCGAAACCGGCATCCCG
This sequence comes from Macromonas nakdongensis, assembly GCF_002837145.1. Taxonomy (GTDB): domain Bacteria; phylum Pseudomonadota; class Gammaproteobacteria; order Burkholderiales; family Burkholderiaceae_C; genus Macromonas_B; species Macromonas_B nakdongensis. The sequence continues at coordinate 37,630 of NZ_NWMV01000009.1, read as the reverse complement.
GCGGCGTTCATGATCGGCCAGGCCGCACACGAAACCGGCTGGGGCCGCAGCGAGATCCGCGCTGCCGATGGCGGTAACGCCCACAACCTGTTCGGCATCAAGGCCGGTGCCGGCTGGAAGGGCAAGGTCGCCGAGATCACCACCACCGAGTACGTGGACGGCGTGGCGCGCAAGGTCACGGCCAAGTTCCGCGCCTACGACTCCTACGCCGACTCCTTCCGCGACTACGCCCGCATGATCAGCCAGAGCCCGCGCTACGCGCAGGTGATGGACAACCTGCATTCCTCCGGCGCCTTCGCGCAGCAGTTGCAAAACGCCGGTTACGCCACCGACCCGCAATACGCGAGCAAGCTCAGTCGCGTCATCAACACCGCACTCAGCCTGCAGCGCGCCACGGCCTGAGGCTGAAAGGACCGAGCCATGAGCAGCCTCAACATCGCCACCCGCGCCCTCACCACCAACCTGTCCGCCTTACAGGTGGTGGGCAACAACATCGCCAACGTCAACACCGAAGGCTATTCGCGCCAGGTGGTGTCGTTCAACAGCGTCGCCGGCCAGCGCCTGGGGGGCAGCTACTTCGGCAAGGGGGTGGAGCTGGAGAGCGTCACCCGCATTTACGACCAGCTGCTGGCGCGCGAGGCGCAGCTGACGCAGTCGGTCGCCTCGTCCGAGGCGGTGCTCTACCAGCGCCTGCAGCAGGTGGAGGACCTGTTTCCCATGGGCGAGTCGGGTCTGGGCGCAGCGCTCAACGACGCGCTCAACGCCTGGGTGGACGTGTCGTCTTCCCCCACCGACCTGACCGCGCGCACCGTGGTGCTCAGCCGCACCGAGGACTTCACCCAGCAGCTCAACAGCATCACCAAGACGCTGGACGAACTGTGGGTGTCGGCGCGCCAGCAGGTGGACGCGACCATGACCAGCATCAACGAGCTGGCCAAGCAGATCGCTGCCTTGAACGTGCGCATCGTCGAAGGGCAGAGCGCCACCGCCGTGCCCAACGAACTGCTGGACCAGCGCGATCAGCTGCTGCGCCAGCTCAACACCCACATCCAGACCACCGCGGTGGTGTCGGACAGCGGCGCCATGACGGTGTTCGTCGGCGGCAGCCTGCCCCTGGTGCTGGGGGGCGAGGCCTTCAAGCTGGCGCGCTCCGACACGCTCGATCCGCCGCCGACCGACGCACCGCTGGACCCCAAGCAGATTGGCATCGCGCTGGACCGCGACGGCCAGCCCTACTCCATCTCGCAGGACCTGTTGCGTGGCGGTGAACTGAACGGCCTGGTGCGCTTCATCAACAACGAGCTGAACGACGCCACCAACCTGCTGGGCCGCATGGCCCTGGGCACCGCGGTGCAGATGAACGAGCAGCACGCGCTGGGCCTGAACCTCAATGGCGACATGCAGCCCGACAACCCGCTGTTCAGTCTGGCCGGGGGCTACCTGTCCATGGACGGCATCGACGTGTCGTTCAGCGCCATTCCCTCGCGCACCAGTGCCCCGGCGCTGACGGCCACGGTAGAAGATCCGAGTGCCTTCATCGCCTCCAACTACGAGGTGCGCATCACCGATGCCGCGGCCGTGCCGCCCACCGGTTCCATGGTGCGCCTGTCCGACGGCAAGGCGTTTGCGTTCACCGTGGACACGGCCAACAACAACCAGCTGGTGTTCGGCAGCGGCACCAGCCTCGACGGCCTGGGCTTTTCGCTGGCGGCCAGTCCGGCGCTGGCCAGCGGCGACCGCTACCTGATCAAGCCTTTTGCCGATGCCAGCCGCAACATCGGCGTGGCCATCAGCCGGCCCGAGCAGCTGGCCGCGGCCTCGGCGGTCATGGTCCGCCCCGATCTGCAGGCCGGCAGCGGCCTGGGGGTGGAGACCTTCAGCGTGGTCGGCTTCGACCTGGTCAGCGGCAGCATGCCGGCCACACGCCCCACGCTGGAGCTGACTTACGACGACACCACCGGCCAGTTCAACCTGGCGACGACGCCCACGCCGATTGCCCCGGCGACGGCTACCGTTAGCCCCAGCACGCTGACCTATTCGCCCGGCCAGCCGCTGACGGCAAAGATCAGCATCAACGACGGCGCCGGCAACGTCTACACCATCGATTACTCGGTGACCCTGCGCGGCGCCCCGGCGGACGGTGACACCATCACCATGCTGCCCCCCGGTCCGGGCGACGACATGCGCCAGAACGCCGGCAACGCCCAGGCCATGCTGACCTTGCGCGACGTGCCCACGTTCGAAGGCATCGCCCTGAGCGACGGCTACGTGAGCGTGTTTTCCGAGGTGGCCGCGCGCGTGCAGGCGGCCAAGTTCGCGGCCGAATTCTCCGAAACCAAGGCGGTCTCGGCCGAAACCGCCCGCGCCAACGTGGCCGGCGTCAACCTGGACGAAGAGGCCGCCCGCATGCTGCAATACCAGCAGTCCTACCAGGCGGCCGCCAAATACCTGCAGACGGTGCAAGGCACGTTCGACACCCTGATCAACAGCTTCGGCTGATGTGACCGGTCGACCCCGCGCCCAAGGAGCTTCCCATGAGCATATTCCGCGTCTCCACCGCCAACACCTACGACGTGACGATGAACAACATCGCCAAGCGCAACGCCGACCTGGCCACGTCGCAGGAGCAGTTGTCCACCGGCAAACGCGTCATCCGCGCCAGCGACGACGCGGTCGCGGCCACGCTGTCGGAGCGGGCGCGCAACCGCATGGCGCGGGTCGAGGCCGACCAGCGTGCGCTGGAGGCCTCGCGCACCGCCCTGACCCAGGCCGAAAGTGCCCTGGGGGAGGCGACCGATCTGGTGCACTCGATCCGCGAACTCATGGTGCAGGCCGGCAACCCGGCCCTGAGCAACCGCGAGCGCGAAGACCTGGCCAAGCAGCTCGAAGGCCTGCGCGACCAGATGCTCAACGTGGCCAACCGGGCCGACACCACGGGCCTGACCCTGTTCGGCGGTCTGGGGGGCAGCTCCCAGCCGTTTGTCGACGTGTACGGTCCCGACGCCGGCGTGCGCTTTGACGGCCAGCCCGGCCAGTACCTGCCGACCGAATCGTCGCTGCCGCACGCCATCGACGGCAGCATGGTGTGGATGAACGTACCCCAGGGCAATGGCGTCTTCACCGTGGGTCTGGACGCGGCCAACCAGGGCAATGCGGCCGTCGTCAACGGGGCGGTGACGGACACGGCCCCCCCGGCCGCGGCCCCCGGCGTCAGCTACCGGGTGGACTTTTTCAAAGACCCGGCGAACAGTGGGCAACTGAGCTACCGCGTGGTGAACATGGACACCGATGCGGTCGTCGGACCGACCTCGGTGTACGACCCCACCACCACCAGCGTCAGCTTCGTCACGGCAGGCACCGACACCATTGCCTTCGACCTGCAGGGCGTGGCCCAGGCCGGCGACAGCCTCCACCTGACGCCGCAGTTCGACGGCACCGGCACCTTCACCGACTACGCCACCACCGCCGAAACCGGGAATGCGGGCGCGCTGCGTGCCTCGCTCGGCGCGTTCAGCGGCGACACCCTGCCAGCCGGTTTCGACACCGGCGGCCTCGGGTACGAAGTCGAATTCCTCACCGCCGACACCTTCCGCGTGCGCCAGGTGCTGGCAGACACCGCGGCCGGCGATGCGGCCTACGGCGCCAACCTGGTGCTCGACGCACCGGCCGTGCCGGTGCCGCCCAGCACCGACGTCTACAGCTTCACCAACAGCAAGACCCTGTCGTTCGGCGGTGTCCGCCTCGAACTGCAAGGCAGCCCCGCCGCCGGTGACAAACTCACGCTGTCGCCGGTGGTCAACGAACCGGGCGAGTACTTCCAGACCATCCAGAACACCATCGACGCCCTGCGTTACGGCGGCGCCAACCAGAACGCCCAGCTGACACAGGAGTTGTCCCGCGCCCTGCAGGAAACCGACGCCGGGCTCGACCGCATGCTGGCCGCCCGCGGCCGCCTGGGCGAATGGCTCAACCGCGCCGATTCGATGGAAGGCCTGTTCGCCGACCGGCAACTGGCCTACGAAACCGAGAACTCCCAGCTGACCGACGTGGACATGGTCAAAGCCATCTCCGATTTCCAGAACCGCCAGACCGCCTACCAGGCCGCGCTCAAGTCCTACGCCCAGGTCCAGAAACTCTCGCTCTTCCAGTACATTGCGTGAGGTATGTCACTGAACCTGCTTGAGCACGTCGCCTTCGCCTACCAACCGGTCTGGGGCGCCTCGCGCCAGTTGATCGGCGTGCGCCTGCGGGTGCGGGCGCTGGCGCCCGACTCGGTGGACGCGGCCCACCTGCTCGAACTGCTGGCCAACGCCTGGTCCGGGCAGGCGCCCTTCCTGCTGGTGTCCTTCGTGGAGCAGAGCCTGCTGCGCCAGGCGCTGGTGGTCACGCCGCACGACCACCTCTGGCTCGAGATCCCCGACTTTGGCGACACGCCGCCGCCCGGTCTGCCCGAAGCCCTGGCCCGCGCCCAGCGCATGGGCCACCGCCTGGTGCAGGACGCCCCCCTGGCCCGCGCCCGGCCCACCCCGGCCACCGGCCCCGGCGCGCACCGCCACCTGCTGCACCTGTGGCCCGAGCAGGTCACCCAGGCCCTGCAGGCCGCGGAGCAGCACGGGCGCAGCCCCTTGCTGACCGGGCAGCTCTACCGCGACCTGAACCAACGCCGCCTGGCCGTGCACGCCCTGGACGAGCGCCAGGCCTGGGGCGTGCTCGGCTGGCCCGAAGACGATGTGCTCCGCGAGCACCAGCGCCACGGCGTGCCGGTGGACAAACTCACCCTGGTGCGCGTGCAGCAGGCGCTGATGCGCGAGGCCTCCATGGAGGTGATCGAGCGCCTCATCCACCAGGACGCGGTCCTGACCTTCCGCATGCTGCGCCTGGTCAACTCGCCGGTGTTTGGGGCCAGCCGCGAGGTGAGCACGGTGCGCCAGGCCCTGATGCTGCTGGGCCAGCGCCGACTGCGTGACTGGTTGCTGGAGCTCATGCCCGGGGCCTCCGCCGACCGCGAACTGCTGCCGGTGCGCCTGGCCATGGTCCTGCGCGGCAGCCTGATGGAGCACCTGATGAACGCCGGTGTGCAGCACGACCTGGCCACCGAAATCTACGTCACCGGCCTGTTCTCCCGGCTCGACCGCCTGACCCACGAGCCCCTGGCCACCACGCTGCGGCGGGTGCCGCTGTCCGAGCCCATGACCGACGCCTTGCTGCGCCAGACCGGCCCGTACTTCCCCTACTTCGACCTGGCCCGCCGCCTGGAACACGACGACGAGGTGCAGCGCCTGCCCGCGGTGTGCGAGGCCTACGGCTTCCCGCTGGAGCAGCTCAACCGCGCGCTGCTGCGCACCCTGGCCCAGTGGCGCAACAGCCTCTGAGCGGTCCGGGCGCTCTGAGGCCGCTTCAGGCCAGTTGAGCGATCACCACCGCGGCTTCGTCCACGGCGGCCAGGGCCGGCTCGCCCACTGTCAGCCCGTGCCCGGCCTCGGCAAAACCCACCCACTGCACCCCGCCGGGCAAGCGCAGCCCCATTTCACCCCCCTGGGCGGCGCGTCCAGCCCGCGTGACCGTGCCGGTCAACAGGTTGCGGCCTGCAGCGGCGGTCAGCGACCGGCCGATCTGCACGGCCGTGGCCTTGCACAGGGCCAGCACCTCCAGCCCCCGCACCAAGCCCAGCAACTGGGCACTCTCCCGGGTGATGCGGGCGTGCAGCAGGGCGTCGGGGGACAGCTCCAGGGCCACCCGCACCTGCCCGCCCTGCGGCCGGAGCGCGGCCACCGTGCAGGGGAACTGGTTGCGCATGCTGGTGCGCAGGGCCAGAGCGGCCCGGCCGGGGCTGGCCGTGCCCCACCCGCTCAGCAGTTGTTGCCGCACCTGGGCCAGCCGGTCGGCGGCTTCCAGCACGTGCCAGCCGGCGTCGGTCAGCACCGCACCGCCGCCGCCGCTGCCGCCCACCGCCTTGTCCACCAAAGGGGTGCCGGCCAGGTTGGTCAGGGTTTCCAGCGCCTGCCAGGCGGCTTTGTAGCTCACCCCGGCTTGGCGCGCCGCTTCGGAAATCGTCCCGGTCTGGCCGATGCGGCGCAGGATGTCGATGCGTTTGTCGCTGGCCTCGAAGCCGAGGACCTGTGCCAAGGGCAGGGGCGGCGTGCTCATCCGGCAATGGTAGCGGGGGCCGTGCTACATTCTCGCTATTCATCAATGGAATAGCGGAGGCGGTGTGAAGCGAATCGGCTGGGCCATCGGGGCCGTGGTGTGGGCGGTGTCGGCGCAGGCGGCCGAGGTGTCGGTGGCGGTGGCCGCCAACTTCACCGTGCCCATGCAGAAAATCGCGCGCCTGTTCGAGGCCGACACCGGCCACACCGCCACCCTGGCCTTTGGTTCCACGGGGCGGTTCTACGCACAGATCCGCCACGGGGCGCCGTTCCAGGTCCTGCTCGCCGCCGACGACGACGTGCCCGCCCGGCTGGAACAGGAGGGGCTGGCCGTCCCAGGCACCCGTTACACCTACGCGGTCGGGCGCCTGGTGCTGTGGAGCAAGCGCCCCGGCGTGGTGGACGAGCGCGGCGAGGTCTTGCGCCGCGGCGCCTTCGACCGCATCGCTGTGGCCGACCCCAAGCTGGCCCCTTATGGGCAGGCGGCCGTCGAAACCCTGAGCCGCCTGGGCCTGTACGACGCGCTCAAACCCAAATTCGTGCAGGGCGAGAACATCGCCCAGACGCACCAGTTCGTGGCCACCGAAAACGCCCTGTTGGGTTTTGTGGCGCGTTCTCAGGTCGAGGTGGATGGCCGCCTCACCGAAGGCTCGGCCTGGCCGGTGCCGCCCCACCTGCACGCCCCCATCCGGCAAGACGCCGTGCTGCTGCAGAAAGGGCGGGGCCAGTCGGCCGCCACGGCCTTGCTGGCCTACCTGCGCGGTGACAAGGCGCGTGCCGTGATCGAGGCCCACGGCTACGGTTTCTGAGGCACACTGCGGCATGCCCATCGGTCCCGACGCCTGGCAGGCCATCCGCCTCACGGTCGAGCTCGCCACCCTCACCACGCTGTGCCTGCTGGTGCTGGCCGCGCCACTGGCGTGGTGGCTCGCGTTCACCGCGTCGCGCTGGCGGGCGCCCATCAGCGCCCTCGTCACCCTGCCGCTGGTGCTGCCGCCCTCGGTGTTGGGCTTCTACCTGCTGGTGGCCATGGGGCCGCAGGGCCCGCTCGGCCGGCTGACGCAGGCCCTGGGCTGGGGCGTGTGGTCGTTCACCTTCACCGGGCTGCTGCTGGGGTCCATCGTGTTTTCCCTGCCGTTTGCGGTGCAGCCGCTGCAGCACGCCTTCGAGGCCATGGGCCGCCGCCCGCTGGAAGTGGCGGCCACGCTGCGGGCCGGTCCGCTCGACGCCTTCTTCACCGTCACCTTGCCGCAGGCCCGGGGCGGCCTGCTCACCGCGGCCATCCTGAGCTTTGCCCACACCGTGGGCGAATTCGGGGTGGTGCTGATGATCGGCGGCAACATCCCGGGCCAGACGCGGGTCGTCTCCACCCAGATCTACGGCCACGTCGAGGCCATGGAGTACGCCCAGGCCCACGCCCTGGCGGGGGGCATGCTGCTCTTTTCCTTCGCGGTGCTGCTGGCCCTGGCCTGGCTGCGGCGCGGTCCGGCCCGGGTGCTGCCATGACGGCGGCGCTGCACCTCGCGCTCACCCTGCCGCGGGCCGACTTCACCCTGCAGGTCGACCTGACCTTGCCGGCCCGCGGCATCACCGTGCTGTACGGGGCCTCGGGTTCGGGCAAAACCAGCGTGCTGCGCTGCGTGGCCGGCCTGGAGCGGGCCCGGCCCGGCCGGGTGGCGGTGGGCGAAGAAGTCTGGCAGGACGACGCGGCCGGCCATTTCCTGCCCACCCACCGCCGTCCCCTGGGCTATGTGTTCCAGGAGGCGAGCCTGTTCGAGCACCTCGACGTGCGCGGCAACCTGCACTACGCCTTGCGCCGCAGCGGTCACCCCCGTGGCGAACACGCCCTGGCCGAGGTGACGGGGCTGCTCGGCATCGACCACCTGCTGGCGCGCCGGCCGGCGCAGCTGTCGGGCGGTGAACGCCAGCGCGTGGCCATCGCCCGGGCCCTGGCCACCCAGCCGCGCCTGCTGCTGCTGGATGAGCCCATGGCCGCCCTCGACGCGGCGCGCCGGCAGGACATCCTGCCCTGGCTGGAAAAGCTGCGCGACGAATTGCGCCTGCCCATGCTCTACGTCACCCACTCGGCCGACGAGTTGCACCGCCTGGCCGACCACCTGGTGGTGCTGGCGCGCGGCCGTGTCCAGGCCGCCGGTCCGGTCGCCGAGGTCTTGGCCCGGCTCGACGACCCGGTGCTCCTCGGCGACGACGTCGGCGCCCTGCTCCAAGGCGAAGTGGCCGAGCACGACACGCGCTGGCACCTGGCCCGGGTCGCCGTGGACGGTGCCGATTTCTGGTTGCGCGACACCGGCGTGCCCCGGGGGCGCGCCGTGCGCCTGCGGGTGCTGGCCCGCGACGTCAGCCTGGCCACCGAGCGGCCCGTCCACACCAGCATCCAGAACCACTTCGCCTGCGTGGTCGATGCCATCGTGCCCGATCCGCACCCCTCGCAGGCCCTGGTGCGCGTGCGCTGGGGCGGTTCGGTCCTGCTCGCCCGCATCACCCGGCGCGCGCTCGACGCGCTCGGTCTGCAGGTGGGGCAGCGGGTGTGGGCGCAGGTCAAGGCCGTGGCCCTGGTGCAATGAGCGCGCCCACGCCCCCCACCTTTTGGCAGGCCTTGCTGTACTGGCTGCGCCTGGGTTGCCTCAGCTTTGGGGGGCCGGCCGGGCAGATCGCCCTCATGCACGAGGACCTGGTGCAGCGCAAGCGCTGGATTTCCGAGGGGCGTTTCCTGCATGCGCTCAACTACTGCATGGTGCTGCCCGGGCCCGAGGCCCAGCAACTCGCCACCTACATCGGCTGGCTGATGCACCGCACCTGGGGCGGCATCGTCGCCGGGGGCTTGTTCGTGCTGCCGTCCTGGCTGCTGCTGGTCGGCCTGTCCTGGGCTTACCTGTCCTGGGGCCACCTGCCGGCGGTGGCGGGCGTGCTCTACGGCATCAAGCCGGCGGTCACGGCCATCGTGGTGGCCGCCGCGGTGCGCATCGGCTCCCGCGTGCTGCGCAACGCTTGGCTCTGGGGCATTGCGGCCCTGGCGTTCGGAGCCATCGTGGTGTGGCGCCTGCCCTTTCCGTGGATCGTGGCCGCGGCCGCGCTGGTGGGCGTCCTGGGTGGACGCTGGGCCCCCCGCCATTTCGCCCTGGGCGGCGGCCACGGCCGGGCCGGTGCGGCGGTACAGACCGCCGTGCTGGACGACGACACCCCATTGCCCGCGCACGCGCGTTTCGCCTGGGGGCGCTTCGTTCGCGTGCTGGCGGCGTGCCTGGGCCTCTGGGCCGTGGGCATGGGCGGCCTCGTCCTGGCCTTCGGCTGGCACGCCGTGCTCACCCAGATGGCCTGGTTCTTCACCAAAGCCGCGCTGCTCACCTTCGGCGGTGCCTACGCCGTGCTGCCCTATGTGTACCAGGCCGCGGTCGAGCAGTTCCATTGGCTCACCCCGGCGCAGATGATCGACGGGCTGGCACTGGGCGAAACCACGCCCGGTCCGCTCATCATGGTGGTGGCCTTCGTCGGCTTTGTCGGTGGCTGGACGCAGTCGGTGTTCGGGCCCGACGCCCCGCTGCTGGCTGGCATCGCCGCGGCCGGTGTGGTCACCTGTTTCACCTTCCTGCCTTCGTTTTGCTTCATTTTCCTGGGGGCACCCTTCATCGAATCGACCCACGGGCAGCTCAAGTTCACCGCCCCGCTGACGGCCATCACCGCCGCGGTGGTGGGGGTGATCGCTCACCTCGCGGTGTTTTTTGCGCAGCACGTGTTCTGGCCGCAGGGCTGGGGTGGCGGCTTCGACGCAGCCGCGGCCGCCATCGGGGTGGCGGCGGGCGTGGCCCTGCTGCGCTTTAAGCTGGGGGTGATTCCCGTCGTCTGCCTGGCCGGCGTGGCCGGTCTGCTGTGGTCGTGAGCCCGTCCGCCTGGGCCGGCCTCAGACCGCCAGGCGTTTGACCACCGCGGTCACCACCCCGTACAGGGCCGGAGTTGATCCGTCCTCGGTCGCGGTGTCTGCAAAGTCCGGGTGAGCCGCTTGCAGCCGGGTCTGCCCGTCGCGCTGGTACAGCGTGCGGCAGCAGGGTTCGTGGTCCATCCGCGCCACCACCGTGTGGCCGTGCCGGGGCACGATGGCCGGATCGACCACCAGCAGGTCGCCGTCGTCCAGGCCCTTGCCGGTCATGGAGGGGCCGTGCATCTGGACCACGAAGGTGTCGGGCCGTGACAGGCCCAACGCAGCAGCCAGATCGATGGGATGCGGGGCCTCCGCTGTTTGCCCTGCGGCGGCGTCTTGCGGGACGTCCAGCCCACCCGGCTCAACGCCGCACGCGGCCTCGATTTGGCGGGCCAGCTTGGGGCCGACCGGCGTGCCCGACTTGATGCGGCTCCACTGCGCGTTCGAGATGCCCAGCATGGCCGAAAACGCCTTGTCGCCCCCGGGGCGGCCCTGGGCAATTTCTTGCAGACGCCAGCGCGTGAACAGGGTCAGGCTGTTCTGGCGGCGCAGGGCCAGGGTTTCCGGCGGGATGGGTTTGGGCGGCATGCGCGGCGATTGTTCCGACGTTGTACCGAAGGGTGGGGGTAAAGAAAAAAGGCTTACAGCGTTTCCACTGTAAGCCTTTGATTTCTTTGTTAAATTATGGCTCCCCGACCTGGGCTCGAACCAGGGACCTACGGATTAACAGTCCGGCGCTCTACCGACTGAGCTATCGGGGAAAGACGCAAATTCTAGCACAGGCCGAGGCCCTCACCGGCGCGCGTCCAGCTTTTCGAGGGCCATCAAGGCTTCGGCTTCGGTGGCATGCAGGTGCAGGTGGGCGGTGTCGGGCAGTTCGCCGGCCTGGCGCAGCACCGTTTCCACCGGCAGCTTGACCCCGACCAGCCACAGGTGGCGTTGCTGGTTGGCCAGTTGCCGGCGCAGGCGGCCGAAGGTTTCCACCCCGGTGGCGTCGATGCGGTTGATGGGCTGTGCCAGTAGCAGCACGTGCCGGGTCTCGGGTTGCTGGGCCAGGTGTTCGCTCAGGCTTCGCTCCAGCGCGCTGGCCGAGCCGAAATCCAGCTCCGCGTCCATGCGCAAGGCCAGGGTGGCCGGCGCCAGGGGCGGCAGTTGCCACAGGTGCCGGTCGCGCAAGCGGCCGTCGCTGTGCCAGCCCACTTCAATGATGCGCGGGTGCAGCCTCAGGTACAAAAAATGGCTCAGCGCCATCAGCACGCCGGCCAGCACACCCCAATACAGCCGCGGCGCGGTCAGCAGGGTGATGGCGAAGGTGGCGCTGGCCGTCACCGCCTCCACCCGCGAGATGTGCCACAGCCGCACGAACTCGCGCGGTTGGATCAAGCCGACCACCGCCACCAGCACGATCGCCGCCAGCACCGCATGCGGCACGTGGTGCAGCACCGGCAGGAACAGCAGCAGTGCCGCCAGCACCACCCCCACCGAAAACACGGTGGCCCAGCCGGTCTGGGCGCCGGCGTACAGGTTCAGGGCCGAACGCGAGAACGAGGAGCTCGTGGGAAAGGTGCCGGTCAAGCCCGCGGCCAGCTTGGCCAGACCCTGGCCGATCAGGTCTTGGTCCTGGTCCCAGCGCTGGCCCTGGCGGGCGTTGTCTACCTTGGCGCTGGAGGCGGTTTCCAAAAAACTCACCAGGGTGATCACCAGCACCGGCACCACCAGTTGGCCCAGCGTGGCCCAGCCCGGCCAGGTGGGCCAGTACAGCGCCGGCAAGCCCTGTGGCAAGGCGCCCACCACGGCCCCGCCGTTGGCCTCAAACCCGCTCCAGTGGCTCAGCCCGGCCGAGGCCAGCACCAGCAGCAGCACCGTGGGAAAGGTGGGTTTCCAGCGCCGCGCCAGCACCAGCAGGGCGGCGCTGCCCGCGCCAAACGCCAGCGCCGGCCAATGCACCTGCGGCGGGGCCGACCACAGCCCCGACCAGCCACCCTGCAGCCCCAGCATCGGCGGCAGTTGGGAGCCCACGATCAGCACCGCCGCCCCTTGGGTGAAGGCCATCAGCACCGGCGCATTCACCAGGTTCAGCAGCCAGCCGAAGCGCACCGCCCCCAGCACCACCTGCAGCAGGCCGGTCAGCAGCGCCAGCCAGACTGCCAGCGCAACCCAGGCGGCGCTGCCCGGTGCGGCCAGCCCCGACAGCGACGCCGTCACCAGCAGGCAGCTCAAGGCCGTGGGGCCCACCGACAGGCGTTGGGACGCCCCGAACAGCACCGCCACCAGCGCCGGCAGCAGCGACGCGTAAATGCCCGTCACCAGCGGCATGCCCGCCAGGGCGGCATAGGCCACGCCCTGGGGAATCACCATCAGCCCCACGGTCAGGCCGGCCAGGGCTTCGCCGCGCAACAGCCTTGCGCTGGGGCGCGGCCAGCTCAGAAAAGGGAGCCAGCGGCGCAGGGGCATGGTGGCCGCAGGTCTCACACCGCGGCGGTGGCCACGATTTCCACCCGCCAGCCCGGGCGCGCCAGGGCCGCCTGCACCGTGGCGCGCGGCGGCGTGTGGCCGGCGGGCACCCAGGCGTCCCAGGCGCGGTTCATGCCGTCAAAGTCCGCCAGGTCGGCGATGAATATCTGCACCATCAGCAGCCGGGTTTTGTCGGTGCCGGCACGGGCCAGCAGCGCGTCGATGGCGGCCAGCACCTGGCGGGTCTGGCCCTCGATGTCCAGGCTGGCGTCTTCCGGCACCTGTCCAGCCAAATAAACCGTGCCGTTGTGGATGGCCATTTCCGACAAGCGGGGGCCGACGTCAAAGCGTTGCACCATGGGGAAATTACTCCTGTGGGTGAAAAAAGGGAAATCAGGCGTGCGACACGGGCAGCGCACAACGTGCCGCGGCCAGGTCCCAACCGGCCCAACCACAGCTTTTGAAAAACACCGGGCCGCGGCGTCCGGCCTGGGCCTGCCAGACCGGGGTGTGTCGCGCCACGTCGGCCAGGGTGGGCAGGGTGGTCACGTCCAGGTTGGCCTGCAGCAGGTCGCCGGCCTCGTGGTCGGCGTCGCGGGTGTCCACCACCAGGGTGCCGGTGCGGGCCAGGTGCTGGCACACCTCGGGGGCCCATTCCACCATCTGTGGGGTGAAGGCGCCCACGGCGGCCACGAAGGCGTCGGCGCGCGGCCTGCCACGCACGGCCACGGCCTGGGCGCTGGTGGCCGTCACCACCAGGGGGCAGTGCGCCAACGCCGCATCGGCGTCGTCCACCGCGCGGGCGCGCAGGCCCAGGGCGTGTGCGTGGGCCACCAGCGCATCGGCGCTGGCCCGGCTGCGCGAGGCCACCCACACCTCCTGTGTGCCCAGACCGGCGTGGAAGGCCTCCAGGTGGGCCCGCCCCTGCACGCCGGCCCCCACGATGAGCAAAGGCCCCTCGGGCTGGGGGGCCAGCTTCTGCGCCGCCAGCAGCGACACCGCGGCCGTGCGCCGCGCCGTCACAGTGGGGCCGTCGAGCACGGTCAGCCGCTGGCCGGTGCGGGTGTCGAACACCACGATGTCGCCCTGGATGCTGGGCAGCCCGCGCGCGGCGTTGTCGTGCACGAAGGTGATCAGCTTGGTGATGGCCACGCGCGCGTCGTGCGCGGGCATGACGAACAGGCTGGCGCCGCTGGCCAGCCGCTCCACCAGCCGAGGCGGTACCTGCACGCTCGGGTCGCGCAGCACGGCTTCGATCTCCCGTGCCAGGGCCGGGTAGGGCAGGGCTTGGGCGGTGGCGTCGGGGGAACAGAAAGAAGCGCTCATGTCACGACTGTACCCGCCCCATTGGATGGGGCACAAAAAAACCCGCCGGGATCGCTCCCGGCGGGTGGTGCGTGGCGTGGGGTGACCGTGGATCACCCTGGCCGGCGGGGCATTACATGCCCATGCCGCCCATGCCGCCCATGTCACCCATGCCGCCCGGCATGGCCGGTGCGTCGTCCTTCGGGGCCTCGGCCACCATGCACTCGGTGGTCAGCATCAGGCTGGCCACGGACGCGGCGTTCTGCAGCGCGGTGCGGGTCACTTTTGTCGGGTCCAGAATGCCCATCTCGATCATGTCGCCGTAGGTGTCGTTGGCGGCGTTGAAGCCGTAGTTGCCCTGGCCACCCAGCACGGCGTTGACCACCACGCTCGGCTCGCCACCGGCGTTGGCCACGATCTCGCGCAGCGGCGCTTCGATGGCCTTGAGCACCAGGCTGATACCGGCTTGCTGGTCGGCGTTGTCACCGGTGATGGTGCCGGCCGATTGCTTGGCGCGCAGCAGCGCCACGCCACCACCGGCCACAATGCCTTCTTCCACCGCAGCGCGGGTGGCGTGCAGCGCGTCTTCCACGCGGGCCTTCTTTTCCTTCATCTCGACTTCGGTGGCAGCGCCGACCTTGATGACGGCCACGCCGCCGGCCAGCTTGGCCACGCGCTCTTGCAGCTTCTCGCGGTCGTAGTCGCTGGTGGCTTCTTCGATCTGGATGCGGATCTGCTTGACGCGGGCTTCAATGTCCACGGCAGCGCCGGCGCCGTCGATGATGGTGGTGTTTTCCTTGCCCACTTCGATGCGCTTGGCTTGGCCCAGGTCGGCCAGGGTCACTTTTTCCAGGGTCAGGCCCACTTCTTCGGCGATGACCTTGCCACCGGTCAGGATGGCGATGTCTTCCAGCATGGCCTTGCGGCGGTCGCCGAAGCCAGGGGCCTTGACGGCCACCACTTTCAGGATGCCGCGGATGGTGTTCACCACCAGGGTCGCCAGGGCTTCGCCTTCGACGTCTTCGGCAATGATCAGCAGCGGACGGCCGGCCTTGGCCACGGCTTCCAGCGTGGGCAGCAGGTCGCGGATGTTGCTGATCTTCTTGTCGAACAGCAGCACGAAGGGGTTGTCCAGCAGCGCGGCTTGCTTCTCGGGGTTGTTGATGAAGTAGGGCGACAGGTAGCCGCGGTCAAACTGCATGCCTTCCACGACATCCAACTCGTTCTGCAGCGATTTGCCGTCTTCCACGGTGATCACGCCTTCTTTGCCCACTTTGTCCATGGCGTTGGCGATGATGTCGCCGATGCTGGAATCGGAGTTGGCGGAGATGGAACCCACTTGGGCGATCTCTTTGGAGGTGGTGGTCGGCTTGGAAGCCTTCTTCAGCTCGGCGATCAGGGCTTCCACAGCCTTGTCGATGCCGCGCTTGAGGTCCATCGGGTTCATGCCGGCGGCCACGTACTTCATGCCTTCGCGCACGATGGCCTGGGCGAGCACGGTGGCGGTGGTGGTGCCGTCACCGGCGTTGTCCGAGGTCTTGGAAGCGACTTCCTTGACCATCTGGGCGCCCATGTTCTGCAGCTTGTCCTTCAGCTCGATTTCCTTGGCCACGGACACGCCGTCCTTGGTCACGGTCGGGGCGCCGAACGAACGCTCCAGCACCACGTTGCGGCCTTTCGGGCCCAGGGTGGTTTTCACGGCGTTGGCCAGGATGTTCACACCCTCGACCATGCGGGCGCGGGCTTCGCCGCCGAACACTACGTCTTTTGCTGCCATTTTTCAGGTTCCTTCAGTGTTTGGGTTGCAACAGGGGCAAATTACTTCTCGACGACCGCAAACAGGTCGTCTTCCTTCATGACCAGCAGCTCGTCGCCATCGACCTTCACGGTCTGGCCGCTGTACTTGCCGAACAGCACGCGGTCGCCCACTTTCACGGTCAGGGCCTTGGTTTCGCCCTTGTCGTTCGTCTTGCCCGGGCCCACGGCCAGCACCTCGCCCTGGTCGGGCTTTTCGGTGGCGTTGTCGGGGATCACGATGCCCGAAGCGGTTTTGGTTTCGGTTTCCAGACGCTTGACGATCACGCGATCGGCGAGGGGACGAAGTTTCATGAGATCTCCTGCACAGTAAAGAGAAACGTGGTTAGACGGGTCGTGGAGGGCGCCACACACGGAGGTGTTAGCACTCAACTCCAACGAGTGCTAATCATAAGGGCGGGTGGCGGGGTTTTCAAGACCCCGCGCTCATTCCATCGCGGCCCGCAGTTCCTGCGAGGTCGCGCCCAGGCGGCGGATGCCCATTTTGGCCAGCGCGGTGATAAAGGCGTGTGCGCCTTCGGGGTGCTGTTGCCGCCAGGCCTGGAAGCGTTCCCAGTCCAGGGTGCCGACGGTGGTGCCTGCTGCGCCCGCGTGGGCGTAGGCCGTGCGGGCAATGCCGTTCAGAAAGGCCATTTCGCCAAACACCGCCCCGGCCCCGATGACAGACAGCCGCATGCCCGTGCTGGGGGGTTCGGCGGTGGACAGGGTGACGGTACCGCTCTGCACCAGCAGCAGTGACCGATCGCGTTCCCCCTGCCGCAGGATGGTGGCCCCGGGCGGGTAGGTGCGCAGGTCGATCTGGGCTTCCAGCGCCAGCCGGGCTTCGCTCGGCATGTCTGCGCCGAGTTCGTCCAGCACCAACATGGGCGGGTCGGCCAGCAGCACGTCGGGGGGGCATTGCTGCAGCAATTGGTCTTCGGCCCATTCCAGGGCGCGGTCCAGGTCTTGGTGCAGGTGCAGGTCGGCCATGAATGCTGCGGCCCGGCCGCGCACCCCGCACAGCACAAAGGCCACGCCCAGGGCGTGCAGTTCGTGGGCCAATGCCTGCAGCCGCAGGCAACCGGTCTCGTCCCAGGAGGGCACCCGCGAGGCGTCCAGAATCACGCAACGCTGGCCCTGCAGGTGCTGGCGCACCTGGTCCACCACCAGCGCCGCCACCCCGAACGACACAATGCCTTGCAGTTCGAACACGGCCACGTGCCGCATCCGCGGCGCCAGCCAGCGCTCGATCTGAGCGCGCCGCACATGCCGCGAGCGCAACCGGCCTTCCAGGTGCATGCGCCGCACGGCGTGGCTGCCCGAAGCGCGCAGCAGTTCCACCGTGGCCACCGCCAGGCCGGCCAGCAGGGCCATGGCACCGCTGGAGCCCACGAACACCCACGCCACCACCCAGCTTTCAACGTGCGCGGCCTTGCGCAGCCCCCCGGGCTGGAGCGACCACATGGTGCGGGGCACCATGCGCCCACCGGCCACCAGCAGGGCGCTCATCAGCACCGCCATGGGCACCTGGTTCAGCCACCAATGCCCCGTGCCCGCCACCAGCAGCAGGCCCAGGGCGTGCCACTGACCCGCGCGCAGCGTGGGGGCGCGGGTGTACGACAAGGCCGTGCGCGAGCGCGAGGTGCTGGACGAGGCCGGAATCATGCCCAGCGCCGCGCAGGCCATGCCGATGAGGGCCTCCCGGCCCAGCACCCGCTCCAGCGGCGAGCGCAGGCCATGCTCCGTCTCCAGCTGTTGGTAAAACACCGTCACCTCCAGCGCGTTCACCACCGCCATCAGCAGCGAGAGGGAGGCCAGCTGGAAGCCGTATTGGTCCAGCACCGCCCACCAGGGGGCGCCCCACCAGTCGGGAAACACCGGCAGCACGAAGCCGGTGGCCGGGGCCGCCATGGCCAGCGTGGCACTGGGCACCACCAGGTGGCTGGCCAGCGCCACCAGTGCCACCGCCAGCAGCAGCGTCGGGAACCTGGGCCACAGGCGCTGCAGCACCACGCTCAGCACCGTCACGGCCAAGGCCACGGCCGCTTGCCACAGCAGCACATCGCCCCAGCGGTAGCCGCTGGCCTCCAGCAGGCCATGCAACTGGCCCAGCACCAGCGACAAGCCCACCCCGGCCGAGAACCCCTGCGTCACCGACACCGGGATGAAGCGCGCCAGCTTGGCCAGGCCCAGGCGCGCCATCAGCCACTGCATGAAGAACCCCAGGGCGGCAAACAGGCCGGTGATGGCCAGCGCCTGCCCCGCGCCGATGCCGTGGGCCTGGCCGGCTTGCACCACCAGCGCCATCATGCCGCCGAACAGCAGCGCCACCGCCGTGGAGGGGGCGTAAACCACGCCCCGACCCCGGGCCCAGAGCGTCATCAGGGCGCCGGGCACCGCCGCCGACCACAGCGCCAGTGTGCTGGCCGGCAACTGCTGGGCCAAGGGGCTGAACGCCACCAGGCCCAAGCCCAGGGCGTGTGGAATCGACACCGACAAGGCCGCCGCGGCGCCCACGAACGGTTGCGTGGCCAATTCGGTGGACGGGGGCTTGCCGCCGCGGGACAAGTCGAAGGGGAGGCTGTGGTCGGTCGTGTTCACGCGACCATCATGGCGGGCGAATGTGACACGAATTTGTCACATCTCTGCGGTCCAAGCCGGGCTGCCGTGGGCGCGTGGGGTTTGATGCAGATCAAACCCGCTTCAGGTGGGCCGCGGGTTAACCCGTGGGTTTGACCTGGCGCAAACCCGCGCGGCGGGCACGGGCATCCAATGCCGGCAGGGAATGTTCCCTTGCACGACACACACAACATCATGAACAACTACCTGCTTGCCGCGGCCGTGGGCGCCGCTCTGGTTTCTGGCACCGCCATGGCGCAAGACTTCAAAGAGGGCGACTGGCTGGTGCGCGCCCGCGTGGTGCACCTAGATGCCGCCAACAAGGATTCCGCTGGTATGGGCTTGAGTATCAACAACAAGACGTTGCCGGAAGTGGACTTCACCTACTTCTTCAACAAGAACCTGGCGGCCGAGTTGATTTTGACCGTGCCGCAGAAGCAGACCGTGTCGCTGGGCGGCGCGCCGATCGGCAGCCTCAAGCACCTGCCGCCCACGCTGACGCTGCAATACCACTTCGACGCCCCCGGCTTCAAACCCTACGTGGGCGCTGGCATCAACTACACCCGTTTCAGCTCGGTGAACTTGCTGGGCGGTGCCGCTACGATCGATCGCAACAGCTGGGGCGGTGCGCTGCAGGTGGGCGTGGACATTCCCGTGGCCAAGGATATGTACTTCAACATCGACGTGAAGAAGGTCTTCATCAAGACCGATGTGTCTGTCGGTGGCAACTACGCAACCACCTTCAAGGTCGATCCGCTGCTGGTGGGCGTGGGCCTGGGCTGGAAGTTCTGAGGCGAAAAACAAAAAACCCAGCGCGGGTGCGCTGGGTTGGCATCTGAGCGGCAGACCGAGCGCCCTGGGGCGCTCGATTCGCTGCGATCAGAAGGTGTGGCTGATACCGATGTCCAGGCCGGAGGAGGTGAAGCCGGTGGCGGCGCCGGCGGTACCTTTGGGGGTCAAAAGGACGCTCATGCCGTTCTTGTTGCTGACGCGGGCATAAGTGGTGTACACGCTGGTGCGCTTGGACAGGGGGTACACGTAACCGATGGCGAACTTGTTGGCTTTGGCATCGGCCGTGGCGGCATTCAGGTCATCGATTTTGACCGTACCGTAGGAAGCACGCAGGTTGCCAGGGCCCACAGGCATCACGGCGCCGATTTCATAGCCTTTCAGCTTGGAAACGGAAGCGCCAGTGCCGGCATCTTTCAGCTTGTCTTCGTTCCACACGGCCAGCACTTTGACCACGCCGAAGTCGTAAGAAGCGCCAATGTTCATGGACTTCACATCTTCTTGGGCGCCGGTCACGCCATCGACCTGACCGTAACCGAATGCCACATCCAGAGCGCCGGCTTTGTAGCCCAGACGCATGTTGGTGCTTTGGCCCAGGCTGCTCGGGGCGGCCGCTTCGTCAAATGCGTGCTGGATGTTGCCGTACACGCCGCCCAGGTTGCCCGGCAGGATGTAGGAGATGGAGTTGTTGTTCCAGATGTACGGATCGGTGGCGTGGGTGGTGCCGGTGAAGCCCGCAGTAGTGTGGTACGCAGCGCGCGTAGCGTGGAAAATGGTTTGACCCACGCCGTTGGTGCCAAAGGCGGTGAACAGGATGGGGTTCCAGAAAGCGTTGTTGTAGTCGCGGCCCAGGCGGACTTCGCCCATGGTGGCGCTGGCCAGGGACACCCAAGCACCGCGGTCACCCAAGGTGGTGGCGCCAGGAGCGTCAGCGTTCAGGTTGGTTTCGATCTGGAACTTGGCGCTCAAGCCGCCACCCAGGTCTTCGGTACCGCGGAAGCCCAGGCGGTTGGTCAGGTTGGCGCTGGAGGTCAGGCCGGTGTTGCTGCTGCCGCCGTTGCTGTTGGAGGTGCGGGTGAACGCTTGGTCGATCACGCCGTAGATGGTCACGGAAGACTGGGCCATCACGGCGCCGGTGGCGGCCAGGGTGGCCAGGGCAATCAGGGTCTTTTTCATGTGCAGGTATCTCCAGTTTGTGGGGGGAACCGTCGGGGCGTTGCCGCTGTTCGGTTGACTTCCGCGAAGAAGCTGAAGTTGATTACAGCAGACCCCGACCATTCGCCACAGCGCCCAAGTGGTGCATTTCGGGAAAACCCCGGTGGTTTTTGTGGTGCAAATGCAACGCTTTGGGGCGCCGGTGATGTGCCAGGCCAACCGTGTCACGGCTCGGTCACACGGCTTGTTTGCAATGGAGTGGTCTCCCCGCGAGGTGTGGGGAGGGGCAGTGCCCCAGGTGCTGCAAACCCTTTCAAACAGAAAGCTTGTGCAAATGAAAGCAAAACTGATCGCCCTGGCCGCCATGGCCGTTTCCGGCGCCGCCATGGCCCAGTCTTCCGTGACCGTGTACGGCATTGCCGACGTGTTCGTGGGCAGCGTGAAAAACGAAACCGGCCTCAACACCACGCCCGTGAAAACCAGCAACAGCGTGGTCAACAGCGGCGGCCTGTCGTCCAGCCGTCTGGGCTTCAAGGGCACCGAAGACCTGGGTGGCGGTTTGCAAGCCAAATTCCAAATCGAAACCAGCGTGAAATTCGACGCGCCCGAAGCCTCCAAACTGGGCGACCGCGAAGCCTGGGTGGGCCTGGCTGGCAACTTCGGTGAAGTGCAACTCGGTTCGCCCAACAACGCCTACGACGACGTGCACGACATGTCCGAGTCCGGCTTCAAGTCCATCTTCTCGGCCATGGACAACGTGTTCGTGACCAACAAGGCGGGCACCGAAGCCGAAAACGGCATCAAATACATCACCCCGAACTTCGGTGGTTTTGAGGCTGCCGTGTCCTACTCCTTCGGTGAAAACAAAACCCCGACCACCAAAGCCGACAGCATCCTGGCGTTGAGCGTCAAGTACAAGACCGGTCCGTTCGCCGTGGCGCTGGGCCATTTCCAGCACAAGGACGCCGTGGCCGCCGCCAATGCCAGCATTTTCAAAGTGGGCCCGGCCGGCAACAACCAAAAGTCCACGGCCACCAACCTGAACGCCACCTACGACTTCGGCGTGGCCAAGCTCAAGGGCACCGTTGCCAACGGCAAGGTCACCACCGACGCCCTGCCGGACCTGAAGATCAACGAATACGAAATCGGCGTGGACGTGCCGGTGACCTCCGCGTTGGCCGTGTCCGTGGGTTATGGCCAGTCCAAGCAAAAGACTGCTGGTGTGCTGACCTCCAAAAACACCGGTTACGGCGTCACCGCGCTGTACACCCTGAGCAAGCGCACCAACGTGTACGTGGGCCTGGCCAACGACAGCACCAAAAACGGCGCTGGCGTGAAGACCGCCAAGGACACCCAGTACGGCGTGGGCATCCGCCACACCTTCTGATCGACGCAGCCGGCCTTGTGTCGGTGGCTGTGCGCCGCCTGGGGCGGCGCACCCAGTGCAGCCCTTGTGGCCCGGTGGGGTCACAGGGGCTTTTTGCTGGAGCCGCCGGGAGCTTTGTTGCAGAAATAAGACAGGGTGAGCGGATTTTGCGGGTTATCCCTAGAGATTCGGCGCAGGCACCGTTAGCATCTGGTCCGTGGGTTTCATTCAAACCCTCGCCCGGCAAGCCGGGTTCAACTTTTCACTAGGAAGGTTTCTCATGAAAAAGTCTCTGATCGCTCTGGCCGTTCTGGCTGCTTCCGGCGCCGCCATGGCCCAGTCCAGCGTGTCCGTTTACGGTATCGCCGACGTGTGGGTTGGCAAGTCCACAACCAAAGGTACTTTCGAAGGCGTGGCCTTCAAAGAGTCCACCACTGGTCTGGAGAGCGGCGGTTGGGACACCAGCCGTATTGGCTTCCGTGGTACGGAAGATCTGGGCGGTGGTCTGAAGGCCAACTTCCAAATCGAAACTGCCATTGCTCTGGACGCTCCTGAGCAGACCACCCTGGGTGGCCGTACCGCCTACGTCGGCCTGGCCGGTGGTTTCGGTGAAGTGCAACTGGGCAAGAACTGGACCGCCTACGACGACGTCTGGGGTGCCCACAACAACAACTTCGACAGCGCCTTCACGGCTCGCCCGGGCTTCTTCGGTTACACCGACAACCCGAACAACACCATCAAGTACATCAGCCCCTCTTTCGCTGGCTTCAACGGTGCTGTGTCCTACTCGCTGGGTGAAGACAAGGCTGCTGCTGGCGAAAAGGCTAGCAATGTTTTTGCTCTGAGCGTGGCTTACAACAATGGTCCCATTTCTGTTGCCTTCGCACACCAGAAAGAAAAAGTTGGTGAGAACCCCCTGTTGATCGGCCTCGATGCTGAAGGTCTGGCCGGTGAAGGGTTTGGTTTGGTGCTGGCTGATCTGCCTGTTGACACCAAGTTGACCAACAACCAGATTTCTGGTTCTTACGACTTTGGTGTTGCCAAAGTGCTGGCCACCTACAACCAAGCCAAGCTGTCTCTGGTTGGTACTGACCTGAAATCTAACGAGTACAGCTTTGGTGTTGAAGTCCCTGTGGCTGCAAACCTGAGCGTGGCTGCAGGTTACGGCCAAGCCAAGCTGAAAGAAGCTGGCGAGACTTTCGCCAAGGCCAAGTCCTACGGTGTGTCGGCCGTGTACACCCTGTCCAAGCGTACCTCTGCCTACGTCGGTTACAGCCAGACTAAGGTTACCGATCCGTTCAGCACCGACAACGTGAAGAACTCCCTGTACGCAGTGGGTGTTCGCCACGCTTTCTAATCTCAAGGCTGGCCTAGCCAGCTAGAGGTTCAGAAACCAAAACCCACCGTGTTGCCACGGTGGGTTTTTTGTTGGGTGCATGCCAAGCAGGCGCACACCACCCAGCCAAGCCCGGGGTTACAGGTGCAAGGCTTCGGCCATCACCCGGGTCCGCATGCCCGGCGCCAGGCTGGCGGCTTCCACCACGTCCACCCGAAAGGGCAAGAGGCTCTGTTCAAACCGGTCAGCCAGTTCGCAACGCTGTTGCCAGGACAGGCGTTCGGGCGTGGTCAGCAGCAGGTCCAGATCGGAAAAAGGCCGTGCACGGCCTGTGGCGCGTGAGCCAAACACCTGCACTTGCGCCTGGGGCACCACATCGTGCACCGCTTGCAGCACCCAGGCTTGTTGTTCCGCGGTCAGTGCCAGCTCAGGCATGGTTCATGGCCGCCTGCAGGCGGCCCAGCAGGGCGCGGGCGTCGTGCAGGAAGGCGGGGGCTTCCGCGGCAATTGCCTGGGCTTGTTCTTCGTCGTAGCTGTGGCTGGTGCGGTTGCGCAGTTCGCGCCAGCGCCGCCATTCCAGGGGGTCGGGCAGCAGTCCGGCGTCGGCGCCCAGCCGCAGCAAGTCGTTGAAGGACAGGTCTTGCACCAAGTCGGCCGACAAGGCCCGTTCAATCAGCACCCGACGCAGGAAGCGCATGCAGAGTTCGTAGCTGAATTCAAACGCCTGGATGGCGCCGGCACGCAGGTGGGGTTTGCGGCCAGAGTCGTCGGGTTCGGCCTGCCAATAGCCAATCGCGTCGTGCAGCGCACGGGTGGCTTTGTCCAGGCTGGTCAGGTCGATGGGGGGTGGCGTGGCGCTCATGTGCCGATGGTAGAGGATGTGCGCCGCACCGTGTGGTAACGGCCATCCCCCCGCTGCCACACCCGGTCGCTGGCCAGCACGTCGCCGGGGGCCAGTGTGGGCAATTCGGCCGTGGCCTCGTAGAGCGGCGCAAAGTCCACCTGGGCCAGGCGCAGCAGGTCGTCCAGGTGGTCGAGCACGAAGTAGCTTTCCTGGAAGTCGTCGATGCGGTAACGGGTGCGCATGACGCGCGCCAGCTCGAACCCCAGCCGGTGGGGCGAGGGCGAGTCGAGGCAGAACACGCTTTCGGTGTACGACGAGGCGATGCCGGCGCCGTAGAGCCGCAGGCCGCCGGCCTCGCGCACCAGGCCAAATTCCACCGTGTACCAGTAGACGCGGGCCAGCATGTCGAGGTGGCCCAGGCTTTGCGCGCGCAGGCCACCCGCGCCGTAGGCCTGGATGAAGTCGGCCATGACCGGGTTCATCAGCATGGGCACGTGGCCGAACACGTCGTGGAAGACGTCGGGTTCTTCGAGGTAGTCGAGCTGGTCGGGCCGGCGGATAAACTGGCCCGCCGGGAAGCGGCGGTTCGCCAGGTGGGTGAAGAACACGTCGTCGGGCACCAGGCCGGGCACGGCCACCACCTGCCAGCCGGTGCGCGGCTGCAGCACCGCGTTGAGGCGCTCAAAGTCGGGGATCTGCTCTGCGTCCATGGGCAGGTCGCGCATGCCTTGCACGAAGGCCTCGCAGGCGCGGCCGGGCAGCAGCGCCATCTGCCGCTGGTACAGGGTGCGCCAGACGGCGTGTTCTTGTGCGGTGTAGCGCGCCCAGCCCTGGGGCACGGTCCAGTCGGCGTTGGTGGGGCGGCCGGCGTCGCCGGCGGCCAGGCCGTGTTTGGTGGGGGTGTTCATGGCGGCGTGGCCGTGGCGGATGGACGGGGTGGTCAGGTGCCGGCGTCGCCGGCTGCCGCGTCCACCCACAGGGCGAAGTCGATGTCTTTTTCGGTCAGGCCGCCGGCGTCGTGGGTGGTGAAGGTGATGTCCACCCGGTTGTACACGTTGAACCACTCCGGGTGGTGGTTGCGCTGCTCGGCGGCCAGGGCCACGCGGGTCATGAAGGCGAAGGCTTCGTTGAAGTCCTTGAACGCGAAGCGGCGTTCGATGGCGTGGGCGTCTTCGTCGAAATGCCAGCCGGGCACTTGCGCGAGCTGGGCGTGGAGGGCGGGGCCGTCGAGTTTGGTCATGGTGAGCTGGGCAAAAGGTCAGGGGTGGGCGGTGGCCGTCTGGATGGTGCCGCGGCGGATTTGGTCGCGCTCCAGGCTCTCGAACAGGGCCTTGAAGTTGCCTTCGCCAAAGCCCTCGTCGGCCTTGCGCTGGATGAATTCGAAGAAGACCGGGCCGAGCAGCGTCTGGCTGAAGATCTGCAGCAGCAGGCGCTGGTCGCCGTTGGCGGTGGAGCCATCGAGCAGAATGCCGCGCGCCTGCAATTCTGCCGTGGGTTCGCCGTGGCCAGGCAGGCGCTCGTTGAGCATTTCGTAATAAATGTCGTTGGGCGCGGTCATCAGCGGGATGCCGGCCAGCTGCAGCGCGTCCACGCTGGCGAGGATGTCGTCGGTCAGCAGGGCGATGTGCTGGATGCCCTCGCCGTTGAACTGCATCAGGAATTCTTCGATCTGGCCGCTGCCCTTGCCGCTTTCTTCGTTCAGGGGGATGCGGATGAGGCCGTCGGGCGCGGTCATGGCGCGACTGGTCAGGCCGGTGTACTCGCCCTGGATGTCGAAATAGCGGATTTCGCGGAAGTTGAACAGCTTTTCGTAGAAGCCGCCCCAGTAGGCCATGCGGCCGCGGTAGACGTTGTGGGTGAGGTGGTCGATCACCTGGAAGCCGTGGCCCACCGGGTGGCGGCTGGCCGGGTCTTCGAAGCCGGGCAGGAATTCGAAGTCGATGTCGTAGATGCTTTTGCCGTCTTCGAAACGGTCGATCAGGTACAGCGGTGCGCCGCCGATGCCTTTGATGGCGGGCAGGCGCAGCTCCATGGGGCCGGTGGGGATGTCGATGGGCTGGGCGCCCAGTTCAAGGGCGCGGGCGTAGGCCCGGTGCGAGTCGCGCACGCGGAAGGCCAGGCCACAGGCGCTGGGGCCGTGTTCGGCGGCGAAGTAGCCGGCGGGGCTTTTGGCTTCGCGGTTGACGATGAAGTTGATGCCGCCCTGGCGGTAGAGCACCACGTCTTTGGAGCGGTGCCGGGCCACCAGGGTGAAGCCCATGGCTTCGAACAGGGGTTCGAGCACGTTCGGGGTGGGGGAGGCGAATTCGACGAATTCGAACCCGCACAGGCCCATGGGGTTGTCAAACAGGTCGGCCATGGCAGCAACTCCTTGCAATCAATTGAAGCCGAAACTTTATGCCACTGTCAATGCAATGGGTTTGCATTTTGCGCTGGTGTTTGCCATGATTCTGGATTTTATGGATCGATGAATGCCAAATTGGAGAAGAAAAATTGCATGAACCCGAACTCGACCCGACAGACCGGCGCATCCTGGCCCATTTGCAGGCCCATGGCCGGGCCAGCAACCTGGAGCTGGCCGAGGCGGTGCACCTGTCGCCGGCGCAGTGCAACCGCCGCCACCGCCGGCTGGAGGAGCGCGGTTTCGTGCGCCGCTACGAGGCGCGGCTGGACGCCGGCAAGGTGGGCCTGGGCGTGCTGGCCTTTGTGCACGTGACCATGGAGCGCGGCCACATCCGCGAGGTGGTGAAGTTCCGCGACGTGGTGAGCAGCCTGGCGCAGGTGCAGGAGTGCTACGCCGTGACCGGCGATTTCGACTACGTGCTGAAGGTGGTGGCGCGCGATTTGAAGGCGCTGTCGGACTTTTTGCTGGGCACGCTGGCGCAGTTGCCGGGCGTCAACGGCGTGCGTTCCAGCGTGTGTCTGGACGAGGTGAAGTGCACCAGCGCCCTCCCGCTGGACGGTTGAGCCGGTTGGGCGGGCAAGCCGGGTACCATGCCGGCACGAGACACCTTTGAAAGTTGTGGTTTGAGCGTTTCCCTGCATTGTTCTGTGGCCGTGGTGGGCGGTGGCCCGGCCGGCCTGATGGCCGCCGAAGTGTTGAGCGCGGCCGGTGCCGAGGTGCATCTGTTCGACGCCATGCCCACCGTGGGCCGCAAGTTTTTGCTGGCGGGTATTGGTGGGCTGAACCTGACCCACGCCGAGCCACTGCCGGCCTTTGTGGGCCGCTACGGCGCGCGTGCCGACGTGTGCGCCCGCTGGCTGGCCGAGTTGCCGCCCCAGGCGGTGCGCGACTGGGCCGCGGGCCTGGGCATCGACACCTTTGTGGGCAGTTCGCAGCGCGTGTTTCCCTCCGACATGAAGGCCGCGCCCTTGCTGCGCGCCTGGTTGCACCGCCTGCGCCACCCGGCCCAGGGCGCCCCCGTGACCTTGCACATGCGCCACCGCTGGGACGGCACGCTGGCCCCGACCGACGCGGTGGGGGGCGCGGGCCACTGCCTGGGCTTTGTCACACCGAACGGGCCGGTGGCGGTGCAGGCCCGCGCCGTGGTCCTGGCCTTGGGCGGGGGCAGTTGGGCCAAGCTGGGCTCGGACGGCGCCTGGGTGCCCTGGTTGCATGACCGGGGTGTGCCGGTGGCGCCGCTGCGCCCGGCCAACTGCGGCTTTGACGTGGCGGTGCACGGCCGGCGCGGCTGGAGCGAACACCTGTCGCAGCGCTTCGCGGGGCAACCGCTCAAAGGGGTGGTGCTGTCGTTCACCGATGCCCAGGGCCAGACCTTTGGCCGCAAGGGCGAGTGCGTGCTCACCGCCAGCGGACTGGAGGGCAGCCTGGTGTACGCCGCGTCGGCCGCGCTGCGCGAGGCGATCGCCGCACACGGGCAGGTGGCGGTGCACCTGAACCTGCGCCCCGATCTGCCGCCCGACCGGGTGCTGGCCGAGGTGGCGCGGCCACGGGGTGGCAAAACCCTGTCGAGCCACCTGCGTGCGCGCCTGGGGCTGCAGCCCACGCACCTGGCTTTGCTGCACGAGGTCTTGCACAAGGACGCGCTGCGCGACCCCGCCGCCCTGGCCCAGGCCATCCAGGCCCTGCCGCTGGCGCTGGTGGCCCCGCGCCCGCTGGACGAGGCCATCAGCACCGCCGGTGGCGTGGCCCTGGAGGGTTTGACCGACGACCTGATGCTGCGCACCCTGCCCGGTGTGTTCTGCGCCGGGGAGATGCTGGACTGGGAAGCTCCCACCGGGGGCTACCTGCTCACCGCCTGCCTGGCCAGCGGCCGGGTGGCGGCGCAGGGCGTGCTGCGCCACCTGGGGGCGGCACGGCCGGGCTGAAGGCCTGCTCAGCCACGGCCCACAAAGGGCATCTTCGTGGCCATGACGGTGGTGAACAGCACGTTCGCCGTCAGCGGCAGGCGCACCATGGCCATGAAGGTGTCCACCACGGCGGCCATGTCCATGCGCGCTTCGGGGCGCACGCTGCCGTCGGCCTGCAGCACGCCGGCGGCCATGGCGGTGGTCATGTCGCTGGCCACGTTGCCGATGTCGATCTGCCCCACCGCGATGTTGAAGGCGCGCCCGTCCAGCGCCGCGGCCTTGGTCATGCCGCTGATGGCGTGCTTGGTGGTGGTGTAGGGGATGGAGCCCGGCCGCGGCGCGTGCGCCGAGATGGAGCCGTTGTTGACGATGCGCCCGCCCTGCGGCGACTGTTCGCGCATCAGCCGGAAGGCCTGCGACAGGCAGTGAAACGCCCCGTGGAGGTTGACGTTGACCGAGCGCTGCCAGTCGTCCAGCGGGGTCTGGTCGGGCGTGTTCGCGGGGGTGAAGATGCCGGCGTTGTTGAACAGCAGGTCGAGCCGGCCGGCGCGTTCGCGCACGGCCTGGAACAGGTGCTCCACCTCGCTCGGGTGGCTCACGTCGGCCGGCGCAACGTGGGCCAGACCGGTGCCGGGCGTGGCCGCGGCGGCGGTGGCGCGCAGCGCGTCTTCGTTGCGGCCGACCAGGAAGACCTGCCAGCCTTCGGCCAGCAAGGCCAGGGCGCAGGCGCGTCCGATGCCACTGCCCGCGCCGGTTACCAATGCCACTTTGTTCGTCATGGGGTCTGCCTCCAGGGTTGAAACAGCGGCCATTCTCGCCCAGTGGCGGCGCCGACCGGTCCGCGGCGGCGACAGGGGGTATGCTTGTGCCATGACCGTGCCCGACCAGACCCCCAGCACCGTGCCCGCCTCGCACTACCCGCAGCCGCGCACCCCGCGCGAGTTGTGGGAGTTGTTGCAGAACCCGCAGTCGCAGGCCCATGGCGCGCGCCACTTGGGCGAGGCGCTGGTGCAAAGCGGCGTCATCACCGAACAGCAGTTGCGCGAGTCGCTCAAGTCGCAGTTGGAGGAGCGCAAGCTCGGCGTGCACCGCCAACTGGGACAGCAGATGGTGGACAAGGGCGTGTTGACCGAGCAGCAGCTGCGCCATGTGATCGCCGGCTGGCTGGGCAACCGGGTGCTGGACCCGAGCCACTTCGCCTTCGAGACCGAGGCGGTGGCCAAGGTGCCGCAACTGGTGGCCCAGCGCGAGGCGGTGCTGCCGCTGATGGAGCACGAGGACCTGCTGGTGGTGCTGATGGCCGACCCGCTGGACCAGCGCCTGCTGGACGAACTGCGGTTCATGACGCAGCGCCGCATCGTGCCGGTGCTGGCGGCCCCGGGCAGCCTGCCGGCCGCCATCTCGCGCGCCTACGAGCGCCAGCCCGCGCCCGAACCCCGGCACCGCCTGCACCCCGACAACCGCGCCGCCGCCCGCGACCTGGCGCTGGACCTGCAGACCGCGCAGGACGTGGGCAACGAGCCAGAATCCGACGTGGTCAGCGAGTCCGACAACACGCTGGTGCGGCTGATCAACTCGCTGATCGAGGAGGCCATTGCCCAGAAGGCGTCCGACATCCACATCGAGACCGAGCCGGCGCCCAAGCCGGTGAAGGTGCGCTTCCGGCTCGACGGCGAACTGGTGCGCTACCTGGAGGTGGAGTCGCGCTTCCGCTACGCGCTGGTGGCGCGCATCAAGATCATGGCGGGCATGGACATTTCCGAGCACCGCAAGCCGCAGGATGGCAAGATCGACTTTGCCCGCTTCGGTGGCACCAAGACCGAGCTGCGCGTGGTCACCGTGCCCACCACCGGCGGCCTGGAAGACGTGGTGCTGCGCCTGCTGGCCGGCTCCAAGCCCATGCCGATGGACAGCATCGGCCTGAGCCCGCAGAACCTGGTGGACCTGCGCCGCATGGCGCTCAAACCCTATGGGCTGGTGCTGGTGTGCGGCCCCACCGGCAGCGGCAAGACCACCACGCTGCACTCGCTCATCTCCGACATCAACACCGACAGCCGCAAGATCTGGACCGCCGAAGACCCGATCGAGATCACCCAGGCCGGCCTGCGCCAGGTGCAGATGAACCCGCGCATCGGCTGGACTTTCGCCAACGCGATGCGGACCTTCTTGCGCGCCGACCCCGACGTCATCATGATCGGCGAGATGCGCGACGAGGAAACCGCGCGGATTGCGGTGGAGGCCTCGCTCACCGGGCACCTGGTGCTGTCCACCCTGCACACCAACAGCGCGCCCGAGAGCATCACGCGCTTGCTGGAAATCGGCATCGATCCGTTCAACTTTTCCGACTCGCTGCTGGCCATTTTGGCGCAGCGGCTGGTGCGGCGCTTGTGCAAGCAGTGCGTGCAAAGCCGCCCGGCCACGCCGGACGAACTGCAGGCCCTGGCCGCGCAGTACCTGGACGGCGTGCAGCATGCCGACGAGCGCGACATTGCCGCGCAGATCGACCGCTGGACCGCCGACCACGGTGTGGACGACGGCCAGGGTGGGCGCTATTTGCGCACCTTCACCAAAAAAGGCTGCGACGTGTGCGAGGGCCGCGGCCTCAAGGGCCGGCTGGGCATTTACGAACTCATGCTCAACAGCGACGAGATCCGCCACCACATCCGGCACCGCTCGCCGGCCGGCGACATCCGCGCCAGCGCGCTGCAGGCCGGCATGAAGACGCTGCGTCAGGACGGCATCGACAAGGTGGTGCAGGGCCTGACCGACCTGAACGAGGTGATCGCGGCGACCAACCTGTGACCCGGGCCGGCGGGGAATTCGCTAACATGCCGGCCAACGCCCTTTTTGTGGCCCCGCGCCGCCCCGACCCATGCTCCAGTACCTCACCATCCCCGTCACGCCGTTCCAGCAGAACTGTTCCCTCGTCTGGTGCGACGCGACCCTGGACGCCGCCGTCATCGACCCGGGCGGCGACCTGGACACCGTGCTGGCCGAGGCGCAGCGCCTGGGCCTCAAGCTCGGCCAGATCTGGCTGACCCACGCCCACATCGACCACGCCGGTGGCACCGCCACCCTGGCCGAGCGGCTGCAGCTGCCCATCGTCGGGCCGCACCCGGGCGACCAGTTCTGGATCGACGGCTTGCCGCAGCAGAGCGTGATGTTCGGTTTTCCGCCCGCCGGCCACTTCACCCCCACGCGCTGGCTGGCCGACGGCGACACGGTGCAGGTCGGCCGCAGCGTGTTGAACGTGCGCCACTGCCCCGGCCACACCCCGGGCCACGTGGTGTTCCACTCGCCCGAAGCGAAACGCGCCTTTGTGGGCGACGTGCTGTTCGCCGGCAGCATCGGCCGCACCGACTTCCCGCAGGGCGACCACGAGCAGCTGATCGACAGCATCCGCCAGCGCCTGTGGCCCATGGGCGACGACACGGTGTTCATCCCCGGCCACGGCCCGGAAAGCACCTTCGGCCGCGAACGCCGCAGCAACCCCTACGTGCGCGACCTGGCCTGAGCGCGCCGGGCCTTCAGCCGCCGCGGCGGGCCTGTTCGTACAGGCCCTGCACCTTGGGCACGTTGGCCTGCAGTTCGCGGATGCGGTTGGGCCCGCTCGGGTGGGTGGACAAAAAGCCCGGCCCGCCGGCGCCGTTCTGCGAGGTCATCTTCTCCCACAGGCTGACGCTGGCCTGTGGCCGGTAAGCGCCGCGCGCGGCCAGCTCCAGGCCCACCAGATCGGCCTCGGTCTCGTCGTCGCGGCTGTACTTCAGGCTCAGCAGCTGGGTGCCCAGGTTGGCGGCCACGTTGCCCAGGTCGCCCAGGCCCAGCAGCTGCGCCCCGATCGACAGCCCAAGGCTGGTGGCCTGCGTCTTGGCCAAGCGTTCGCGCGCGTGTTCGCGCAGGGCGTGGGCCATTTCGTGGCCCATGATCATGGCCTGCTCGTCGTCGTTGAGCTGCAGCTTGTCGAGGATGCCGGTGTAGAAGGCGATCTTGCCGCCGGGCATGCAGAAGGCGTTGATCTGGCTGCTGCCGATGAGGTTGACCTCCCATTGCCAGCCGCGTGCGCGGTCGTTCCACGGGGTGGTGTGGGGAATGAGCTGGCGCGCGATGGCGCGCAGTTTGCGCAGTTGCGGGTGGTGGTCGGGCGCCAGGGCGTTTTTGGCCTTGGCTTCGGCCAGCATCTGGCTGTATTGCTGGGTGGCGGCGCCCTCGAGTTGCTGCGCCGGCACCAGCTTGCGCAGGCCCGAGGCGTTGCCCACGTCCACCTGCGCGGCCGCGGGGACTGGGGCCAAGCCGGTGGCCGTGGCCGCACCAGCGCTGGCGGCCAGCAGAAACCCGCGGCGCGACGACCAGCGGTGTGGCGCGGCCTCGGGGCCGTGGGAGGAAGTGGGGGCATTGGCCGCCCGTTTTGCATCGCATAGCCAGCACATGGCGCAATGATAGGCAAAATCGGGTCATGGCACCTCCTTCCGTTGCAAATGCTCACCCTTCTCCAGATGCCCAGCCCGGGGCGGGGGCAGGGGCCATGCCGGCGGGCTGGCGCCAGACCCTGGCCACCCTGTGGGATTGGCGCGTGCTCAGCCTGCTGCTGCTGGGTTTTTCGGCGGGGTTGCCGATCCTGCTGATCTTTTCCTCGCTCTCGCTGTGGTTGGGCGAGGCCGGGGTGGAGCGCAAGGCGGTCACCTTCTTCAGCTGGGCGGCGTTGGGGTATTCGTTCAAGTTCGTCTGGGCGCCGCTGGTGGACCGGCTGCCGCTGCCGCTGTTGACGGCCCGGCTGGGCCGGCGCCGCGCCTATATGCTGCTGGCGCAACTGGGGGCGGCGGGGGCCATCGTCGGCATGGCCTTGACCGACCCGGCCGCTGGGGGCCACACGCTCACCACCATGGCCGGTTTCGCGGTGTTGCTGGGTTTCATGTCGGCCACGCAAGACATCGTCATCGACGCCTACCGCATCGAAATCGGGCGGCCCGAACAGCAGGGGCTGCTGTCGTCGGCCTACATCGCGGGTTACCGGTTGGGCATGATCGTGGCCGGGGCTGGGGCGCTGTTTCTGGCGTCGTACTGGGGCTCGGTCAAGGGCGATTACCGCTACCCGGCGTGGCAGTGGACGTACTTGGTGATGGCCGCGACCATGGGCGTGGGCATGCTCACCACCTTGATCACGCCGGAGCCGCAGGTGTCCCGTGAGCGCAGCGCGCCACTGCCCGCGGGTGAGCACCTGCGCCTGCTGGCGGTGTTCGGCGCCAGCGTGCTGGCCTTTGTGTCCGTGTTCTATGCGGTGGGGCAGCTCAGCGCCACGGCCGTGGCGGCCAGCGGCCCGCTGCAGACCCTGCTGCTCGAAGCCCTGCGCATGGCCCTGGGCCTGGGCGCGGCCTTTGCCGTGGGCTGGGGCCTGGTGCGGCTGGGCCTGGCCAGCCGTGCCCAGGCCCACACCACCTGGGTGGCCCCGGTGCTGGACTTCTTCCAGCGCTACGGTGCCCGCACCGCGTGGCTGCTGCTGGCGCTGGTCGGGCTGTACCGCATTTCTGACATCGTGCTGGGCGTCATCTCCAATGTGTTCTACCAGGACCTGGGCTTTTCCAAGCCCGAAATCGCCTACGCCGTGAAAACCTTTGGGGTGGTGGTCAGCATCGCAGGCGGCTTTTTCGGGGGCATCCTGGCCACGCGCCTGGGGGTGATGCGCTCGCTCATGTGGGGGGCGGTGCTGGCCGCGGGCACCAACCTGGGCTTTGTGGCGCTGGCCCAGGCCGGCCACGACGTGCCGCTGATGTACGCCGTGGTGGCGGCCGACAACCTGGCCGCCGGCTTTTCCAGCGCGGCCTTCGTCGCCTTCCTCTCCAGCCTGACGAACGTGTCCTTCACCGCGGTGCAGTACGCCATTTTCAGTTCGCTCATGACGCTGCTGCCCAAGACCCTGGGCGGCTATTCGGGCGGCATGGTGGACGCGATGGGCTACCCCGGCTTTTTCTGGTTCACCACCGGCATCGGCCTGCCGGTGATGGCGCTGGTGTGGCTGGCCGGGCGCCGGCTGGCGGTGGCCGAGCCGCCGCGCGGCTGAGGCGCCCGCCCGGCTTCACGCAACTTTACGCGGGCGCCGGCGGCCAGACACGCGCCCATGGCAAGATGCCGCCATGACGGTGACCCCCGCCCAGCACCTCCTGATGATCGAAGACGATGCCCGCCTGGCGGGCATGGTGGCCGAGTACCTGCAACGTTCTGGCTACAGCGTGGCGCACGCCGGCGACGGCGCGGCCGGACTGGCCGCGGTGCAGCAGCGCCTGCCCGACCTCGTCATCCTCGACCTGATGCTGCCCGACACCGATGGCCTGGACGTGTGCCGTCGCCTGCGCGCCCTGCCGGGCGAGGCCGCGCGCGTGCCGGTGCTCATGCTCACCGCCAAGGGCGACCCGATGGACCGCATCATCGGCCTGGAAATGGGCGCCGACGATTACCTGCCCAAACCCTTCGAGCCGCGCGAACTGCTGGCACGCATCCGCGCCGTGCTGCGGCGCCGGGACGGGCCGCTGGGCGCCTCGGCGGTACCGGGCCAGCCGCCCTTGCGCTTCGGCTCGCTCGACATCGATCGCGACGCCCGCAGCGTCACCGTCCATGGCCGACCCTGCGACATCACCGCCCACCAGTTCGACCTGCTGGTGGTGCTGGCCGAGCGTGCCGGCCGGGTGCTCAGCCGCGACCAGATCATGGAAGCGGTGCGCGGGCGCGAACTGGAAGCCTTTGACCGCTCCATCGACGTGCACATGGGCCGCATCCGCCACGCCATCGAAGACGACCCCAAGGCCCCGCGCCGCATCCTGACGGTGCGCGGCGTGGGCTATGTGTTCGCCAAGCAGCAGGACTGAGCCGTGCACCTGCCGCGTCCGCGCCTGCACCAGCACCTGTCGCTGCGCCTGTGGCTGGCGGTGGTGGCCGCCATCACCGTGATGACGCTGCTGCTGGGCTGGATGTGGCGCGCCCAGTGGGAACACGAGCGGGCCCAGCGGCCCGGCCGCGAGGTGGTGGTGCGCAACGCCGACGGCCAGGTGCTGGGCCGGGCGCCGGTGCGCCTGAGCCGCGGCGACCGGGGACCGGAATTCGAGGTGCCGCTGGACAGTGGCGAAACCCTCACCATCCAGTTGCCGCGCCCGCCCCATCCGCCGGGGGGACGGGCCGAGCCGTTCGGCCTGTTCCAGTCGCTCGGCGGTTTTGTGGTGCTGCTGGTGGGTGTGGCCCTGGCCGTGGCGCTGGGCGCCTACCCGGTGGTGCGCCGGCTGACCCAGCGCCTGGAAACCCTGCAGCGCGGCGTGCAGCGCTGGGGCGAAGGCGATTTGGGGGCACGGGTGCCGGTGCAGGGGCGCGACGAGGTGGCCTTCCTGGCCGAGCGCTTCAACGCCGCCGCCGAGCGGGTGCAGTCGCTACTGCAAGCGCACAAAACCTTGCTGGCCAATGCCTCGCACGAACTGCGCTCGCCGCTGGCGCGCATCCGCATGGGCCTGGCCTTGCTGGAGGACGGCGTCAGCCCCGCCCAGCGTCGCGAGATCGAGCGCAACATCGCCGAGCTGGACGAGCTGATCGACGAAATCCTGCTGGCCAGCCGGCTCGACCTGGCCGATCCGAACGACGCCGCCGCCCTGGGGCCGTTGGAGGAGGTGGACCTGCTGGGCCTGGCCGCCGAGGAGTGTGCCCGCACCGGCGCCACCCTGGACGTGGCCGATGGCTTGCCTCCGGCGGTGATCCGCGGACACGCGCGACTGCTGCGGCGCCTGCTGCGCAACCTGCTGGAAAACGCCCGGCGCCACGGCCTGCGCGCGGGTGACCCGGCCAGCGTCACCTGCGCCTTGCAGCCCCCGGTGGGCGGCCCCGGTGCCGCATCGGGCTGGACGTTGAGCGTCAGCGACCGTGGCCCTGGCGTGCCGGCCGAGCAGCGCGAACGCATTTTCCAGCCTTTCTACCGCCTGCCCGGCGCGAGCGAGCGCGAAGGCGGCGTGGGTCTGGGGCTGGCCCTGGTGCGGACCATCGCCGAACGCCACGGCGGCCACGTGCGCTGCGAAGCACACCCCGGCGGGGGCGCCCGTTTCGCCGTATTTTTGCCAGTTTGAAGGTTTGCCTCCCCCAAACAGGGGATGTTCAAGCCCATGCTGCAGGTGCACAATCGACCACAAGGCTGTCAGCACATACAAGAGAACATCGCGCATTCAGGGAGTTGCTGGCCCGAACAAGAGAACGCCAGCAACTGCTAGGTTCCCAACGACGTCCTGATGGACTTCACGCCACCCCTTGGGGTGGCTTTTTTTTTGCCGGTGTGGCGGCTGGAAGGCAAAAAAAAGCCCGGTCGCGATTGACCGGGCTTTGAACCACCCATAGAGGGCAGAGGAGACAACTGACAACGGGGCTGGCCCCGGGCGATGCAAGCCAGCGTTGGCTGGATTGCATACAATGGTCTCAGTATAAACCCGATATTGTTGCGTTGCAACAACCTCGACGCACTCTGTTGTTTTTTTGGAGACATTTCTGTGGAATGCACCGTCACCTGGACCGGCGCCGCCGGCACCCGTTCGAACATGGGCTTTGTGGCCGAAACCGGCAGCGGCCACGTGCTGGCCATGGACGGCGCGCCCGACGCGGCCAAACCCGAGAACGGTGGCGCCAACCTGGCCCCGCGTCCCATGGAAACCCTGCTGGCCGGCACCGGCGGCTGCACCGCCTACGACGTGGTGCTCATCCTCAAGCGTGGCCGCCACGACGTGCGCGGCTGCAGCGTCAAGCTGAGCAGCGAGCGCGCAGAGACCGAGCCCAAGGTGTTCACCAAGATCCACATGCACTTCACCGTCACCGGCAAGGGCATTTCGGCCGGTGCGGTGGAGCGCGCCATCGCCATGAGCCACGACAAATACTGCTCGGCCAGCATCATGCTGGGCAAGACGGCCGAGATCACGACCAGCTTCGACCTGATCGAGGCCTGAGCGGCCGGGGCCCCGTGGGGCCAGGGGGCGGCGTCAGAGGCGGTGGGCCAGGGTCGTCATGACCCGGCCGGCCAGGCGCATGGCGCGTTTGACCGGTGTCGGCAATTCGGCCGCGCCGGCGTGCTGGGCCTCGCGCGCGTGGCGCACTTCGTCGTCCTTCATTTGCGCCACGATGGCGCGCGAGGCGTGGTCGTGGGCCGGCAGGCGGTCCATGTGGCTGTCGAGGTGGGCCTCTACCTGGCGTTCGGTTTCCACCACGAAGCCCAGGCTGACCGGGCCACCCAGGCGCCCGGCCAGCAGGCCGATGCCGAAGGCGCCGGCGTACCACAGCGGGTTCAGCAACGAGGGGCGGTCGCCGAGTTCGTCGAGCCGCTGCTTGCACCAGGCCAGGTGGTCGGTTTCCTCCTGGCCGGCGGCTTCGAGGTGGCGCGCCAGCCGTTCGCGCGCGGCGACCGGACCCGGGCCGAGCCGGGCCGCGAGCGCCTGCGAGGTGTAGAGCGCCTGGGCGCAGATTTCGCCCACGTGGTTCACGCGCATGAGCGCGCCGGACAGGCGTTTGTCGGCGTCGTTCAGCGGCGGCGCGGCGTCGGCTGGCAGCGGTTCGGGCACGGCGGGGC
>NZ_NWMV01000089.1 GCF_002837145.1 Macromonas nakdongensis | reverse complement strand
AACGGTGGTGTGGCTGGGCGGGGTGATCAGGGCCAGCAGGGGGGCGAGGGGATCGTCCTCGGTCAGGCGGATTTCGGCGGTCTGGTCGGCGGCTTCGGCCGAGGCGGCGGTCTCGGCGCCGGCGGCGCTGTCGTCGGCCGCTGCCCGGTTGGCGGTGAGCGCCGTGTCGGACACGGCCGCGTCCTCCAGCCCGGACTGCAGCAACTGGGCGAACAGGTCGGCCGGGGCCTGCCCTGGCGCGGGGCGCGGGCGCCCGGCCGTGGCCGTGGCGGCCTGGGTGGATGCCGTGGTTCTGGCGGGGGCGTGTTCGGTTTTCATGGGGTCACTTCCAAAGGTGGGCCGTGCTGTGCTGGCGGTGCTGGTTCGCGGCCATTTCGTCGTTGGCCTTCTGGTCCTGCTTTTGCGCGCGGTGCTGGTGTGCCTGCTCGCGCCGCTCGACGAACTTGTTCAGGCTGGCCAGCTCGCGCTCGGCCTGCACCAGTTGTTCGCGGCAGTGGTCGATGTTGAGTTGCAGCCGCTGCAGCACGCCGTTCTGGAACGACACCGCGTGGTCCAGCTTGCCCATGAAGTTCTGCTGGGTCTGCAGCAGGGTGGCGCTGATGCCGACGCTGGCGCGTTGGCGCCAGCGTTCCAGCGATTCGGCGGTGTAGCCCTGCAACTGGGCCAGTTGCTGTTCGGCCTGCTGGTGCTCGCGCTGGGCCTTGCCCAGGGCTTGCAGGGCCTCGTCGCGGCGGCGGGTGGCCACTTCCACCACGGTTTCCAGGGCACGCAGGGTTTTCATGCGGGCCTGCCTGTGGCGGCGCGCGCACCGCCCGCGGGTTTCTGGGCCGCCCGGGCCTTGTCGTCGCCCGCCGACAGGCCCAGGGCCTGGCCAAGCTGCGTCACGCTGGCGGCAAACGCGGCTTTTTCGCGCATGTCCTGCATCAGAAAGCGCTGCATGCCGGGGAACAGGGCGATGGCCTGGTCGGTTTCGGGGTCGCTGCCGGCCACGTAGGCACCGAGCTGGATCAGGTCGCGGCTCTTCTGGTAGCGCGAATACAACTGGCGGTAGCGCCGCGCGCGTTCCTGGTGCTGCGGCGTGACCACGTTGTGCATCACGCGCGAGGCCGAGGCCTCGATGTCGATGGCGGGGTAGACGCCCGATTCGGCCATGGCGCGCGACAGCACGATGTGCCCGTCCAGGATGGCGCGGGCGGCATCGGCGATGGGGTCCTGCTGGTCGTCGCCTTCGGACAGCACGGTGTAGAAGGCGGTGATGGAACCCTTGCCCTCGGGCCCGTTGCCGCTGCGTTCCACCAGCTGCGGCAGTTTGGCAAAACAGCTGGGGGGGTAGCCCTTGGTGGCCGGCGGTTCGCCGATGGCCAGCGCGATTTCGCGTTGCGCCATGGCGTAGCGGCTGAGGGAGTCCATCAGCAGCAGCACGTCCAGGCCGTCGTCGCGGAATTTCTCGGCGATGGCGGTGGCGTAGTTGGCGCCCTGCATGCGCACCAGCGGGGGCGAGTCGGCCGGCGCGGCCACCACGACGGAGCGGCGCAGGCCTTCCTCGCCCAGGATGTCTTCGATGAATTCCTTGACCTCGCGGCCGCGTTCGCCGATCAGGCCGACGACGATGACATCGGCCTGGGTGAAGCGCGCCATCATGCCCAGCAGCACGCTCTTGCCCACGCCGGAGCCGGCGAACAGGCCCAGGCGCTGGCCACGGCCCACGGTGAGCAGGGCGTTGATGGCGCGCACGCCGGTGTCCAGCGGCTGGCGCACCGGGGCGCGGTCCATGGAGTTGATGGGCGCGCGTTCCATCGGCTCCACTTCGATGTGTTGCAGCGGGCCGCGGTGGTCCAACGGGTGGCCGTGGGCGTCCACCACCCGGCCCAGCAGGCCCCGGCCCAGCGGCAGGCGCAGCACGCCGCGGTCGTTGGGGGCCAGGGGCTTGAGCGGCTGCCCCAGCCGGGGTTGCGGCCGGTAAGGGGGCAGGGGGCGCACCCGGGCGCCGCTGGACAGGCCCTGCACCTCGCCCGCCGGCATCAGGAAGGCGCGTTCGCCGTTGAAGCCCACCACCTCGGCCAGCACGGCGGTGTCGGGGTCGGCAGGCATGTCGATGACGCACTGAGAGCCGACCGGCACCTTGACGCCCTGGGCCTCCAGCACCAGGCCGGCCAGGCGGATCAGCTTGCCGCTGCTTTCCAGCGGTGTGTGCTGGCTGGCGGCCTGTTGGGCCACTGCCATGAACTGCTGCCAGCGGCGCGGTGCGGTGGCTTCAGACATCGGCCTGCTCCCCCGGGTTCCAGGGCGCTTGCAGGCCCAGGTTGGCCACGGCGCGGGCCCAGCGCTTTTCCACGGTGGCGTCCACCTGGCCTTGGGTGCTTTCCACCACGCAGCCGCCCGGGGTCAGGTGGTCGTCGGCCACCACCTTCACCTGCGTGTCGGCCAGGGCGTCGCCCAGGCCGGTCTGCAGCAGCAGGGCGTCCTGCGGGTGCAGGCGCAGGGTGGCGGGTTTGCCGTCCTGCACCGCCAGGGCCAGTGCCTCCTGCACCACCGCACGCAGCGGTTCCAGCGGCGTGGCCAGCTCGCGCCGCACCACCTGCCGCGCCAAGTCACAGGCCAGGGCCAGCATCTGCTCGGCCAGGGCGTCGTCCAGGTGGGCGAGTTCGGCCTGCAGCTTCACCAGCAGCTGGCCCACCCGCTGCGCCTGCTGCTGCATGTCTTTCTGCAGCACCGGCTCCAGTGCCTGCCGCGCTTCCTGGGCGCCGGCCTGGCGGCCGTGCTCAAAGCCCTCGTCGTATGCGCGCTGGCGGATGTCGTCGAGCAAGGCCTCCGACACCTCGGGGGCGGCGGGCGCTGCGGCGTCCGGCAGGGGGGCCTGTGGCGTGGCCGGCACCTCGCCGACCGGGGCGAATTCCCAGGCCGACACCTTCTCCACCTCCTCGCTCGGGATGAAGCGGTGGTAGGGGCTGGTGTGGCGGTTAGACGAATGCATCGTCTCCGCCTCCGCCCAGCACGATGGTGCCTTCGTCCGACAGGCGGCGCACCACCTTCAGGATGTCCTTCTGCTGGGTTTCCACTTCCGACAGGCGCACCGGCCCGCGGCTGTCCAGGTCCT
This sequence comes from Macromonas nakdongensis, assembly GCF_002837145.1. Classification (GTDB taxonomy): domain Bacteria; phylum Pseudomonadota; class Gammaproteobacteria; order Burkholderiales; family Burkholderiaceae_C; genus Macromonas_B; species Macromonas_B nakdongensis. The sequence continues at coordinate 24,771 of NZ_NWMV01000089.1, read as the reverse complement.
CGCGCAACGCCTCGGCCGCGCGGCTCGACATGTTGCCCAGCACCTTTTCCTTCAGCTCCGTGCTGGCGCCCTTGAGCGCGATCACCAGCGCGTCCGACGCCACTTCCTTGAGCACCATCTGGATCGACTTGTTGTCGAGCTTGAGCAGGTCCTCGAAGGTGAACATCTTGTCCATGATCTTCTGGGCCAGCTCCACGTCGTTCTCGCGGATCGAATCGACCACGCTGGCCTCCAGGCTGGTGCCGAGCAGGTTGATGATCTCGGCCGCGGTCTTGACCCCGCCCAGCGAGCTTTTGCGCACCTTGTCGCCGCCGGCGAGCACGTGGTAGAGCGCCTCGTTCAGGTCTTTCAGGGCGTTGGGCTGGATGCCTTCGAGGGTGGCGATGCGCAGCATCACCTCGTTGCGGGTGCGCTCGGTGAACTGGCGCAGGATGTTGGCCGCGTGGTCCTGGTCCAGGTGCACCAGCGTGGCCGCGAGGATCTGCGGGTGTTCGTTGCGCAGCAGTTCGGCCACCGAAATCGGGTCCATCCACTTCAGGCTCTCGATGCCCGAGACGTCGCCACCCTGCAGGATGCGGTCGATCAGCAGCGAGGCCTTGTCGTCGCCCAGGGCGCGCTTGAGCACCGCGCGCACGTAGTTGTCGGTGTCCGACACCAGCAGGCTCTGCGACGCCGCTTCGCTGGTGAATTTGTGGATGACGCCGTCCACCTTCTCCTTGGAGACCGTGCGCATGCGGGCGATGGTTTCGCCCAGGCGTTGCACCTCCTTGGGCGAGAAGTGCTTGAAGACTTCGGCCGCTTCCTCTTCCCCCAGCGACATGAGGAAAATGGCGGCGTTCTGCAGTCCGTCGTCCGGTTCAGCCATGTCCGTCTACCTTTCGGGCCATCAGGCGGCCGCGGCGCTTTCCCCGTTGACCCAGCCCTTGACAATGTTCGCCACGGCGACCGGGTTTTCGCGGGCCAGCCGTTTGGCGTCTTCCAGTCGCAACATTTCGACCGTGACCTCATTTTGCACCGGCGAGGGCAGGCCGGGGCGGTGCGTCTCGTTGTCCACCACGGCGTCGAGCTGGCCGCCGCTGCTGGCGCCGAGCAGGGCCTCGGGGCCGGTGGCGGTCGGGGCTGGGGGTTTCATCATTTTCAGCGCCGGGCGCACCAGACCCAGGAACAGGATCAGGCCGAGCACCAGCATGCCCACCGGCCAGGCCAGGCTGCGTGCCAGGTCGAAGGTGTCGGCCTGCTTCCACCAGGCGATGTCGGCGCCGTCGGTGGCGGCTTTGGTGAAGGCCGCGTTCATCACGTTGACCGAATCGCCGCGGTCGCCGCTGAAGCCGATGGCTTCGCGCACCAGTGCGTTGATCTGTTCCATCTGTGCCGCTGGCAGCGGGCCGGTGCTGGCCTGGCCTTTCTTGTCGGTGCTGGCCACGTGGTTCAGCACCACGGCCGCGCTCAGGCGGCGCACCACGCCGGTGGCGTTGCGCGTCACCGACACGGTCTTGTCCACCTCGTAGTTGATGACCTGTTCGCGCCGGCGGTTCGGGTCGTTGGCCCCGGCGCCCTGGTTGCCCGGCACCACGCCCACCGGGGCCGCAGCGCCGTTGACCGGGGCCTGCGTCGGGGTGGGGGGGGTGTTCGACACCGCGCCGGGTACCCCGGGCGTGGCGGCCTGGCCGGCGCCGTTGCCGCTTTCCACCAGCTGCTGGCTGCGCACGGCGGCCGGTTCGGTGCCCTGGTTCGGGCGGTGCTGTTCGCTGGTCTGCTCGGTTTGCGAAAAATCCACGTCCGCGGTCACCTGGGCGCGCACGTTGTCGCGGCCCAGCACCGGCTCCAGCAGGTCCAGGATGCGCTGGGTGTACATCTGCTCCAGCGTGCGCACGTAGTCCAGCTGTTGCGAGTCCACGCTGCCGGCCTGGGCATCGCCGCTTTGCGAGAGCAGGGCGCCGTTCTGGTCCACCACGCTGACCGCCTTGGGGTTCATTTCGGGCACGCTGCTGGCCACCAGGTGCACGATGCCGGCCACCTGCGTGCGGTCCAGCGTGCGGCCGGGGTAGAGCGTCAGCAGCACGCTGGCCGACGGTTTTTGCTGTTCGCGGAAAAAGCCGTTCTGGTTGGGCAGGGCCAGGTGCACCCGGGCTTCGGCCACCGAACTCAGGGCGGTGATGGAACGCGTCAGCTCGCCTTCGAGGCCGCGCTGGAAGGTCAGCCGCTCCTGGAACTGGGTCATGCCCAGGCGGTTGGCGTCCATCATCTCGAAGCCGCCGATGGCCCCCTTGGGCAGGCCCTGCGAGGCCAGCTTGAGCCGCGTGTCGTGCACCTTGTCGGCCGGCACCAGGATGGCGCCACCGCCGTCGGCGTGCTTGTAGGGCACGTTCATCTGCGACAACTGGGCCAGCACCGCGCCGCCGTCCTTGTCGGACAGGTTGGCGTACAGCACCTTGTAGTCCGGCTGGTTGGCCATGTAAAAGGCGGCGGCCAGCACGCCCACCAGGGCCAGCGCGCCCAGGCCCAGCATGCCCTTGCGGGTGTTGTCCAGTCGCGCAAAGCCCGCCATCAGCGGATTGGGCCGCTTTTCGGGCAGGGTGGTGGCATCGATTTCGGCAACGGCGGTGTTCATGGGGGCGATTATGGAAGTGCCCCCCCCAAACTAAAGCCCGAAAAGGCGGGCCAAACACCCCTTCTTCCGGTTCAAGTTCCAGGCCGGTCGGCCGTACGATCACCGCAACGGATGGAAGCCCCCATCCGCCATGCCCCAGGAAGAAATGCCATGGACCTGCGCCTGACCCCTCTGAGCTCTGCCAACCTGTCTGCCGTTGCCCGCCCCCAAGGGGTGGCTGGCGCGGCCGGTGTCGCCGGCAAGGTCGGGGGCGTGGCCCCAGGCGGTTTTGGCGAGGCCTTCAAGACGGCGCTGCAAAGCGTGAGCGCTGCGCAAAATCAGAGCACCGAACTGCAGACCCAGTTTCAACAGGGCAATCCCAACGTCAGCCTGGAAGCGACCATGCTGTCCATGCAGAAGTCGCAAATCGGGTTCCAGGCGGCCCTGCACGTGCGCAACCGCATGATGCAAGCCTACACCGACGTGATGAACATGCAGGTCTGAGGCGCTGCCCGCGCCGGCCCGGTTCAGTGCAGCTGCACCGGGCGTTGCACCGCCACCATCTGCCCCAGGTCGTCGATCCAGGGCTCCACCAGCTCGCGGATCTGCGCGTCGTGGCGCAGGATGGTCATCATGATGCGGTGCTTTTCCGTCCGCTCCTGCGCCGACAAATCCAGGCCCTTGCCGCGTTCGCGCAGTTGCTCGATCAGCACGGCGCAAGCCCCTTCCAGGCGCACCACCTCGTCCCAGTCCTCCACCAAGGCGGCGTCCAGCATGGCTTGGCTGGTGCTTTCGATGGCCTTGTAATAGTCGATGAGGGGGAGGGTCATGGCGTAGTCCTGTGCGGTCGCGTGTGTTCTTTCCTATGTTATCGGCAGAGTATCGGTCAACTTGACCGGGGTGTGAAGTGGATTCAGTGCAGCTGCGGCCGGCCGTGGGTGATGCGGTGGACGGCCGGGTCGGCCAGGGCGCGCACCTGGGCGTCGTGCCGCAGCACCGCCAACAGCACCCGCTGCCGGGCTTGGCGTTCGGCGGGGCTCAGTGGGGCGGGTGGATGCTGCAGATCGGCCACCTGGCGCTGCGCACTCAACTCCAGCTGCTGCACGGCACGCCAGTCCTGGCGTTGGGCCGCGGCCAGCATCTGGCGGCTGGTCGATTCCAGTTGCTGGTAGCCGGCGGTCAGGGTGGGGTCGGGGTGATGTGGTGACTGCATGTGAACTATATCGGTGCGTGCCGTGGCAACTTGACCGGCCCTAAACGGCAAAAAGCCCGGGCAGTACCGGGCTTCTGTTGGGGTGGGTGGCGGATTCAGGCGTAGGCCATGCCCGGGCCGTACACATTGCCCAGGCGCCGCACGGTGGGCGGTGCTTTCGAGGGCGTGGCCCGCGTCGGAGTGGACGGCTCAGAAGCGTTGGCGGTCGGTGTGGCGTCCGGCGTGCCGGCGCGCATTTGCTGCCAGGCCTCGGCCACGGGTTTGATGAGCTGCGCCACCTCTTCCAGTGCCCGTGTGTCGTTCATCGCGTTGGCCTGGGTCATGCGCATCACCGCGTAGTCGTACAGGTTGGCCAGATTCCCGGCCAACTCGCCGCCGTTTTCCAGGTCCAGGCTGGTGCGCAGACCCTCTTGCACAATGCGGATGGCTTTGGCCACCTGCTGCACCTTGGTGGCGGTGTCGCCTTGCTCGATGGCGCCGCGTGCTCGCGCCAGGCTTTCCAGCACGCTTTCGAACATCATGGTCACCAACTGGTGTTGGTCGTGCTGAGGGGCGCGCGTTTGCAAACCCACATTGCGGTAAGCCGAGGCGGCACGGTTGCTGGGGAACGTCATGGTGGCTTCCTGGGCGAAATGTCTGTGTTGTAAGACATATCGGCGGTCCCCGCAACTTCTTTACCGGGCAGATGCAAAAAGCCCTGGCGCGGGCCAGGGCTTGAAGATGGGCGGGGGCGGTGTGGGGCTCAGCCTTGCAGCAACTGCAGCACCCCTTGCGGCACCTGGTTGGCCTGGGCCACCATGGCGGTGCCGGCCTGCTGCAGGATCTGCGCGCGGCTCAGTGCGGCGGTTTCGGCGGCAAAGTCGGCGTCCATGATGCGGCTGCGGCTGGCGGTCAGGTTTTCCGCCGTGATCGACAGGTTTTCGATCGTGGACATGAAGCGGTTCTGGATGGCACCCAGGTCGGCCCTGGAAGAGCTGATAACGGTGAGGGCGGCGTCCATGGCGAGGATGGCGTTGTCGGCACCTTCGGTGGTGGAGATGTCCAGCCCAGTGAACCCCAGTTGGCTGGTGCCTGGAGTGGCGAGGTTGTCCTGAACGGTCAGGCCGGTTTGTGCCAGCACCACGGTCGCGTCGTCCCCGCCGATGTTGATATCCCCCGAACCGCTGACCGAAGTCAGCGTCAGTGCGCCGCTGGTCACGGCCGCTGTGACACCGGTGGCGCCGGTCTGGGCGTTGATGGCGGTGACCAGATCGTTCAGCCGGGTGGTGCTGTCGGGGGCGGCGGCCACTTCGATGTTGGTGCCGTTGAGGGTGAAGGCCGTGGCGGTGAGCGGGCTGTAAGTGCCAGGCGTGCCGGCAGTCAAGGCCGGGGCCGCCAGGTCGGCGATGTCGAAGGTGGTGCTGGCCCCATCGGCCAGAGGACTGGCGGTTCCGCCAAAGAACGCGGTCAAGTCCAGTGGCAGGGCGCCCCCGCTGGCGTTGCTCACGGTCATGAGGCCCGTGCCGCTGTCGAACGAGGCGCTCAATGTCCCGGCATCCACAAAAGCCGCCAACTGGGTCATCAGGTCCTGCTGCGCCGCCAGGCTGGTGGCGTTCGTCGCGCTCAGGCTCATACCAGAGGCATCGACCGCGCCGGCACCGATGTCCACGTTGGTGGGCGTGTTCAGTGTGTAGCTGTAGTTGTCGGCCGTGCCCCCGGTGCCCGCCGGCGCAGCGCCGGTGATCGGACCCGCAGGGGTGGCCACGCTGGTCCAGGTGCCCAGGGCGGCCACGTTGGCGTCGGCGATGGAGTTGATGCCGATGGTCTGACCCTGGTCGGCGCCCACCTGGAACACCTGGGCGGTGAAGGAACCGTCCAGCAATTTGATGCCGTTGAATGTGGTCTGGTTGGCCACGCGGTCGATTTCTTCCTTCAGCTGCGCCGCTTCCGCCTGCAGGGCGGCACGGTCGGTGTCGGAGTTGGTGGCGTTGCGCGACTGCACGGCCAGTTCGCGGATACGCTGCAGGTTGTTGCCAATGCTGGCCATTGCACCTTCGGCCGTTTGCGACAGGGAGATGCCGTCGTTGGCGTTGCGCACAGCCTGGTTCAAGCCGCGGATCTGCGTGGTGAAGCGTTCCGAGATGGCCAGGCCGGCGGCGTCGTCCTTGGCGCTGTTGATGCGCAGACCGGAGGACAGGCGCTGCACCGCGGTGGCGAGGGATGCCTGGGATGTCGTCAGGTTGCGCTGGGCATTGAGCGACAAGATGTTGGTGTTGATGACCTGTGCCATGTTCGGACTCCTGAAGAGAATCAGAGGAATGGCTCAATTGTCAATTCCAACCGCGGCGGCAATCGGTGGATAACGGGGGGAAACGCCGGCCTCTTTCAAAGTTAAAGCCCACGGCCTGCGGGCGGTGGGCTGGTCGCGGCAGCGGTGGGCGTCAACTGCTTTTTTGGTTGTTCCAGCTCGTGACCTGCTGGCTGACGTAGGAACTCAGCGAATTCATCTGGGTCAGGCTCGCGTCCAGGCGGCTGTATTTGGCGTACAGCCGTTCTTCCGTCAGGCTGATGCGCGCTTCGATCTTGTCCTGCTCTTTGGCGTTGCGGTCCAGACTGCCTTGCAAGGCGTTGGTGCGCGAGGTGATGGCCCCCGTGCTGCCCAGCAGCCCCTGGGCCAGGTTCCGCACCCGGGCCCCCAGGCCAGGGTTGCTGTCGGTGCCGACGAAGAAGGCCTGCAGCGCTTCCGGGTTCTGAAGGGCCGCGGTCAGCTTGCTGTCGTTGACCTTCAGGGTCCCGTCTTTCTGGAATTCGACGCCCACCGCCGACAGGGAGTTGAACGAGCCGCCCGCCACCGCGCCAGTCACGGTGCGCCGCAGCATGTTCTGCAGGTTGTTGACCGTGCCATCGCCCTGCAGGGTGCCCGAAGTGCCGCCTTCGGGGGCCACGGCCGTCATCGTCGCCAAGGCGCTGCTCAAGGCGTTGTACGACGACACCAGGTTGGTGATGGCCGTCTTCATCGCGGCGGTGTCCTGCGAGACACGGATGTCCACCGGCCCGGTCGTCACCTGGTTGGCCGTCAGGGTGATGCCCGGCACGGCGTTTTCAAACACGTTGTTGGTGGAAGACACCGAAACGCCGTTGATCGTGGCCAAAGTGTTTTGTGCCGCCTGGGAGAGTGTCATGCCCGAGCTGCCGTTCTCGGGGTCGTAGCCCAGTTGGGCGATGCTGCTGCCCACCCCCGCGTTCGACGTTTGGATCCGGAAGCCATTGGTCGCACCGGTTTCGTCCGAACGGATCAGCAGGCGTTCACCGCTCGCGTCCTTCAGGATGGTGGCGCTCACGCCCGCGTCCGCATCGTTGATCTTTTTCACGATGTCGCTGAGCTTGTCGGTGGCGGCAATGTCCACGTTGACTGGCGTTTGACCGCTCTGGGGCCCAAATTGCGAAACGGTGGGGGTGTCCGGGTCGTTGTCGTCGTCCACCTGGCTCCAGGTGCCCAGGGCAATCGTCAGGCGTCCGGACATGTTGGTGCCCGTGGGCACCACGGCCGATCCCGTGCCCTGGGCCTGGGCCAACTGGCTGACTTCCATGTTGAAACGCGTGGCCGTGGCGGCGGTGCCCAGCGTGCCCGAAATGGCGGCACTGTTGGAAGACGACAAGGACAAGCCCGACCACAGCGTCGAGCCCGCCAGCTTGGCCGCCTGGTCTTGCAGGTTGGCAAATTGCGATTTCAACTGCCCGAATGCAGACAGTTTCGCCTTGGTGCTGCTGGCCGCCGTTTGCAACTGGGTCAGCGGCTTCTGTTCCAGTGCCACCAACTGCGAGACGATGCTCTGGATGTCCAGCCCGCTGCCGACGCCGGGGGAAGAAATGGCCATGACGTGCTCCTTTGCCAATGCAGACCTTCCCCATTTTCCGCTCAAAACCCAGCTTTGAAAACGGGGAAAAGCGGCGACAAGCCGGAGCTTGTCGCCGCTGTGGTTTCAAGGCCGTCCGATCAGCGCAGCAGGGCCAGCACGCCCTGCGGCAACTGGTTGGCCTGGGCCACCATGGCGGTGCCGGCCTGCTGCAGGATCTGTGCGCGGCTCAGCGCGGCGGTTTCGGCGGCAAAGTCCGCGTCCATGATGCGGCTGCGGCTGGCGGTCAGGTTTTCCGCCGTGATCGACAGGTTGTCCACCACCGAGGAGAAGCGGTTCTGGATGGCGCCCAGATCGGCGCGGGCCGAGTTCACGGTGGTCAGCGCGGCGTCCATGGCGAGGATGGCGTTGTCGGCGCCTACAGCGGTGGAAATATCCAGGCTGGAGAAGCCGGTCTGGGCGGTGCCAGGGGTGGCCAGGTTGTCGCCTGCGGTGAAGCCGGTCAGGGCGGTGAAGTCGGCGTTGGCGCTGGCCAGGTTGATGTCGCCGCTGCCCGAGACAGCGGTCAGGGTCAGCGCGCCGGCGTTGATGGCTGCGGTGACGCCGGTCGTGCCCGTCTGGCCGTTGATGGCCGTGACCATGTCGCTCAGGCGGTCGGCGGCATCGGTCGAGGCCCCCACGGACACGGTCGTGCCGTTGATGGTGAAATCGACGGCGCCGAAGGTGCCGGCAACGGCCGGAACAGCGGGAGTGCCACCGGATTGTGTGCCCACAAAGCCTGCCCCAGCAAACGAACCAGGCGTGGCGAAGTCACTGGTCAGGGTGATGTCGAAATCCGTGCCATCGGCTTTGCTGAAGACAATGTCGTCGGTGGCAAAGCTGCCGGTATACGTGATGCCGGCCGCGGTAAGAGCTGCGGCTGCAGTGGTCAGGCCATTGTCAAGTGCGGCTGCGTCAACCGTTTCCGGGACGCCCCCGGCTTGGGTGACGTTGACGATCTCCACGCCACCGACCGTCAGGGTGAAGTTTTGACCGTCGGTGTCGGAAACCGCAGAAGTGAATGCGCCAGATGCTGGACTGTCGGTGGGAACAGCGGCCGTACCTGCCACTGCACCCGTACCGGTGGGTGCAACTCCGGCAACTGGAGTTGCCGGGGTGGTCACGCTGGTCCAGGCACCGAGGGCGGCCACGTTGGCGTCGGCGATCGAGTTGATGTTGATGGTCTGGCCCTGGTCGGCGCCCACCTGGAACACCTTGGCGGTGAACGAGCCGTCCAGCAGCTTGGTGCCGTTGAACGAGGTCTGGTTGGCCACGCGGTCGATTTCTTCTTTCAACTGGGCCACTTCGGCCTGCAGGGCAGAGCGGTCGGTGTCGGAGTTGGTGGCGTTGCGCGACTGCACGGCCAGTTCGCGGATGCGCTGCAGGTTGTTGCCGATGCTGGCCAGCGCGCCTTCAGCGGTCTGTGCCAGGGAGATGCCGTCGTTGGCGTTGCGCACGGCCTGGTTCAGACCGCGGATTTGGGTGCTGAAGCGCTCGGAAATGGCCAGGCCGGCGGCGTCGTCTTTGGCGCTGTTGATGCGCAGACCGGAGGACAGGCGCTGCACCGAGGTGGACAGCGAGGTTTGAGACGTCGTCAGGTTGCGCTGGGCATTGAGCGACAGGATGTTGCTGTTGATCGTGGCGGCCATTTGAAAGCTCCTTAAAAGCAAGAATTGCCGGATTTGCCGGTGCCAAACACACCCCTATGGCGGCTTGGCCACGAACCTGTTGGGAAGCTCGTTGAAGCATTTATCGGGCACCTGTCGCAGAACTTTAGCCCTGTCGTGGGTAGAAATGTGTGATTTGATTTAGGTCAAACCCCTGCCCGGAGCGCCACAATGGCGGCGTGAGTCCGCTGCCGTTCAAACTCCCCCAGTCCGTCCTTGTCGTCATCCACACCCCCGCGCTCGATGTGCTGCTGATTGAGCGCGCCGACGCGCCGGGGTTCTGGCAGTCCGTCACCGGTTCCAAGGACTTTGAGGCCGAGCCCTGGGCCACCACCGCTGCTCGCGAGGTGGCCGAAGAAACCGGCATCGCCGCGCACGGCCCGGGCTGTACCCTGGCCGACTGGGCGCTCGAAAACGTCTACGAGATCTACCCCCAGTGGCGCCACCGCTATGCGCCCGGGGTGACACACAACACCGAGCACCTGTTCGGCCTGCAGGTGCCCGCCGGCACCCCGGTGCGCCTGAGCCCGCGCGAGCACACGGCATTCCAGTGGCTGCCCTGGCGAGCCGCTGCCGAGCGCTGCTTTTCGCCGTCCAACGCCGAGGCCATTCTGTGGCTGCCGCGCCTGTCAAACCTCAGGCTTTGATGGCATGATTTCCGCATGAACACCCTGCGCGTGGCCACCTACAACATCCACAAGGGCGTGCAGGGCCTGGGGCCGGCGCGCCGGTTGGAGATCCACAACCTGGTGCACGCGGTGGAGCAGTTCGACGCCGACCTCGTCTGCCTGCAAGAGGTGCGCGGCTTCAACCGCCAGATGCAGCGGCGCTTTGCCCGCTGGCCGGACCAGGGCCAGGCCCAGTACCTGGCGCCCGAGGGCTACGAGGCCGTGTACCGCAGCAACGCCACCACCCGCCATGGCGAGCACGGCAACGCCCTGCTGAGCCGCTGGCCGGTGCTGGGCCACGGCCACCACGACGTGTCCGACCACCGTTTTGAGCAGCGCGGCCTGCTGCACGTGACGGTTCAGGTCGACGGGCGGCCGCTGCACGTGGTGGTGGTACACCTGGGGCTGATCCACGCCAGCCGCGAGCGCCAGGTGCAGGCGCTGGGCCGCTTCATGGCCCGCGAAGTGCCGGCCGACGCCCCCTTGCTGGTGGCTGGCGACTTCAACGACTGGGGTGTGCGCCTGCACCCGGCCATGGCCGCCCTGGGCTTGCACACCTTTGACGGCATCCGCCTGGCCACCTACCCGTCGCGCCTGCCGCTGCTGCACCTGGACCGCATTTACGTGCGTGGCCTGCGCCTGCTGCACGCCCAGGTGCCGCACGGACACGCCTGGCCGCGCATGTCCGACCACCTGCCGCTGATCGCGGAGCTGGGCTGGCCGTGAAGGCGCTGTTGCAGCCCGGCCACCGCCTGCGCCTGCTACAAGGGGGCGATGCCCTGTTTCCGGCCATGGTCCAGGCCATGGACCGTGCTCGCCAGCTGGTGCACCTGGAAACCTACATTTTCGAATTCGCCCACGGCGCCCTGCAGGTGGCCGAGGCGCTGGAGCGCGCCGCGCTGCGCGGGGTGTCGGTGCGCTTGGTGGTGGACGGGGTGGGTACCCCCGGCCTGCCCGCCGAATGGGTGCAGCGCTTCCGCCACGCCGGGGTGCAGTGGCGCGTGTACGCCCCGCTGGGTCGGCTGGGCCTGCTGATTCCCAGCCGCTGGCGCCGCTTGCACCGCAAGCTGTGCGTGGTGGATGGGGTCGTGGGCTTCTGTGGCGGCATCAATCTGATCGACGACCGCGACGACCTGGACCTGGGCCCGCTGCAGGCGCCGCGCCTGGACTTTTCGCTGCAGGTCAGCGGCCCGCTGGTGGCCGACATGCAAGACACCATGGAGCAGCTCTGGTGGCGCCAGCAGGCGGTGCGTGCCGCGCGCCAGCGCGCCTTCCGCGCCGCCTGGGAGGCCCTGCGCGAAGGTCTGCCACGCCTGGAAGCCTGGGACTGGACCGATCCGGTCCCGGGCCCCGCCCCGCACCCCGAACTGCACGTGCGCCACGCCAGCGCCGCCCTGCTGCTGCGCGACAACCTGCGCCACCGCCACGACATCGAGCGCGCCTACCTCAAGGCGATTGGCGAGGCGCGGCACGAGGTGGTCATTGCCAACGCCTACTTCATCCCAGGGCGGCGGCTGCGCCGGGCGCTGGTGCTGGCGGTGCAGCGCGGGGTGCGGGTGCGGCTGCTCATCCAGGGGCGCTACGAGCGTTTTTTGCAGTACCACGCCGCGCGCCCGGTGCACCACCGCCTGCTGGCCGCAGGGGTGGAGATCCACGAATACGCGCCCAGCGCCTTGCATGCCAAGGTAGCCGTGGTGGACGGCCGCTGGGCCACCGTCGGTTCCACCAACCTCGACCCCTTGAGTCTGCTGCTGGCGCGCGAGGCCAACGTCGTCACCACCGACGCCGCCTTTGCCCGCCAGTTGCGCGACCGGCTGGACCGCCTGATGCGCACCCAGGGTGCCACCCTGACGCTGGCCGAGCTGGGCCGCCGCCCCTGGCACGAGCGCCTGCGCGACCGGGCCGCCTTTGCCGTGATGCGGACCGTGCTCTTCCTCACCGGCCACCGTTATTGACCCAGCCCCAGCGCCGTGGGCCGTGCGGTGTTAGCATGGGCCATGCTGATGAAATCTTCAGAGACCATGACCGACGCTCCCACCGACGAAGGCACTCCGGTGTCCGTGAAAATCCGCGAGCGCCTGCAGGCCGCCCGCCAACGGTTTCACTCCAACGACAACATCGCCGACTTCCTCCAGCCGGGCGAACTCGAGGCGCTGCTCGACGAGGTCACCGAGAAGATGCAGGGCGTGCTCGACAGCATGGTGATCGACACCGTCAACGACCACAACACCGACAACACCGCCCGGCGCGTGGCCAAGATGTACCTGAAAGAGGTGTTCGGCGGCCGCTACGTGAAGGCGCCCACCATCACCGAATTCCCCAACGCCGAGCACCTCAACGAGCTGATGATCGTCGGCCCGATCACCGTGCGCAGCGCCTGCAGCCACCACTTCTGCCCGGTGATCGGTCGGGTGTGGATCGGCGTCATGCCCAACGAACACACCAACGTCATCGGGCTGAGCAAGTACGCGCGCCTGGCCGAGTGGATCATGGGCCGCCCGCAGATCCAGGAAGAGGCCGTGGTGCAGCTGGCCGACCTGATCCAGGAGAAAACCCAGCCCGACGGCCTGGCCATCGTGATGGAGGCGAGCCACTACTGCATGGCCTGGCGCGGCGTGAAGGACATGGACAGCAAGATGATCAATTCCGTCATGCGCGGTGTGTTCCTCAAGGACAGCAACCTGCGCCGCGAATTCCTGTCGCTCATTCCCCGGGGCAAGTGAGATGTTGGTCCGACTGCTCTACGTCAGCCGCGCGGTGCAACCCGACAGCACCGACGCCATCCAGGCCATCCTGGCCGCCGCGCGCCAGCACAACCTGAACAATGGCATCACCGGCATCCTCTGCTACGGCGGCGGGGTGTTTGTGCAGGCCATCGAAGGCGGCCGCTCGGCCGTCAACCGGTTGTACAACCACATCATCGAAGACCCGCGCCACCAGGACGTGGAGCTGCTGCACTACGAAGAAATCACCGAGCGGCGCTTCGGCGGCTGGACCATGGGGCAGGTGAACCTGAGCAAGCTCAACACCTCCATCGTGCTCAAGTACTCCGAAAAGCCCGAGTTCGACCCCTACAGCGTGTCGGGCAAGGTGTCGCTGGCGCTGCTGGAAGAGCTGATGGCCACGGCCAGCATCATCGGCCGCGCCTGACCCTTGGGGCCGTGCCCGCCTCGGGCGCCGGCCTGTCCTGACCGCATGACCCCGCCCCTGGCCGCCCCCGCCCTGTGGGGCTGCGACTTCAGCAGCGCCCCCAGCCGCCGCAAGCCGGTGGTGCTGGCAGTGGGCCGGTGCGAGGGCCGCCCGGGGGCGCAACGGGTGGTGCTGGAGCGCTGGGACACCTTCGACACCCTGGACGGCTGGGCCCAGCGCCTGCGCGAGCCGGCCGACTGGGTCGGTGGCTTCGACTTGCCCTTCGGCCTGCCGCGCGAACTGGTGCAGACCCTGGGCTGGCCCACCGACTGGCTGGGCTGCATGCGGCACTGCGCCGCGCTGTCGCGCGATGAGATTCGTGCCGCCTTTGCTGCCTTCTGCAACGCCCGGCCCGTGGGCGGCAAGTTCGCCCACCGCGCCACCGACGGCCCGGCCGGTTCCAGCCCCAGCATGAAATGGGTCAATCCGCCGGTGGCCTTCATGCTGCACGCCGGGGTGCCGCTGTTGATCGACGCGGGGGTGTGCCTGCCCGGGCTGCACCCGGGCACCCCCGACACCGGCGCAGGGTTCGATACCCCGACGCCGCGGCCGCGCCGGGTGGCGCTGGAAGCCTACCCCGGCCTGCTGGCGCGCAGCGTGCTGGGCACGCGCAGCTACAAAAGCGACGACAAGGCCAAGCAGACGCCCGAGCGTTTCATCGCCCGCAAAGACCTGGCCGACGCGCTCGAAACCGGGCGCGCGCCCTTGCTGGCCGAGGCTGGACTGCGCTTGAAATGGACCCATGCCCAGCGCGAAGCGGCGCTGGACGACGCCAGCGGCGACCGCCTGGACGCGGTGCTGTGCTTGTTGCAAGCGGCCTGGGCCTGGACGCAACACGCGGCCGGGCACCCGTGCTACGGCTTGCCCGCGTTCGACCCGTTGGAAGGCTGGATCGTGTCGGCCTGAGTGTTGGCCACACCCCGGAGGCGGGGTGGGGCTGGTTCAGTGCGCGGTGCCGCAGACGGCGCAGGCCGGGTTGCGGCCGAGTTGCACCTCGGTGAATTCCAGGCCGCGGCCGTCCAGCATCTGCAGCCGACCCACTAGGCGCGAGCCCATGCCGATCAGCAGCTTGAGTGCTTCGGCCGCCTGCATGGTGCCCACCATGCCCACCAGTGGCGCGAACACGCCCATGGTGGCGCAGCGGGTTTCTTCCAGACCGTCGGTGTCGGGGAAGACGCAGGCGTAGCAGGGCGAGGCAGCGTCGCGCGTGTCGTACACCGACAGCTGCCCGTCGAAGCGGATGGCCGCGCCCGACACCAGCGGAACCCGGTGGCGCACGCAGGCACGGTTGATGGCGTGGCGGGTGGCGAAGTTGTCGGTGCAGTCCAGCACCACCTGAGCGGTGGGCAGCAACTGGTCGAGCAGGGCGGCGTCGGCGCGCTGCAGCACCGTGTCCACCCGCACCTCGGGGTTGATGGCGTGCATCGCCACCTTGGCCGACTCGGCCTTGGGCTGGCCGACGCGGTCCAGGTTGTGCGCAATCTGCCGCTGCAGGTTGGTGGCGTCCACGGTGTCGTGGTCCACCAGGGTGATGTGGCCCACCCCGGCGCTGGCCAGGTACAGCGCCACCGGCGAACCCAGGCCACCGGCGCCCACCACCAGGGCGTGCGACGCCAGCAGGCGCTCCTGGCCTTCCACCCCCAACTCGTTGAGCAGGATGTGGCGCGAGTAGCGCAGCAACTGGTCGTCGTTCATGTCGGGGTCAGTTTTCAACCGGGGGCGTGGTGCGCTCGGTGGCGGTCTTGCTGGCCACCACCGGCAGGCCCTTGAGGCGGTTGAGCGCCTGCTGCAGCGGGAAGTCCTTGTCGGAGCCGAATTCCGGCAGCATGCGCCCGCCCGGGTTTTTGCGCTGTTCTTCCTCCAGGCGCAGGCGGGCCTGCTCGCGTTCCTGTTCGCGCTGGCGGGTGGCTTCCTGCTCCGCTTCGCTCTGGGGCTTTTCCTGGCCATTGCCCAGGTGCTTGTCGAGGTCGGCCTCGCGCGTGCGCAGGGCGGCGAAGAGGTTGCCTTCTGCGGTTTCGTCCAGCCACACGTCGGGCACGATGCCCTTGGCCTGGATGGAGCGGCCGCTCGGGGTGTAGTAGCGCGCCGTGGTGATCTTCAGGCCGGTGTCGGGCCCCAAGGGGCGCACGGTCTGCACCGAGCCCTTGCCGAAGGTCTGGCTGCCCATGACGGTGGCGCGTTTGTGGTCCTGCAGGGCGCCGGCGACGATCTCGCTGGCCGAGGCCGAGCCTTCGTTGACCAGCACCACCAGCGGCACCGTCTTGAGTGCGCCCTTGGTGGCGGCGGTGAGCTTCTGGATCGGGTCGTTGCCGCTGCGGCGCAGGTAGTAGCGCGGCGCGGCCAGGTAGCTGGCCTTGCTTTCTTCCAGCTGGCCGTTGGTGGTGACCACGGTCACGTTCTCGGGCAGGAAGGCGGCCGACAGCGCCACGGCCGCGTCGAGCAGACCGCCCGGGTCGTTGCGCAGGTCCAGTACCAAGCCCTTGAGCTTCGGCTCCTGTTTGTAGATGTCTTCGAGCTTGCGCGCAAAATCTTCGACCGTGCGTTCCTGGAACTGCGACACGCGCAGCCAGGCGTAACCGGGTTCCAGCACCTTGGACTTGACGCTCTGCGTCTTGATTTCCTGGCGCGTGATGGTGACCGGGAAGGTGCGGTTCTCGTCGCGGCGGAACACGGTCAGCACCACCTTGGTGTTGGGCTCGCCACGCATGCGCTTGACCGCATCGTTGATCGTCATGCCCTTGACCGGGGCGTCGTCCACCTTGGTGATCAGGTCGTTGGACTTGAGCCCGGCGCGGAAGGCCGGGGAATCTTCAATGGGGGAGACGACCTTGACCAGGCCGTCTTCCATGGTGATCTCGATGCCCACGCCAACGAAGCGACCGCTGGTGCCTTCGCGGAATTCCTTGAAGCTCTTCTTGTCGAAGTACTGCGAGTGCGGGTCGAGGCTGGCCACCATGCCCGAGATGGCGTCGGTGATGAGCTTCTTCTCGTCCACCGGCTCCACGTAGTCGCTCTTGACCATGCCGAAGACGGCGGCGAGCTGCTGCAGCTCTTCCAGCGGCAGTGGAGACAGGGCCCCACGCGCCACGGCCTGCAGCTGCACGGTGGTCAACGCACCGGCCAGGGCGCCCACGGCGACCCAACCGGCAATCTTCAATTTCTGGCCCATCACTCAACCCTTAGAACGGTTGCGTTGCAATATACACCTAGGAATGCAGCGGCGGCTTTCGGTTCCCCGATGCCCGCAATCCCGCTGCGGACCCGGGGCGTGGGCTCAGGCCTTGCCCTGGCCGGCCACGGCGGCCGCGGCCGCGGCGGCGGCTTCGGCGTCGCCCAGGTAGTAGCGGCGGATCGGCTGCATGGCGTCGTCAAATTCGTACACCAGCGGGATGCCGTTGGGGATGTTCAGGTGCACGATGTCGGCGTCGGAAATGCCGTCCAGGTGCTTGATGAGGGCGCGGATGGAGTTGCCGTGCGCGGCGATCAGCACCCGCTTGCCGCTCTGGATGGTGGGCGCCAGCGTCTCGTTCCAGTAGGGCACGACGCGGGCCACGGTGTCTTTCAGGCACTCGGTCAGGGGGATCTGCTCGGGCGCCAGCTGGCCGTAGCGGCGGTCGTTGCGCTGGCCGCGCGGGTCTTGCGGTTCCAGGGCCGGCGGTGGGGTGTCGTAGCTGCGGCGCCAGATCAGCACCTGCTCGTCACCGTACTGCTTGGCCATGTCGACCTTGTTCAGACCCTGCAGCGCGCCGTAGTGGCGCTCGTTCAGGCGGTAGTCTTTGGTGACGGGCAGCCAGGTGCGGTCCATTTCGTCGAGCACGTACCACAGGGTGTGGATGGCGCGCTTGAGCACGCTGGTGAAGCACAGGTCGAAGTCCCAGCCCTCGGCCTTGAGCAGCTTGCCTGCGGACATGGCTTGCGACACGCCGGTGGGCGTCAGGTCCACGTCGGTCCAGCCGGTGAAGCGGTTTTCGAGGTTCCAGGTGGATTCGCCGTGGCGGATCAGGACGAGCTTGTGCATGGTGAAATTGAACGGGTTGGGGCGGGACGCAAACCCATCATTTTAGAATAGCAGGTTCCTTTGAAAGGTGTACCGTGGATTTCTTTGTACAAAACTGGCACTTGTTTGCGGTCGCGCTGGCGTCGGGGGGCATGCTGCTC
Organism: Macromonas nakdongensis; assembly: GCF_002837145.1. Classification (GTDB taxonomy): domain Bacteria; phylum Pseudomonadota; class Gammaproteobacteria; order Burkholderiales; family Burkholderiaceae_C; genus Macromonas_B; species Macromonas_B nakdongensis. The sequence goes on along the minus strand of NZ_NWMV01000089.1, from coordinate 7,411 downwards.
TGGCCGACTCTGGGTAAGGGCGGCGGCGCCGATGGCGTGAGCCCGACCGAGGTGGTGCAGCTGATGAACCGCGAAAAGGCGGTGGTGGTGGATGTGTGTTCGCCCGAGGAATACGCCGCCGGCCACGTGACCGGGGCCAAGAGCCTGCCGCTGGACGAGCTGGAAGCGAAGCTGGCGGGCGTGGTCAAAAACAAGGCACTGCCGGTGGTGCTGGTGTGCGCTTCGGGCGTGCGTTCGCGCCGAGCCGTGGCCGTGGCCAAGAAGCTGGGTTACGACAGGGCCTACAGCCTCACCGGTGGCATGGGCGCCTGGCGGGCGGCCAACCTGCCGGTGCAAAAAGGCTGACACTGGCGTTTTACGTCCTTTTTTCTGACGGAGTGCCGCAACCATGGCCCAAGTGAAGATCTACAGCAGCGACTACTGCCCCTACTGTCAGCGTGCCAAGGCGCTGCTGCGCCAGCGCGGCGTGACCGAATGGGAAGAAATCGTGGTGGACGGCCAACCCGAAGTGCGCGCCGCCATGGCCCAACTGGTGGGGCGCACCAGCGTGCCGCAGATCTTCATCGGCGGCCAGCACGTGGGCGGCTGTGACGACCTGCACGCGCTGGACGCGCGCGGGGGGCTGACCCCTTTGCTCGCGGCCTGAGCGCGGGCGTGTGGGCCCCTCACGGGGTGCTGACATAATCCTGCGTGTTCCGAGTCCGACACCCGCTGCGGGAACGCTCTCCAGCGGGTTTTGTTTTGACCGGCCCTTTTTCACTCCAACCGAGACATCCCCCATGGCCGACGACCAGACCCCCGTGTTCCAGATCCAGCGCGTTTACCTGAAAGAAGCGTCGCTGGAGCAGCCGAATTCCCCCGCCATCCTGCTGGAACAGGAGCAGCCCAGTGTGGACATCCAGTTGGGTGTGGAAGCCCAGCCGGTGGCCGAGGGCGTGTACGAGGTCTGCGTGACCGCCACCGTGCAGACCAAGATCCAGGACCGCACCGTGTTCCTGGTGGAGGCCAAGCAGGCCGGTATTTTCGAGATCCGCCACCTGCCCGAAGACCAGCTGGGCCCGATCATGGGCATCGCCTGCCCGCAGATCGTTTACCCCTACCTGCGCGGCAACGTGGCCGACCTGATCCAGCGCGCCGGCTTCCCGCCGGTGCACTTGGCCGAAATCAACTTCCAGGCCATGTACGAGCAGCAGCAGGCGCAACAGGGCGCCGCCAACGGCCTGCAATGAAGCGGCGCCGGCCGTGCACCCGATGAAGATCACCGTGCTGGGGGCCGGGGCCTGGGGCACCGCCCTGGCCGTGGCCGCCGCCAGCGACGTGGGTGCGCCGCACACGGTGCGCCTGTGGGCTCGCGACGCCGCACAGGCCGCGCGCCTGCAGGCCGAGCGCCAGAACGCCCGCTACCTGCCCGGCCTGCCTTTGCCCGAGCGCCTGACCGTGTTCAGCACCGCGCTGGCCGACTTGCCGGCCGCGATCCAGGGCGACGATCTGCTGGTGGTGGGCACGCCCATGGCCGCCCTGCGCGGCATGCTCACCGCCTTGCGCGAAGTCGCCATGCCGGTGGCCTGGCTGTGCAAGGGCTTTGAGCGTGCCGATGCCGGCGCGGTCGGCCTGCTGGGACACGAGGTATGCGCCCAGGTCGCGCCGGGTGTGCGCGCCGGCGTGCTGAGTGGTCCCAGCTTTGCCCAGGAGGTGGCGCGCGGCGCCCCCACGGCCCTGGTGGCCGCCAGCCGCGATCCCGAGGTCTGCCGGCTGCTGGTGCAGGCTTTCCACAGCCCGGCCCTGCGCGTCTACGCCAACGACGACGTGGTCGGCGTGGAGGTGGGCGGCGCGGTGAAGAATGTGATGGCCATCGCCACCGGCCTGTGCGACGGCCTGGGGCTGGGCCTGAACGCGCGCGCGGCGCTGATCACCCGCGGGCTGGCCGAAATGTCCCGCCTGGGACTGGCACTGGGTGCCAAACTGGAAACCTTCATGGGCCTGAGCGGCCTGGGCGACCTGGTGCTGACCGCCACCGGCGACCTGAGCCGCAACCGCCAGGTGGGCCTGCTGCTGGCCCAGGGGCAGACGCTGCAGCAGGCGGTGGACTCGCTCGGGCACGTGGCCGAAGGCGTGTACAGCGCCCGCACCGTGGCCCAACGCGCCCGCAGCCTGGGTGTGGAAATGCCCATCACCGAGGCGGTGGTGGCGCTGCTCGACGGTGGCCTGACCCCGGCCCAGGCGCTGACGCGCCTGATGGGCCGCGACCCGGTGGCCGAGATCCACTGACCCCGCCGGGGCAGGGTGCCTTAGAACTCCAGGTTGTCGATCAGGCGCGTCTGGCCGATCTTGGCCGCGCCCAGGGCCACCAGCTGGCCGGGCTGGAAGTCCGGCGTTCCGGGGGCTTGCAGGTCGTCGCGGCGGCGCACGGTCAGGTAGTCCACCGCCCAGCCGCGCTGGGCCAGGGCGGCCATGGCGTGCTGTTCCAGCGCGGCCAGGTTGTGTTCGCCGCCCAGCACGCCGGCCGCCAGGGTCTTGAGGGCGAGCGACAGTTGCACCGCCTCGGCCCGTTCGCTGGTCGAGAGGTAGCCGTTGCGCGAACTCAGGGCCAGGCCGTCTTCGGCGCGTTCGATCTCGCCGCCGTGGATGCTGAGGGGCAAAGCAAACTGCCGCACCATCTGCCGGATGACCATGAGTTGCTGGTAGTCCTTCTTGCCAAAGACGGCGTGGCCCTGGCCCTTGCTTTGGCCGAAGACGATCTGGAACAACTTCATCACCACCGTGCTCACGCCCGTGAAGAAGCCGGGGCGGAAGTGGCCTTCGAGCAGGTCGCCCAGGGCGGCGGGGGCGTGTACCTTGAAGGTCTGTGGTTGCGGGTACAGCTCGGTTTCCGAGGGGGCGAACACCACGTCGCAACCGTGGGCGGCGAGTTGCTCGCAGTCGGCCTGCAGGGTGCGGGGGTAGGTGTCGAAGTCTTCGTGCGGCAGGAACTGCAGGCGGTTGACGAAGATGCTGGCCACGGTCACGTCGCCCAGCGGTTTTGCCTGGCGCACCAGGGCCAGGTGGCCGGCGTGCAGGTTGCCCATGGTGGGCACGAAGGCGGGGGCGTCGAAGCGGGCCAGCAGCTGGCGCAGCTCGGCGATGGTGTGAACGACTTGCATAAAAACGGGGTTTACCAGGCGTGCAGCGCGTTGTCGGGGAAGCTGCCGTCTTTCACGGCGGCGACGTAGGCGGCCATGGCGTCCTTGACGCTGGCCGAGCCTTCCATGAAGTTGCGCACGAACTTGGGGTTCTTGCCCAGGTTGATGCCGAGCATGTCGTGCATGACCAGCACCTGGCCGGCGGTGCCGTTGCCCGAGCCGATGCCGATGGTGTGGCAGCGCGGCAACTGGTGCGTGACCTCGGCGGCCAGGGCCGCGGGCACCATTTCCAGCACCAGCATGGTGGCGCCGGCGTCCTGCAGTTCCAGCGCCTCGCGCTTGAGGCGCAGGGCGTCGCTGTCGTTGCGGCCCTGCACGCGGTAGCCGCCCAGGGCGTGCACGGTCTGCGGCGTCAGGCCCAGGTGGGCGCAGACGGGGATGCCGCGTTCGACCAGGAAGCGCACGGTGTCGGCGGTCCAGCCACCGCCTTCGAGCTTGACCATGTGCGCGCCGGCGTGCATCAGCGCCGAGGCGCTGCGGATGGCCTGTTCCTTGGATTCCTGGTAGCTGCCAAAGGGCAGGTCGCCCAGCACCCAGGCGGTGCCCTGCACCCGGCGCAGGCCCCGGGTCACGCTTTCGGTGTGGTAGCACATGGTTTCCAGCGTCACGCCCACGGTGCTGCTCAGGCCCTGGCAGACCATGCCGAGCGAGTCGCCAATGAGCAGGCATTCCACGCCGGCGCTGTCGGCCACGGCGGCGAAGGTGGCGTCGTAGGCGGTGAGCATGGTGATCTTGTCGCCGCGCTCGCGCATTTCCTGCAGGCGCGGCAGGCTCACGGGCTTGCGCCCGGGCAGGGGGGACGCGGCGGGCAGGGTGCCGTACGGCGTGCTGGCGGTGGTCTCGCTCATGGCTGGTCTCTCACTCTTGTGCGGGCGTGGCCGGCGGCCCGGGGGTGGCCGGCGCAGGAAATGGCGAGTCTAGTCGATCGCGGGCGGTGGAACCGTTATGCTTGCGGCCTGTCCCGCGAGAGGCGGCAACCCGCATCCCGGATGCGACGAGATTCTGGCATGACCCCAATGAGCAGCGATTTTTCTCCCGAACCCCTGGCCGCCCTGGCCCGTGCCGACGTGGCCCGCGCCCTGCAAGAGGACGTGGGCGCCGGCGACCTGACCGCAGCCCTGGTGGACCCCGCGCAACGCGCCCGGGCCCGTGTGCTGGCGCGCGAGGCCGCGGTGATCTGCGGCGCGCCCTGGGTGCAGGCCACCCTGGCGGCGTTGGACCCGCAGGCCCGCATCACCTGGCACGTGGCCGAAGGCCAGCGCTGCGCGCCCAACGAGGTGGTGTTCGAGATCGAAGGCCGGGCCCAGCCCCTGCTGACGGCCGAGCGCACCGCGCTGAACTTTTTGCAGACCCTGAGCGCCGTGGCCACCAAGACCGCCCACTACGTGGGCCTGGTGGCCGGCACGCGGGCGCAGATCGTGGACACCCGCAAGACCCTGCCCGGCCTGCGCCTGGCGCAGAAGTACGCGGTGCTGACCGGTGGCGGTGCCAACCACCGCCTGGGGCTGTACGACGCGGTGCTGATCAAGGAAAACCACATTGCCGCCGCCGGGGGCGTGACCGCCGTGCTGCAGCGGGTGCAGGCCAGCGCGCCGCAGGCCAAGTTCGTGCAGATCGAGGTGGAAACCCTGGCCCAGTTGCAGGAGGCGCTGGACGCCGGTGCCCGCATGGTGCTGCTGGACAACATGGACCTGCCCACGCTGCGCGAGGCGGTGCGCCTGAACGCCGCCCACCCGCAGGGTGGGGCGGTGCTGGAAATCTCCGGCGGGGTCAACGAAAGCACGGTGCGGGCCCTGGCCGAGACCGGGGTGGACCGCATCTCCATCGGGGCGCTGACCAAGGACGTGAAGGCGGTGGATTTTTCAATGCGCTTCGAAGCGCTGTGAACGGGGGCGTGCCATGGAACAGGTGATTGAAGTCGATTACGAACAGCCGGCGTGCTCCACCAAGCACGCCTGGGCCCGCGTGCCCGAGGAGCCGGGCCCGGCCGAGCGCGCGGCGCTGAAGGACAAGATCCGCCGCCTGCTGAAAGAGAAAAACGCGGTGATGGTGTCGCACTACTACGTGCACCCGGACCTGCAGGACCTGGCCGAAGAAACCGGCGGCATCGTCAGCGACAGCCTGGAGATGGCCCGCTTTGGCCGTGACCACGCCGCGCAGACGCTGGTGGTCAGCGGCGTGCGTTTCATGGGCGAGACGGCCAAGATCCTGTCGCCCGAAAAGACCGTGCTGATGCCCGACCTGGACGCCAACTGTTCGCTCGACCTGGGCTGCCCGTTGCCCGAGTTCAGTGCTTTTTGCGACCAGCACCCCGACCGCACCGTGGTGGTTTATGCCAACACCAGCGCCGCGGTGAAGGCCCGTGCCGACTGGCTGGTCACTTCCAGCTGCGCCCTGGACATCGTGCGCGCGCTCAAGGACAAAGGCCACAAGATCCTGTGGGGGCCGGACAAGCACCTCGGCGGCTACATCCAGCGCGAAACCGGCGCCGACATGGTGATGTGGCAGGGTTCATGCATCGTGCACGACGAGTTCAAAGGCTTCGAGTTGAAGGCACTCATGGCCGAGCACCCCGGCGCCAAGGTGCTGGTACACCCGGAGAGCCCGGCCGAGGTGGTGGCGCTGGCCGACGCGGTCGGCTCCACCAGCGGCATCCTCAAGGCCGCGGCCGAGATGGACGCAAAAGAATTCATCGTCGCCACCGACAACGGCATGATGCACAAGCTGCGCATGCTGAACCCGGGCAAGGTGTTCATCGAGGCGCCCACCGCCGGCAACAGCGCCACCTGCAAAAGCTGTGCACACTGCCCCTGGATGGCGATGAACAGCCTGGCCGGCGTGGCGCGCGTGCTGGAAGGCGGCCTGAACGAAATCCACGTGGACGCGGGCCTGATTCCCCGGGCGCGCCAGCCCATCGACCGCATGCTGTCCTTCACCGCGGCCCTGAAGAACGGCCAGAACGCCGGTGCGCTGGTGCCGAACATCGGCGCGGCCTGACGTGGTCGAGACGCTCCACGCTGTCGTCGATTTCGCCGCCCCCGAAGGTGGCTCACCGTTGCGGGCCGCCTTCGGGGCGCCCCTGCGCACCCTGGTGGCACACACTGGGCCCCAGGTGCGCGAGGTCTTGCAGGCCGTGCAGGCCGAGGCCGAACAAGGCCGCTGGTGCGTGGGCTGGGTGGCGTACGAGGCGGCCCCGGCCTTCGACACCGCGCTGCAGACGCACCCGCCCGACGGGCCCCTGGCCTGGTTCGGGGTGCACGCAGCGCCCGCCGAGGGCGCGGCGCAGGTGCCCCCGCCCAGCCAGGACGCGCACGCCACCTGGCAATTCCCCGACGACGCGACCGCGTTCGCGCACGACATGGCCACCCTCCACGCCGCCATCGCCGCGGGGGAGCTGTACCAGGTCAACCACACCGCGCCCACCACCGGGGTGCTGACGCAGGGCCGCTCCTGGGACCTGTTCGCCGCGCTGCGCCGGGCCCAGCCGGGCGGGTATGCCGCCTTCATCGACACCGGGGCGGAGCAGGTGTTGTCGCTCTCGCCCGAGCTGTTCTTCGACTGGGACGGCCAGCGCCTGCTCTCGCGCCCCATGAAAGGCACCGCTCCGCGCGGTGCCACCCCGGCCGAGGACGCCACCCGCGCCCAGGGCTTGCGCCAGTCGGCCAAGGAGCAGGCCGAAAACGTGATGATCGTGGACCTGATCCGCAACGACCTGTCCCGGGTGGCCGAGCCGTTTTCGGTGCGCGTGCCGCGCCTGTTCCACCTGGAGGCCTTGCCCACGGTGTGGCAGATGACGTCGGACGTGGAGGCGCGCACCCGCCCTGGCACCGGTTTGGTGGACGTGTTCGCCGCGCTGTTCCCCTGCGGTTCCGTCACCGGGGCGCCCAAGGTGCAGGCCATGCGGCAGATCCGCGCCCTGGAGCCCGGCCCGCGTGGCGTGTACTGTGGCGCCGTCGGCGTGGTGCGCCCTGGCTCCCAGCCCGGTGCCGTGGCTGCCACCTTCAACGTGCCCATCCGCACCGTGACGGTTCGCGGGGAGCGCTTGCGCTGCGGCATCGGCAGCGGCATCACCGCCGACGCGACCGCGGTCGGCGAATGGCAGGAGTGGCACCACAAGCGCGCCTTCCTGGCGCGGGCCAGCGCCCCGTTCGACCTGCTGGAAACGCTGGCGCTGGACGGCGGCGTGTTCCGCCACCTGGCGCACCACCTGGCCCGGCTGGCGCGTGCCGCGC
>NZ_NWMV01000088.1 GCF_002837145.1 Macromonas nakdongensis | reverse complement strand
AGCGGGCGTGGCACGCGGGCCCGGCTGCCACCACCAGGCGCTGCCGGAGGCGACAGCGATGCCGGCCACCGCGACGCCCCAGTAAATCGATTTGCTTGCCATGTGCTGCGCCTGTACTCTGTGTTCAACAACCTGTATCGGGCCACTGTAACAAGGGGATGCGGCCTGGCGGCGCAGGCGCACCGATTCACCCCCCGGCCCGGCCGGGCATGCCCGGTGCGCGCCCGGCCTCAGCGCGCCGGCACGCCGCGGTTGGCCAGGCTGTCGGCGCGTTCGTTGCCCGGGTCGCCGGCATGGCCCTTGACCCAGCGCCATTCGATCTGGTGACCGGCGTGCTGCACCAGGTCGTCCAGGCGCTGCCACAGGTCCACGTTTTTCACCGGCTGTTTGGCCGCCGTCACCCAGCCCTTGGCCTTCCAGCCCTTGAGCCATTCGGTGATGCCCTTGCGCACGTATTCGCTATCGAGGTAGAGCGTGACGCGGCAGGGGCGCTTGAGCGCGGCCAGGGCCTCGATGACGGCGGTCATCTCCATGCGGTTGTTGGTGGTTTCCGGCTCGCCGCCGAACAACTCCTTCTCGACCGCCCCCGAACGCAGCAAAGCCCCCCAGCCCCCCGGGCCAGGGTTGCCTTTGCAGGCGCCATCGGTGTAAATCACGACATGGTTCACGTTGAACGACTTTCCTCAGAGGCCTGGGGCGCACCCACGGCCTGCCACGACGGTTTCTGGGCGATGGCCACCGGTGCGGCCATGGCCCGACGGGGCTTCCAGGCCGGACCGAGCAGGTGCAGTCCGCGCACGCGCTTGGCGGCCACCAAAAAATACACCGAACCGAAAAAGGGCCACCAGCGGGCGCCCAGACGGTCCATCCACTGGAAGCGCTGCAGCCAGGGTTCGCTGCGCACGGCGGGGCGGTAGCCGCCCTGCTGCACCGATTCGACCTCGAAACTGAGCAGGCGCAACCAGTCGCGCAAGCGCCAGTGGCCGATGAATTCGCCGGCCTCGGGCAGGTAGAGCCGGCCCAGGCGGGTCTGGGCCAGACCCAGGCGCTGGCAGAAACGCGCCCGGTACTGGCGCAAGCCCCACAGGCTGGCCGGGTTCAGGCCAGAAATGACCACCCGCCCTTCGGGGACGAGCACGCGCTCGACCTCGCGCAGCACGGCGTGCGGATCGGCGCTGAGTTCCAGCGTGTGCGGCAGCAGCACCAGGTCCAGGCTGTTGGGCGGGAACGGCAAGGCCGCGGCGTGGGTGACCAAGGCCACAGAGCGCCCGGCCCCGGCGCTGGAGGCCGGCACGGCACCGCCCGGTTCGGGCACGGCCAGCCAGCGGTGCGGCATGCGGTTGGCATCCAGGGCATCGAGCTGCGGCAAGCCCAGCTGCAGGGCGTTGTAGCCGAAAAGGTCGACCACGGCCTCGTCGAACCGGGATTGCTCCCACGACAGCAGGTAGCGCCCCGGCGGGGTTTCGAACCAGGCCGCCAGTTCCTCGCCCAAGGCCAGGCCCGCCGGACCGGGTGGCAGGCGCTCAGGGCTGGACGGCTTCATCCACCGAAGGGGGTTGGGCCATGACCGTGGCGCGGATCATTTCGCGCATGGCCTTCTTCTCCGGGAAGCTCAGGGTGCGGGCCAGTTCGCGGCGCACGCGCAGCAGCAGGTGGCGGTCGGTTTCGGGCGGCACGCCCTGGGTGTTCTGCATTTCCTCGAACAGGTCCAGGCGGGCGTGCGGCGTTTCTTCGGTCCACCAGTCCTGGATCACGCGTTCGACCTGGGCGCGCCAGTCGTCCGTCAGGTCCAGCGCGGCATCGGCCTCGGCTGCGGGCAGCTCGGCTTCGCGCGGGCGCTCGGCCTCGGTTGGCCGGGCGGCGTAGTAACCCACGCCCGGCACGGTCAGGGCCTGCCAGGCGGCGGTGTTGAGCGACACGCGGCGGTCGGCCTGCATCAGCAAACGGGCCCAGCTCGGGTCATCGCCCATGAGTTTGGGGAAATCGTGCGAGGCCTCGTCGGTGACGAGGATGACCTTGGTGCCCCGCCATTGTGCTTCGTCGATGTAGGGGATGAGGCGCTCGTCGTCGCTGGCCAGCAGCACCTGGGCCCCGGGGGAGCGCTGGGCCAGCTGCACCAGCTCCAGGCCCAGGGCGCGGACCAGGCCCAGACCGCCGTCCAGGGCATGTTGGGGCACCAGGCGCGGCAGCACGTCATCGATCAGTTCGGTCGGGGGCCGGTCGGTGAACAGGCAGGTGCGCAGCAAGGGGGCCTCGGGGTTGCACAGGCGCGCGAGGTGGGCGAACACCGGCACCAGGGCACTGCGCTGCAACACGGGGGCGGGAGACTGGGACGGCTGCGGCTGCTGCGCGCCCAGCCAGGCCAGGTAGCGTTCGTCCACCAGGGCCACGACCGCCGTGGGGGCGGCACCGTGACCGCCGCCCGAACGGGCAGGCGACCGTTTGGCCAAATGGAACTTGGGTTTGATGTGGTTCATGAATAAAGCCCGGACAGGCCAGAAATGCCCCAGTAAAGGGGGGCGATAAAACCGGGGATTCTGTCACGAAATGGCGGGAATTTCTGGCTGGAGATGAGTTGCGCCGCCCGTCGCCTCCCCCGTGTGCGGGGCACGGGCCCGGGCTTCATTCCAGCGGGTGTGGGCACCTGGGGTCCGACACCGGCCTCAAAGCGCCTGCGCCAAGGCCCAGGCCACGTGTTCGCGCACCAGGGCACTCGGGTCCGCCTGCCGGCTGGCCAGGGCCTGGGTGCAGCGGGCACGTTCGTCGGCCGACGTGGCCTGGGCCAGGGCGTTGCCCAGGGCCACCGCCAGGTTGCGCAACCAGCGCTCGTGCCCGATGCGGCGGATGGCGCTGCCTTCGGTCTGACGCAGGAAGGTGGCTTCATCCCAGGCAAACAGGGCCGTCAGCGGCTGGCCCACCAGGAAGCCGCGGGCATCGAAATCGGGCAGCAGGCTGGCGCGGGCGAACTTGTTCCACGGACACACCAGCTGGCATTCGTCGCAGCCGTAGATGCGGTTGCCGATGGCCCGGCGCCATTCCAGCGGGATCGGGCCGGCGTGCTCGATGGTGAGGTAGGAGATGCAACGCCGCGCATCGACCCGCTGCGGCGCGACGATGGCCCCGGTGGGGCAGCCGTCCAGGCAGGCGCTGCAGGCCCCGCAATGGGCACTGGCCGCCGGCGTGGGCGGCAAGGGCAGGTTCAGGAAGATCTCGCCGAGAAAGAACATCGAACCGGCTTCGCGATGCAGCACCAGGGTGTGCTGGCCGCGCCAGCCCAGGCCGCTGCGGCTGGCCAGTTCCACCTCCAGCACCGGGGCGGAATCGGTGAAGGCGCGGTGCTGCAAGGGCCCCGCGGTCGGCGGCGCGTCGGGTGGCAAGGCCTGCTCGATGCGTTCGGCCAGCTTCTGCAGGCGCTGGCGCAAGACCTTGTGGTAGTCCCGCCCGCGGGCATAGACCGACACCACCGCCTCGCCCGGGCGCTGGGCGCGCTGCCGTTCGCGCTCGGACCAGTCGGCCGGGGTGTCGCGCGGCAGATAATCCATGCGCGCGGTCAGCACGCTGACGGTGCCCGGCAGCAGTTCGGCCGGGCGCGCCCGCTTGAGGCCGTGGCTGGCCATGTAGGCCATGTCGCCGTGGAAGCCCGCGGCCAGCCAGGCCAGCAGCCCCGGCTCGGCCTCGGCCAGGTCGACACCGGCGACGCCGATTTGGGAAAATCCCAACTCGCGGCCCCAAGCCTGGATCTGCGCGACGAATTCATCAGCCTTGAACATCTTGCCCGATTGTAGAAAGTCCGCCATGCCCGACGCCACCCCCGCCCTGGCCACGGCCCGCTGCCCCTGCCCCACCGAGGCCGACACCGAGGCCCTGGCCCGGCGCCTGGCCAGCAGCCCAGCCCTGGGCCACGCGCTGATCACCCTGCACGGCGACCTGGGCGCCGGTAAAACCACGCTGGTGCGCCACCTGCTGCGGGCCCTGGGCGTTCAGGGCCGCATCAAAAGCCCGACCTACGCGGTGGTCGAGCCGCACAGCGCCCCGCCCGCCGCGGCCTGGCCGCAAGGCCTGCGGATTGCGCACTTCGACCTGTACCGCTTCAGCGAGCCGCGGGAATGGGAGGACGCGGGCTTGCGCGAGCTGTTCGCCGACCCCGGCCTCAAGCTGGTGGAGTGGCCGGAAAAGGCCGAAGGGCTGATGCCGACGGCCGATCTGTGTGTCACACTCATCCCCATGGACGACGACGCCCGCACCCTGGACCTGAGCGCCCACACCGCCACCGGCGTGCAGCTGCTGGAGGCCGCCCGCGCATGAAACGGCGCGAGGTGCTGACTTGCCTGGGTCCTGGGGGCCTGTTGCTGCTGTGGCTGGGGCCACAGCAGATCGCCCACGGCGCGGGCATCGTGGCGGTGCGCATCTGGCCTGCCCAGGACTACACCCGCGTCACCATCGAATCCGACGCCAAGCTGCAAGCGCGCCAGGTGTTCGTGGCCGACCCGCCGCGGCTGGCGGTGGACATCGAAGGGCTGGACCTGATTCCCGGCCTGCGCGAACTGGTGGGCCAGTTGCGCGCCGACGACCCCAACATCGCGGGCATACGGGTGGGCCAGTACGCGCCGAACGTGGTGCGCCTGGTGGTGGACCTCAAGCGCCCGATCGCGCCCCAGGTGTTCGATCTGCAGCCGGTGGCCGCCTACCAGCACCGCCTGGTGCTGGACCTCTACCCCACCCAGGCCGCCGACCCGCTGGAAGACCTGATCGCTCAGCGCCTGCGCGAGCTGGAAGCGCCCGCCCCCACCCACAGCCGCGCGCCCACCACGGCCGATGGTGCCCACGACCCCCTGGGAGCGCTGCTGGCCCAGCAAGGACACGCGCCCCGCCCGACCTCCAGCGCTTCCCCTGCGGCGCCAGCGCCCAACACCGCCGCCGCGGCACCCAGCCCGGCCACACCTCTCTCATCGTCCACACGCCCCAGCTTCGCCGCCAAGCAACGCCCCGCAGCAGCGACGGCGGCGGACAAGACCGACCGCCTCATCGTTGTGGCGCTGGACCCCGGCCACGGCGGAGAAGACCCCGGCGCGGTCGGCCCCGGGGGCACGCGGGAAAAAGACGTGGTCCTGGCCATCGCCCTGCTGTTGCGCGACCGCATCAACCGCACCCAGGTCAAGGGCAACACCATGCGCGCTTTCCTGACGCGCGACGACGATTTTTTCGTACCCCTGCACGTGCGCGTGGACAAGGCGCGGCGGGTGCAGGCCGACCTGTTCGTCAGCATCCACGCCGACGCCTTCTTTTCGCCCCGGCCTCAGGGCGGGAGCGTGTATGTGCTGAGCGACCGCGGCGCCACCAGTGCCGCCGCCCGCTGGATCGCCAACAAGGAAAACGCCGCCGACCTGGTGGGCGGCCTCAACGTGCGCGCCAAAGACGCCCACGTGCAGCGCGCATTGCTCGACATGAGCACCACCGCCCAGATCAACGACAGCCTGCGCCTGGGCGGGGCCATGCTGGGCGAGATGGAACGCGTGGGCAAACTGCACAAACCCCAGGTGGAGCAGGCCGGCTTTGCCGTGCTGCGCGCCCCCGACATCCCCAGCGTGCTGGTCGAGACCGCCTTCATCAGCAACCCAGACGAGGAAAAGCGTTTGCGCTCGCCCCGCTTCCAGGCCGAAATGGCCGACGCCCTGCTGCAGGGCATCGTCGGTTACTTCAGCCGCAACCCGCCGCTGGCGCGCAGCCGCCAGCTCTGAGGCCACGCACCCCAGCTTTCAAACCGGGTAGATCAGCGAGTTGAGGACCATCTCGCTGTCGTAGACGCAGCGGCGCGCGCGCAATTTGAGCGTGCCGTCGGCGCCGCGCACAAAGGTGTCGATGTAGCGGCCGACGTTGAACACCTCGCTCACGTCGCCCGGCTTGGTGCGGAACACCGCGTAGTGGGCCTGGGCCTGCACCACCTCGCCGGCGTCATCGGCCGTGACCGACAGCACCTGCGCCGGGCTGACCACGTGGCGCATGTGGTAAGGCCCGTGGTAAATGGTCTGGGTGATGCCGTGGACACGGTCCTTCATCATGCCCTGGCTTTCCAGGGCGATGAGCGCCAGCGGCAAGCCGCGGTCGAAGTTCTCGCGCGCCTGCACCTGGTAGTGGCCGTCGGGCAGGAAGAAATCGGGCCAGTCGTTGTAGCGTTTTTCGTCCAGCGCGGCGGCGTAGGCGGCGTTGAAACGGTCGATCTGGTGGTGCAGCCACATCGTGGCCATCGGGTCCAGCGCCACGGGTGTGGGGTGGGCGGCGGGGGTCATGCGGCCATCGCTTTCTGCCAATAGGCGTACATGCCGCGGATCAGGGTTTCGGTGACCATGTGTTCGGTCGACGGCTGGCCGAGGCCGGGGTCTTTGCCGCCCAGCTCGCACAGGGTGCTGCCCTGCCCCCGGCCGTCGCTGTTCCATTGGGCGAAGCCGTCCTGGCTGAACTCGATGACCTCGCCGTCGTCGGCGCTGACGAAACCGGCCGGGCCGAACAGGTTGGCCTGGCGCAGGCGGCGTTGCGTCATCTCGGGGGTGTCGTCGGCAAAGCCGAAGTGGGTCCAGACGAAGTCGAAACTGCCGTTGCCGCGCGGCTGGATGTGGCGGGTGGAGAGCGAATTGACCTGCTGCTGCACGATCAGGCTGGGGAAGAGCGTGATCATGGTCACCGTGGGGGTGATGCGCTGGCCGGGGTGTTGCGGGTCGTCCACCGTCCACCAGGGCTCGGGCTGCACGTCGAGCAGGCGCGGGTCGTGCAGGCTCATGTTGGCCTTGAAGCTGGTCACGCCCTGGGTCACGTCGGTCTGCACGCCGGAGTCTTTGGCCGGGCCCTGGCCGCCGTCGTTGCGGCGCGAAATCATGACCGCGTGGCGGCCGTGTGCGTCCATCACCATGCGGCTTTGCTGGTCGGCGCGCCACAGCCCGAATGTAACGAACCAGGTGTGCAGCAGCCCCGGGTGGTAGGGGTCTTTGATGTTTTCCAGCATCAACTTCCAGTTGCCCGGAATGCGCTGGCGGTTGTAGCCCAGCAGGGTGAGCGGACGCGGACCGTCGGGCCGCAGGAAGATGCGGTCCAGCCAGGGCAGAATCTGGGGGCCCAGGTAGTCGCGCAGCGGCTCCACTGCGTCGCTGAAGGTGGCGAACACCAGGCCGTGCAGCACCTCCACCCGCAGCTTGGTCAGGCCGTGGGCTTTGAGCTCGAAGTCGGGCGGCATGCCACCGTGGGTGCAAGGGCCGGCTTCGGTCACCACCTTGACGCCGTCCTTGAACGGCAGGCCGGCCAGGTCGCCGTTGAGCTTGTAGGTCCACTGGTGGTAGGGGCAAACGAAGCTGCGCGCGTTGCCGTGCGGCTCCTGGCAAAAGCGCACGCCACGGTGGGCGCAGCGGTTTTCCACCACGCGGATGCCGTGGTCGGTGGCGCGTTCCTTGGGCATGACGCGGTCGCGCACCAGAATGACCTGACGCTCGCCCACCCAGCTCAGTTTGTAGTCGCCCACGTTCGGGATTTCCACCTCCAGGCCGACGTAGCTCCAGTGCGGGCCGTAGAACAGTTTGTCCAGCTCCTGTTGGTAGACCTGGGGGTCGGTGTAGGCCGCAAACGGCACACGGCCAGGGCCGGCGCCTTCGGGCCAGTCCAAGGGGAGCACCGGGGCGGCGGCAGTGGAGTGGGACATGCAAAACCTTGTGGGATGGTCCTCAAATAATATGTACACATATCAATTGCCGCATCCGGACTAACCCGCAAATCCGCCGCCTCCGCCCCGCGGCCAGGGTTGAGCGCAGCTTCTACAATGCCCCCGGTGAACCCCAGCCTGCCCCTGCCCCGCCCGCACACCCAGCCGCGCCGCCCCATCCGCGAACTGCCCGACGAACTGGTCAGCCAGATCGCCGCCGGCGAGGTGGTGGAGCGGCCCGCCTCGGTGGTGCGCGAGCTGGTGGACAACGCCCTGGACGCCGGTGCCACCCAGGTCACGGTGCGGCTGCTGGCCGGCGGCGTGCGCCTGATCGCGGTGGAGGACGACGGCTGCGGCATCCCGCGCGACGAGCTGAGCGTGGCCCTCAAACGCCACGCCACCAGCAAGATCCGAGACCTGCACGAACTGGAGGCGGTGGACACCATGGGTTTCCGCGGCGAAGCCCTGGCCGCCATCCACTCCATCGCCGAGTTGAGCCTGCTCTCGCGCAGCGCCGACGCGCCCGAGACCCACGGCTGGCTGTTGCAGGGCCGCACCGGCGAACTGGCGCCGGCGGCGCGCGCCGTCGGCACCTCGGTGGAGGTGCGCGAGCTGTTCTACGCCACCCCGGCGCGGCGCAAATTCCTCAAGACCGACGCCACCGAACTGGCCCACTGCATCGAAGCCGTGCGCCGCCACGCCCTGGCCCGGCCCGACGTGGGCTTTGCCATCTGGCACGAAGGCAAGCTGGTGGAACAGTGGCGCGCCTGCCCGCAGGACGGTCTAGCCGAGGCCCTGGCGCAACGGGTGGGCGCCGCCCTGGGACCGGATTTTGTCGATGAGAGCCTGCCCCTGGAAGGGCTGGGCACGGCGGTGCGCGTCTGGGGCCGGGCCGGCCTGCCCGACGCCGCCCGCGCCCGCAACGACCGCCAATTCGCCTACGTCAACGGCCGCTTCGTGCGCGACAAGGTCATCACCCACGCCGCGCGCAGCGCCTACGAAGACGTGCTGCACGGCCAGCGGCAACCGGCCTACGTGCTCTTCATCGAGATCGACCCGGCCCGGGTGGACGTGAACGTGCACCCGACCAAAATCGAAGTGCGCTTCCGCGACGGGCGCGAGGTGCACCAGGCGGTGCGCCATGCGGTGGAAAACGCCCTGGCCGCGCCCCGCGCCCACCTGCTGGCCGCGGCCGCTGGCTGGGCCCAGGCGGGCAACGCCCCCGGCAGCGACGCCGGCGCCGTTGCGGGCGACACCCGGCCCCACACCGCCCCGGCCGCGTTCGACACACCGCCGCCACCCTGGGGCCCCACCACTCAGCAAACCGGCCTGCCCCTGCACAACCCGACGGCCTGGCCAAC
>NZ_NWMV01000087.1 GCF_002837145.1 Macromonas nakdongensis | reverse complement strand
AACTACCTTGACACGCGCCGGCCCCACGGAACGTGCCAACCGTCTAGCAAAATCCATTCAAGGAGGCCTGGCGCTTCTGGACGCAGGCGTGAACGAGCTGGACAACTTCGACCCCGCTACCAGCCGTGCCGAACTGCGCCTGCACCTGACCGACATTGGGGAGATGCGGTTTCTGCCCAGGCTGATGGAAGCACTGAGGCAACGGGCACCGGGCGTCCATGTGCAGGCCAAGCCTTGGCCTCAGCAAGACATTGCCGCGGCCTTGCACAGTCAAGATCTTCACTTCGCGATTGGATTTCTGCCCGATGTGCAGGGCTCCTCCAAAGTCGAACTGCTGAATGACCGCTATCTGCTGCTGCTGCGTGCCGAGCACCCGGCTCTGCATTGGCACAAGCATGGCGCCTTCAATGCGCAGGAGCTGGAGTCGCTCGACTTCGTCTCGGTACGCTCACACACAGAAACGCTACGAATCTTGCAAATAATGCGCCTCGAACACCGCATACGTTTGACGACCTCGAGCTTCCTTGCCTTACCCGCCATCGTTCGTTCGACGGACATGGGCGTGATCATGCCCAAAGCGATCGCCGAAGGCTTTGAACCGCGAAGTGAATTCGCACTGGTCGAGCCGGACTTGCCACAACGCAATTTCACCGTTTCGCTGCATTGGAGCAGACGACACGGACACGATCCATTTCTAACTTGGACGCGTGAACTCATCATGTCCTTGTTTAAGGCGTGTTGACACCCATTACTAGAATGAAAAACGAGAGTACGACTCCCGCTCATGGCCGGGTATTCAAGGAACTTCCGCGAGCAGAGGTGGGTGGCAATCAAGGTTGAGCCGGTATCGCTGCAGTCCATCAGTATCAAGGTTCAACCGAACCCTCCCCCTTCACCCAGACAGCTCAAAGTTGCCCGGCCGCAATCAGCACCCGAACAGGTGTCCAGAAGCCAGCGGAAAGTCTGCAGATGAAGTGGCCACTCAACAGCGGCGAGAGAGGGTATGCAGAATTTTGTGTCAAGGGAAAATCCACCGCCGGGCCAAGCCAGCAGATCACGCATCACATCGCGCCATTGACCATAGAAGCCTCCAGGGGGCCATGCAATCATCCGCGATACAAAAACTAGACGCTGTTTTAAATTGAAAGTGGACACCCAAGCCGCTGAATTGCCTGCTTGTATCGATCATCCACTGGATGCCCCACGTTGAGCCGCAGGTGGTGGGTAAACCGTCGATCTGCGGAGAACAGCACCCCGGGCGCAGTGCTGATGGATTGCGCCATGGCTCGTTGGTGCACCACCAGTGTATCCACCGGTGGGGGCAACTCCAGCCAGACGAAATATCCGCCCTGAGGCTCCGTCATGCGCGTGCCAGGCGGAAAGTAGCGCTGGATCAAGACCCTAGCCGCTTGGTGCTGGGACTCCAGCGCCCCGCGCAGGTGGCGCAAATGCCGATCGTAGCCGCCCTGCACCAAGTATTCGGCAATCGCCCACTGAGACGGAATGGACGTGGCCAGCGAGGTCATCATCTTCAACCGCTCGACGTGCCGACTGTACCGGCCAGCCGCCGCCCAACCCACTCGATAACCTGGAGCCAGGCATTTGGAAAATGACGAGCAATGCAGCACCAGCCCTTCGCGGTCGAACGCCTTGGCGGGCAAGGGTCGGCGTGGCCCAAAGTGCAACTCGGCGTACACGTCGTCTTCAATCAGCGGCACCTGGTAGCGCGCCAACATCTGCACCAAGGCCTCTTTGCGGGCGTTGGGCATGAGCGAGCCCAGTGGATTCTGAAAAGAGGTCATGAACCAGCACGCCGCCACCTTTTGGCGTTTCAGCAAATCCTCCAGGGCATTTAGATCCACGCCCTCTGCGGGATCAGTCGCCACCTCCACCGCGTTAAGGTGCAGGCGCTCCAAGGCCTGCAAGGCAGCGTAAAAGGTGGGGGACTCCACCACCACCACGTCGCCCGGTTGGGTGACCGCCTGCAGGCACAGGTTGAGTGCCTCCATCGCGCCGTTGGTGATGATGGGCTCGTCGTTGTTCAGCGGCACACCGTGCAGGGCATAGCGGCGACGGATGTGGCCGCGCAAGGTTTCGTCACCCGCCGTCAAGGCCCCCGACACCTGCTCGGGTGACAAGCGCCGCATGGCGCGAGCACCATTGCGGGCCAGTTCGGCAAACGGAAACAACTCGGGGGCGGCAAACGCAGAGCCCAGAGGGACCACGTCCGCATCGCGGGTAGAGCCCAGCAGGTCGAACACCAGTTCACTGATCGCCACCGGCGTGACTCGGTCGGTGGTGGGCGCTGCCGTCATGGACTTGGGGTTGACGGCGCGCTGGGGCCGCACAAAGTAACCCGAGCGCGGACGGGCCTCCACCAGCCCTTGCGACTCCAGGTGAGCGTAGGCTTGAAAGATGGTGGACGGGCTGACGCCGCGTTGGCGCCGCAGGTCGCGCACCGAAGGCAGACGGTCGCCCGCGCGCAGCATCCCAGCCCGGATGCTGTCCGCAAGTTCTTCGGCCAACTGGTGGTAGCGCGTCAAGCGCACGGTGGTCATCTGTTCAAGGTCTATCAGTCTTGAATTGGATGATATCGGCTGCTCAGCCAGCACTGCATTCAGCCCAGGTTTAACAACCGCCACCAGAGCCCCATCAGCAATGCAGTCAGCAACGCGTTGCCGCACATGCCCGCAATCGCAAAATGCTGCCACTGGGGGCTGTCTGCCTGCACCCGCACCAAGCCAATCGCGTGGGCACAAGCCCCGAGTGTGAAGGCATGAACCGGACCTGGCTGAACGCCGCAGGAACGCAAAATCCACGGAATCCATAGCGCGCCAGCCAAGCCGGTCATCACAACAGACAGGGTGGTGAGGTGAACGTTGGCGCCGCCCTGCCCCGCCAGTCCAAGCGCGACCGGCATGGTCGCGGCTTTGGGCAATAGCGCCACCAGGTCATCCGGGGAAACACCGAGTCCATTGGCCAACAACACAACGCAAGCCATGGAGCCCAAACCTGCAGCCAACAACCCAGCCAACCACGGCGCTGGCTGGCGCATCAACGCGCGCCCTGCCAATTGAAGCGGAATGGCCATCGCCACCACCGCCAGGTCCATCAGGTAGCGCAGACCCGACATCTGCGCCAACAGCGTCTGGGGATTCAACCTGAGCAGCGTTACCGCCACAAACAACATGGCCGCTCCAGTCAGCAAGGGCAAGGCCAGCACATGCCGACCAGAACAGGAAAACCCTCGCCGTGCCAGCAAATAGCAACCCAGCACGAGCCCGTTCAACAACAGAAGTTCAGTCATCCACAGGCCGCTTGGTAGATTGGCGCTGCAAGCGCAGCACCAGCATGGCAGCGCCCAATGCAGACACCAAAGTGCCCCCCACGCAACCCAGCACAAGGAACTGCCACGGTGAATGGTCTAAGTTGAGGGCAACAACTGCGGAGAACAACGCGGGTATCAGGAACAGCGGCAAGTGGGACAGAAGCCATGCGGAGGGCCGCTGTAATGCCTCTGGAACATCTCGGAATACACCAAGCGCCAAGGCCAGTAAAACAAAGCCAATGACGCTCCCCGGCAGGCCCAAGCCCAGCTTTGCCGTCAACATCGCCCCCAAGCACTCGAAAACCACCAGGGTGAACATACCCAGTGCGACGCCAAAAAAACCTCTCATACGGCCAAGTATTGATCGGCCAATGGACCACACACGGTATCAGCACAGCAGAAAAACCACCGGATCAGCCGCGCCATCTGATACGGTCACTTATCGACAAAACTGCAACTTACCAATCAGAGGCCGCGTGGACATCATCAAGGCATGTCTCTCGCCACACCAAACACCTCTGCTGCCCCGCCCGTCGCTGCTGACCATCCCGCCAACGGGGCCGACCTGTTGCGTCAGATGGGCCGCATGGGCCTGTTCAAGCCGGGTGTACCTGTCGCGCTCGGCGGCGACGGCGGCCAACATGGCGACCTGTATGCCAACGCAGAGACTGCGCGGGCAATAGCGGCTTTGGGCCCATACGCGCCACAGGTGTTCAAAGCCCAACGCTTGACCATTGAGGCGCTACTGCAATCGCAAAACGTGGCACTGCGCGAGTTCATCGTGCCTGAATTGGTACTGGCCCACCGGGCCAGTGCGGCCGTGATAGGTGGCTCCGCGTTGATCGGTCAGCTCGTGGGCAATGGCTGGCAACTGAATGGCCGCTTCAACGGCGTGGCCAACCTGGTGTGGAGTGGCTTTTCATTGGTGGTGCCGGCCCAACTGGAAGACAACTCGCCTGGTTGGCTGATGCTGCGCAGTGAGGAAGACGGTCTTTACACCACCCCCGGCGAGGACAAGGCCGCCTGGCGGGGAGCGACGATGGGCGTCGTCACGCTGAAGCAGGTGTTCTTCCGCCGCGACGAATGGCTGGGCACCGATGCCATCACTACGCACCTGCACGCAGCGGCGGCCGAACTCGACCGCTGGTTCGCAGCCGCCCAAGAGTTGCCCCAGCACCCATGAGCCCGTCATGCACAAAGTCATTCCCATCCAGCCGTCTTCAACCTGGCAGCTGACCGACAAGATACAGGCGCGCGAAGTCAGCGGCCAGTTTGCGCGGTGGCGCTGGACGTTCTTCTGGCTGACCCAGGCCTTTTTCTACGGCTTGCCCTGGCTGGATTGGAACGGTCGCCAGGCGGTGCTGTTCGATTTGGCGCACCAGCGCTTCTTCCTATTCGAGGCAGTGCTGTTTCCGCAAGACCTGATCTACCTGGCCGGGCTGCTGGTGGTGTGCGCCCTGCTGCTGTTTTTTGCCACCGCCGTGGCGGGCCGCGTGTGGTGCGGCTTTGCCTGCCCACAAACGGTGTACACCTCGCTGTACATGTGGATCGAAAACCGCTTTGAAGGCAGCCACCAGAACCGCAAACGGCTGGACCAAAGCGGCTGGACGCTGGAGAAACTGGGGCGCCGGGGTGGCAAGCACCTGGCCTGGCTGGCGGTGGGCTTGTGGACTGGGCTGACCTTCGTCGGCTACTTCACCCCGGTGCGGGTCTTGGGCCACGACGTGTTGCACTTGGCCATCGGTTTCTGGCCCGCGTTCTGGACGCTGTTCTACGGCACCCTCACCTACCTCAACGCCGGGCTGGTGCGCGAAAAAGTGTGTCTGCACATGTGCCCTTACGGGCGATTTCAGGGTTCGTTGATGGACGAACGCACCCTCAACGTGGCCTACGACCACCGCCGTGGCGAGCCCAGATCCAGCCTGCGCCAAGACGGCAGCAAAAACAAATCAGCGGGACATTGCATCGACTGCACCTTGTGCGTGCAGGTCTGTCCCACCGGCATCGACATCCGCCAGGGTTTACAGGCGGCCTGTATCGGCTGCGGCCTGTGCATTGACGCCTGCAACCAGGTCATGGACAAGGTGCGCGCGCCGCGTGGCCTGATTCGCCTGGCCTCGTTGCGTGAGTTGGCCGGGCGGGACACGCCGCCAACCGTGTGGCTCACACTGCAGCGGCCCCGGGTGCTGGTGTATGCGACTCTGCTTAGCGTGTGCGTGGGCACTTTGGCTTGGTCGTTCACCCAGCGGCCCGACATCCGCATGAACGTGATTCGGGACCGAGCGGTGATGGCGCGCTTTGTCGAACAAGGCCATGTCGAAAACGTGTACCGGCTGCAGTTAATGAACGCCACCGACCACCCTCAAGTCTTGGAAATTAGGGTGTCGTCCGCACTCGGAGCCGAGTTGGTCAACCCGCTTCGGGTCGAACTGGCGCCCGCCCAAGCGACCACTGTGTCTCTAACAGCCCGGGTGCCCAACACGGTGGCCGTGCAGCATGCAGGTCAAATTCTTCCCATCGAATTTGCGGCAACCTCCGTGCACACGCTCACCACAAAGGCTGCCACAGAGGCCTCGACCTTTGTACTTCCAAGGTAATTGAGATGAAGCGCTTGATTCAATCCACCTTTGTGGCGATCGCCCTCAGCTTGGCCGCAGGCGTTCAAGGCCAGCCGGTGGACAGCCTGGGGCAGCGCTTGGCCGCCTGCACTTTTTGCCACGGCGAGCAAGGCCGCGCGGGCCCCGACGGCTACTACCCCCGGCTGGCGGGCAAGCCGGCCGACTACCTGTACCACCAATTATTGAACTTTCAACAGGGCCGCCGCCAGTACAAGCCAATGACGGTGCTCCTGCAGCACCAAACCGACGCCTACCTGCGCGACATAGCCCACTACTTTGCCGAACAAAAGGCGCCTTACCCCGCCCCGGTCACGGTCACCTTGTCCCCGCCTCAAGCCAAGCGTGCCCGCCAATTGGTGCTGCATGGCGACGCTGCCCGGCAAGTGCCCGCCTGCGTGGGCTGCCACGGCACCGCTTTGATGGGCACCCTGCCTGCCACCCCAGGCTTGCTGGGGCTGCCGCGTGACTACCTCAACGCCCAGCTGGGCGCCTGGCGCAACGGTGTGCGCAAAGCACACGCGCCAGACTGCATGGGCGACATTGCCCGCCGCCTCGCGCCCGAGGACATTGCCGCTCTCAGCGCCTGGCTGTCATCGCAGCCGGTTCCCGCGCTGGCCACCTTGCCCCCTGCGCCAGCGTCTGTGCCCATGACGTGCGGCTCCGCTCCTTGAGGTTTCCCACCATGGCGTTTTTGATGACTCCTATTTCTGCCTTGCGCTGGCTGTGCGGGGCGTTGGTTCTGTGTTTGCTGGGCCTGGTGGGTTGGCTGTTCTGGCCGGCCCCCACCATGGCGGTGCCCGAGCGACAGGCCGACACGGCCAGCCCAATGGCCATGACCGCCACCATCGAACGCGGCCGCTACCTGAGCGTGCTCGGCAACTGCCAAGGCTGCCACAGCCTGCCCGGGCAGGCGCCGTATGCCGGGGGCACCCCCATTGCCACACCCTACGGTACCGTTTTTGGTCCCAATCTCACCCCCAGCGCGCAGGGTTTGGGCGGGTGGTCGGCCGGTGACTTTTGGCGGGCCTTGCACCATGGCCAGGCACCCGACGGGCGTTGGCTCAACCCCGCTTTCCCCTACACCCACACCACGCACATCGGCCGTGACGACAGCGACTCCCTGTTCGCCTATTTGCAAACGCTGTTGCCCAACGAAACCCCAAACCGACCGAACGAGATGCGCTGGCCCTACAACACACAGGCTGCACTCAAGGTGTGGCGAGCGCTGTACTTCACGCCAGGCCAGCCATCGGCGGCAGTGACTGTGCAGGCAAATGAGATCGAGCGGGGCCGCCAATTGGTGGAGGGCTTGGCCCATTGCAGCGCCTGCCACACCCCGCGCGACCGGCTGGGTGGTCTGATCAGCGCCAAGGCGCTCTCAGGCGCCACCATGCCGAATGGCTGGTACGCACCCTCCTTGCTGGACCCGCAAGAAGCTGGCGTTCAAGGCTGGGCCTTGAACGACGTGGTGCACTTGTTGCGCGATGGAAAAAGTGGACATCACACCGCCATCGGCCCCATGGCCGAAGTGGTTGCACAAAGCTTGCAGCACTGGAACGAGGCCGATCTGCACGCAGTGGCGCACTACCTGATCGCATTGCCACGGCAGTCTTCAGCGCCCCCCAAACAGGCCAGCCAAGCCGTGACCAACCGGGCTTTGGGGCAGCGGGTGTACGAACAGCATTGCGCCACTTGCCACGGCGACCAGGGCCAAGGCTTTCTGCTGGCCGATGGTCGGGTGGCTTATCCGCCTTTGGCCGGGAACCGCGCGGTGACCCTGGCTACTCCGGCCAACCTGCTGCGTATCGTGCAGGAGGGTGGCTTCGGGTTGCCAAAAGCAGGGCACCCCCATCCCTTTGGCATGCCGCCGTTCCAGATGACGCTGGACGACAACACCATGGCCGCGTTGCTGACCTACATCCGAGAGTCCTGGGGCAACACTGGCACGGTGGTGCAACCGTTGGATATTCACCAACTCAACAACCCGCATGGCCGCTGAAGTGTGGGTCGTCTGCCTGTGCGCGCAGTGGTGCCACGTTTGTCGGGGCCTGCAACCGGTCTTTGCGCAAATGCATCAACGGCTGCCCGAGGTGCGCTGGGCGTGGCTGGACATAGAGGACCACGACGAAGCGCTGGGTGAGCTGGACATCACCACCTTCCCGACCTACCTGATCGGGTCTGATCAAGGTGTTCTGCATTTCGCCGCCGGCCCCACCCATGCCGATGCATTGGAGTACTTTGTTCGCCCATACCTGCGTGGGGCTGTTGCGCCTCAGGCACTTACCCACCTGTTGCACCTGGTCGATCAAGTCCGCTTTCAAGCCTTAAAGCTATGAGAATGATCTTTGATGACGCGGGACAGTCTCACCCGCCAGCGCCTTCGGTCCACTTACCGACACCCAGCCGTCGCCAGACGACCCACCAGGCGGGACACTATCTGCATCTGCGCGGCGACACAAAGTCGGGCGTTTACCGAATCCAAAGCGGCATTGTGGCGTTGGAGGAGGTGAACGAAGAGGGGCACCGCTGCATTTTGCAGTTCCTGGGACCAGGCGCGTTGTTGGGGGGCGAAGTGTTGTGGCAACCGAGGCGCGAGTTCGATGCCCGCGCCTGCACCCACGTGAGCGTTGAGCGGTGCTTTACCCATGAAGTGAACCGCCCCGGGAATTGAGGAGGCTCCAACGTCTGAGAAGATGGAGCCATGACCAAGTCAAACAAGTTCTCACCCGAGGTCCGCGAGCGCGCCGTGCGCATGGTGCAGG
>NZ_NWMV01000086.1 GCF_002837145.1 Macromonas nakdongensis | reverse complement strand
CGTGTGCTGGCGCGGCTCGACCTGGCGTGCCAGCCGGGCCGTGGCCGAAGAGGCGCTGCGCCGGGTGGGGCTGGACGGTCTGGCCCAGCGCAGCGGGCGGGCCCTGTCGGGCGGTCAGCAGCAACGCCTGGCGCTGGCCCGGGCCTGGGCGCAAAACCCCGAGGTCTGGCTGCTGGACGAGCCCACTGCCAGCCTGGACCCGAAGGCGAAGAAGGAGGTCGAAGCCCTCATCGCCGAATTCGCCGCCGCCGCTGGCACCACCCTGGTGTTCAGCAGCCACAACCTGGGCCAGGTCAAGCGGCTGGCCACGCGGGTGTTGTACCTCGAAGCGGGCCGCTTGCTGGCCGATTTGCCGGTTCACGATTTTTTCAACGACGCCGTGCTGGAGCGGGTGTCCCCCTCGGCGTTGGCTTTTTGCAAAGGAGAGCTCTGATGTGGTCGAAATGGTTCAAGCCGGGCTGGTTCGCCGCCGGCGTGTGGGTGCTGTCGTTCGGGGCCCAGGCCCAGTCCATCGTGGTCGCGTCCACCACGTCCACCGAACAGTCCGGGCTGTTCGGCCACGTGCTGCCGATGTTCAAACAGGCCAGCGGCATCGACGTCAAGGTGGTGGCGCTGGGCACGGGACAGGCCATCGACATGGCGCGCCGCGGCGACGCCGACGTGCTGTTCGTGCACGACAAGGTGGCCGAGGAAAAGTTCGTGGCCGAAGGCTTTGCCGCCAAGCGCCAGGACGTGATGTACAACGACTTCGTGCTCATCGGCCCCAAGGGCGACCCGGCGCAGACCCAGGGCAAGGACATCGTGGCGGCCCTGAAGAAGCTGGCGCAGGCCAATGCCCCCTTCGTGTCGCGCGGCGACAAGAGCGGCACCCACGCGGCCGAACTGCGGTTCTGGAAAATGGCGGGCAACGAAAGCAATATGGGCGGTGGCTACAAGGCCTGTGGCTGCGGCATGGGCCCGGCGCTCAACATCGCCGCCTCCAGCGGGGCCTACGTCCTGGCCGACCGTGGCACCTGGTTGAACTTCAAGAACCGCGCCGACCTGGCGGTGCTGGTCGAGGGCGATCAGCGTCTGTTCAACCAGTACGGTGTGATGCTGGTGAGCGCCGCCAAGCACCCCCAGGTGAAAACCGCCGAGGGCCAGAAGTTCGTCGACTGGGTGACCGGTCCGGCCGGACAGTCGGCCATCGCGTCGTACAAGATCGGGGGCGAACCATTGTTCTTCCCGAACGCCAAACCCTGACGCCACCCGATACCCCCTGCCCAGGCCTGCCGCAGCGTGCTGTGGCAGGCCTTTGATTTTGGTGGTGGGTATTCCCTTATGCACGTTGCTGCCGTTGCATCGCGGCGCAACATATGCATGAATTTGCCGTACCAAAACAGAGCGGTGCGGTACACCAGCCCCCTGAAATCTGTTCCAAAGGCCTGGGGGAGCCGTGGTTTCGGTGGCAAAACGCGGTGGCATGGAAGTTGTTGAGGGTTCTGGGCCGAACAGGCCTTGTTCCACGTTTTTGACAACTTCACAGAGGAAGACAACATGCTTTACGCCGCCCCCGGTGCTGCCGGTGCCAAGATCGCCTACAAAGCCCAGTACGACAACTTCATCGGTGGCAAGTTCGTGCCGCCCGTGGAAGGTCAGTACTTCGACGTGATCACCCCGGTCACCGGTCAGGTTTACACCCGTGCCGCCCGCTCGGGTGCCCAGGACATCGAACTGGCCCTGGACGCCGCCCACGCCGCCGCCGACCAGTGGGGCAAGACCGATGCCGCCACCCGCGCCAACATCCTGCTCAAGATCGCCGACCGCATCGAACAGAACCTGGAACTGCTGGCCTACGCCGAAACCGTGGACAACGGCAAAGCCATCCGCGAAACGCTGAACGCCGACATTCCGCTGACCGTGGACCACTTCCGTTACTTCGCCGGTTGCGTGCGCGCCCAGGAAGGCGGCATCAGCGAGATTGACGAGAACACCATGGCCTATCACATCCACGAGCCGCTGGGCGTGGTGGGCCAGATCATTCCCTGGAACTTCCCCATCCTGATGGCGGCTTGGAAGCTGGCCCCCGCCCTGGGCGCCGGCAACTGCGTGGTGCTCAAGCCCGCCGAGTCCACCCCCATTTCCATCCTGATCCTGGCCGAGCTGATCGCCGACCTGCTGCCCCCGGGCGTGCTGAACATCGTCAACGGGTTCGGCCGCGAAGCCGGCATGCCGCTGGCTACCAGCAAGCGCATCGCCAAGATCGCCTTCACCGGCTCCACCACCACGGGCCGTGTGATCGCCCAGGCCGCCGCCAACAACCTGATCCCGGCCACGCTGGAACTGGGTGGCAAGTCGCCCAACATCTTCTTCGCCGACGTGATGGACAAGGACGACGGCTTCCTCGACAAGGCCATCGAAGGCCTGGTGCTGTTCGCCTTCAACCAGGGCGAGGTCTGCACCTGCCCGTCGCGCGCCCTGATCCAGGAAAGCATCTACGACAAGTTCATGGAGCGCGTGCTGCAGCGCGTGGCCGCCATCCAGCACGGCAACCCGCTGGACACCGACAGCATGATGGGCGCCCAGGCGTCCAAAGAGCAGCTGACCAAGATCCTGTCCTACCTGGACCTGGGCAAGCAGGAAGGCGCGCAAGTGCTGGCCGGCGGCGGCCAGGCCCACCTGGGCGGCGACCTGGAAGGCGGCTACTACGTGCAGCCGACGCTGTTCAAGGGCCACAACAAGATGCGCATCTTCCAGGAAGAAATCTTCGGCCCGGTGCTGGCCGTGACCACCTTCAAGGACGAGGCCGAGGCGCTGGCCATTGCCAACGACACGCTGTACGGCCTGGGCGCCGGCGTGTGGAGCCGCAATGGCAACGTGGCCTACCGCATGGGCCGCGCCATCAAGGCCGGCCGCGTGTGGACCAACTGCTACCACGCCTACCCCGCGCACGCCGCCTTCGGTGGCTACAAGGAGTCCGGCATCGGCCGCGAAACCCACAAGATGATGCTCGACCACTACCAGCAGACCAAGAACCTGCTGGTCAGCTACAGCGAGCAGAAGCTGGGCTTCTTCTGATCCTTGGCTGGTGGAGTCATGTCTCTTTGGCGTGACTCCGCGCAACACCCGGGCCGGGCCATCGCCTCATGCTGGGGTACCAGAAATCGGCGATGGCCCGGCCCGGTTGTTGCGCTACTGGGTGCGTGAATGTCACGAGGCAGCGCGTGCCCACCAACACAAGCAGGAGACACCACCATGGTCGATAAAGTCATCGCCACGCCGGCCGCGGTCGAACTCATCGAATTTCTCAAGGCCAAGCACGGCCCCGGTCTCATGTTCCACCAGAGCGGGGGCTGCTGCGACAACAGCGCGGCCAACTGCTACCTGCTGGGCGAAATCACCACCGGTGCCGGCGACGTGTACCTGGGCGACATCGGTGGCTGCCCTTTCTACATCGGCAAGGCGCAGTACGAGTACTGGCGCCACACCCAGCTCATCATCGACGTGATCGAGGGCCATGGCGGCACCTTCTCGCTCGAAGGGCCGGAGGGCAAGGCCTTTCACACCCGCTCGCGCGTGTTCACGGCCGAGGAACTGGCAGCGCTGGAACGGCAGGCCTGAGGCCTGAGGGTCGCCGCTTCAGCGGCGTTCCAGCTTGCGGTACACCGTGGCCCGGCTGATGCCGAGCGCCCGCGCGGCCTCGGCCACATTGCCCTGGGCATCCTCCACCGCCTTGCGGATCAGGGCGGATTCCACCTGTTTCAGCGGCACGCCGTAGTTGCTGGCGGGGTGGATCGAGGCCCCCCCGTCCTGCACCCCGCTGGGCTGGGCCAGCACCTGCAGCCGCAGCCCGCACCACAGCGGCTGCTCCACCGCGCCCCGCTGCTGCCGGGCGGCGTCGAACAGGGCCCCGGTGGGCACCGCGAACACGTCGCAGGCGTGCGGCCAGTCCTGGCCGGGCACCAGGTTGAGCATGTCGATGGCCGCGCGGTTGGCCGCGGTGATGCGGCCGTCTGCGTCCAGGCCGACCAGGCCGTCGCTGTCCTCCCCCAGCACCCGGCCGGGCCAGTTCAGGCGCAGCAGCAGGTGGTGTGGCTGCGCCAGCGTGAGCGCGTTTTCGATGCTGCGCGCCGACTGGGTCACCAGGTGCTTGAGGGCGGGGCGTTCCGGCACGTGGATGCCGGTGAGGTCGAGCATGCCGATGCACTGGCCGTCGGGGCCGAACAGCGGGGCCCCGGCGCAACTGTAGACGCTGGTGTCGTCGAAGAAGTGCTCGCCCCGGTGCAGCCACACCGGCAGCCCCTCGGCCAGCGTGGCGCCAATGGCGGTGGTGCCCACCGCCTGCTCCGAGAGGTTCACCCCCACCCGGGCGATGGCACTGGCACTCGGGTCCTGCCGGTCGATCGGGCCGTTGACGTCGATCACCACGCCCTGCGCGTCGGTCAGGATGGCGAAGTAACGGGTGTCGGCCATGGCGCGTGCCAGCGAGCGGATCACCGGGGCGGCCGCGCGCAGCAACGACTGGTTGGCTTCGATGGCGCGCTTGACGGCGGGGGCCGACACCGCCTCGAACTGCACGCGCTGCTGCGGCTGCAGGCCCAGGTCCAGGCAACGCCGCCAGGAACGTCCGATCCACGGAGGCAGCCAGGGAGCGGGCTCGCCCGGTGCGCGTTCCAGAAGGGCCTGGCGGGCGCGTTCGATGCCGGCCAGTCGGTCCTGGGGGGTGGGCGAGGCGGGGGCGGGCAGTCCGGTGTGCATGGGTGTGGGCGGTGGCGCGGGCGGCAGGCCCGCATGTTGCCGTGTTTTCGCCATTAAAGCAGTGTTTCAATTTGAGAATAAGTGCGTCGGGTGCGGGCGTCCTAGGGATTTCCCTGAACCCAAACGCCCGGGCTGCTTTAACAATCGCCATGCAAACGTGTTCATAAGTACGGCTGTGCATAGGTGGCCGTGCCCCCACCCCAACAGGAGAAGCTCCATGCAGAAAGTTCTGCACATCAACCCGGACAAATGCACCGGCTGCCTGCAGTGCGAAATGGCCTGTTCCTTCGAAAATTACGGC
Source organism: Macromonas nakdongensis (assembly GCF_002837145.1). Lineage (GTDB taxonomy): Bacteria > Pseudomonadota > Gammaproteobacteria > Burkholderiales > Burkholderiaceae_C > Macromonas_B > Macromonas_B nakdongensis. Next base: position 50,466 of record NZ_NWMV01000086.1, on the reverse strand, counting down.
ACCTACGCGACGTCCAAGTCGCGCATCAAGGTGTTCGATTTCCACCACACCGGCAAGAAGGTGCCCTACACCTGCACCCAGTGCGACGAGGCCTGGTGCTTGCACGCCTGCCCGGTCGAGGCCATCACGGTGGACAAAGTCACCGGGGCCAAGGTGGTGAGCGAAACCACCTGTGTCGGCTGCAAGGTCTGCACCATCGCCTGCCCCTTCGGCACGGTGAACTACGTGCAGGAAACCGGCAAGGTGCAGAAGTGCGACCTGTGCGGCGGCGAACCGGCCTGTGCCGAAGCCTGCCCGACCGGGGCCATCACCTTCATCGATGCCAACTGGACCGGCATGGACAAGATGAAGCAGTGGGCCGACAAATTGGGCAACCAGGCCGCGGCCTGATCGGGTAAGGAGCAAGAACATGTCCTGGGCTGGAAAAATCCTCCGCGTCAACCTGACGAACGGCACCATCCAACGCGAACCGCTGAACATGCAGTGGGCGCACGCTTACCTGGGCTCGCGTGGCCTGGGCAGCAAATACCTGGTCGAAGAGGTCGACCCCAAAGTCGATCCGTTGTCGCCTGAAAACAAAATCATCTGGGCCACCGGCCCGCTGACCGGCACCATGGCCTCCACCGGTGGCCGCTACACCGTCATCACCAAAGGGCCGCTGACCGGCGCCATCGCCTGCTCCAACTCGGGCGGCTACTGGGGCGCCGAGTTCAAATCGGCCGGTTGGGACATGGTGATCTTCGAAGGCGCCAGCCCGAAGCCGGTCTACCTCTACATTAACGACGACCAGGTCGAACTGCGCGACGCCTCGCACCTCTGGGGCAAGTCGGTGTGGGACACCGAGGAAATCCTCAAGACCAGCCTGCAGGACCCGCTGCTGCGCATCTCCTCCATCGGCCTGGCCGGTGAGAACCAGGTGCTGTACGCGGCCATCGTCAACGACCTGCACCGCGCGGCCGGCCGTTCCGGCGTGGGCGCCGTGGCTGGCAGCAAGAACCTGAAGGCGATCGCGGTGCGCGGCACCAAGGGCGTGGGCAATGTGAAGGACCCGAAGGCCTTCATGAAAGCCACCTTCGAGAAGAAGAAGATCCTGGCCGAGAACGCGGTGACCGGCCAGGGCCTGCCCACCTACGGCACCCAGGTGCTGATGAACGTGATCAACGAGATCGGCGCGCTGCCCACGCGCAACCACCGTGACACCCAGTTCGAAGGCGCCAAGGACATTTCCGCCGAAGCCATGGCCACGCCGCGCGCGAGCGACGGCAAGGCCCAGCTGGTGACCAACCAGGCCTGCTTCGGTTGCACCATTGCGTGCGGCCGCATCAGCAAGATCGACCAGAACCACTTCAGCGTGCAGAACAAGCCGCAGTACTGGGGTGCCACCGGCGGTCTGGAGTACGAAGCGGCCTGGGCGCTGGGCGCGGCCAACGGCGTGAACGACTTGGAAGCGCTGCAGTACGCCAACACCATTTGCAACGAGCAGGGCATGGACCCGATCAGCTTCGGCGCTACCATCGGCGCGGTGATGGAGCTGTACGAGATGGGCGTGCTCACCAAGGAGCAGATCGGCATCGAGGCGCCGTTCGGCTCGGCCCAGGCGCTATGCGAACTGGCCGACATGACCGCCAACGGCGTGGGTTTTGGCGTAGAGATCGGCCGGGGCTCCAAGCGCCTGTGCGAGAAGTACGGCCATCCCGAGCTGTCCATGAGCGTCAAGGGCCAGGAATTCCCGGCCTACGACTCGCGCGGCATCCAGGGCATGGGCCTGACCTACGCCACCTCCAACCGCGGCGCCTGCCACCTGCGCAGCTACACCGTGGCCTCCGAGGTGCTGGGCATCCCGGTCAAGACCGACCCGCTGACCGCCGACGGCAAGCCGGAACTGGTCAAAGCCTTCCAAGACGCGACCGCCGCCTTCGACTCGGCCGGCATCTGTATTTTCACCAGCTTTGCTTGGGGCCTGGCCGATGTGGCACCGCAAGTGGCCGCCGCCTGTGGCGACGAGTACACCACCGAGGAGCTGGAAAAGATCGGTGAGCGCATCTGGAACATGGAGCGCGAGTTCAACAACGCCGCCGGCTTCACCGCCAAGGACGACAACCTGCCGCCGCGCCTGCTGAACGAGCCGGCCCAGACCGGCCCGGCCAAAGGCCTGGTGAACAAGTTGCCCGAGATGTTGCCCAAGTACTACGCGGTGCGTGGCTGGGACACCGAAGGCCGCCCGACCGCCGACACCAAGGCCCGCCTGGGTCTGTGATCCGAACCGCCTGTGACCGCGCCACCCCTGGCGCGCACAGGGCCGGGGTGGTTCAGGCCGCGCGCCTGTCCACCCCTTTTTTCATTGTCCGCGGAGCCCATTGCCCATGACCCATCACCTCATCCTCGGCGCCGGCCCGGCCGGCGTGATCGCGGCCGAAACCATCCGCAAGCACGCGCCGCACGACCGCATCACCCTGGTCGGCGACGAGCCCGAGCCGCCGTACTCGCGCATGGCGATCCCCTACCTGCTGATCGGCAACATCGACGAGCGCGGCACCTACCTGCGCAAGGGCGCCAGCCACTTTACCGAGCGGCGCATCGACCAGGTGCGCGCCCGCGTGACCCGGGTGGACGCCGCGGCCAAAACCGTGGCGCTGGACGACGGCCAGACCCTGTCCTTCGACAAGCTGCTGATCGCTACCGGCTCGCACCCCGTTCGCCCGCCGATTCCGGGCATGGACCTGCCCGGCATCCACCCTTGCTGGACGTTGGAGAACGCGCGCGAAATCGCCAAGCTGGCCCAGCCCGGCGCCCGCGTGTTGCAGATGGGCGCGGGCTTCATCGGCTGCATCATCATGGAGGCCCTCAAGCAGCGTGGCGTGGACCTGACCGTGGTGGAAATGGGCGACCGCATGGTGCCGCGCATGATGGGCCCGGCCGCCGGCGGCATGATCCGCGAGTGGTGCGAGGCCAAGGGCGTGCGCGTGTTCACCGGCGCCCGGGTGGAAGCCATTGAGCGCGCGCCCGAGCCGGCCACCGGCATTTTGGGCAAGCTGGCGCAGGCCGTGGGCCTGGCTGGTGCCGCGCTGGCCGCCGACCGGCCGCTGCGGGTGCGTCTGTCCACCGGGCAGACGATCGAGGCCGACCTGATCATCAGCGCCACCGGGGTGCGCCCGGCCATCGGCTACCTCGAAAACTCCGGCATCACCTGCCTGCAGGGGGTGTTGACCGACGAGCACATGCAGACCAACGTGCCCGGCATTTACGCCGCCGGTGACTGCGCCGAGGCCTTCGACAAGGTCAGCGGCAAAACCATTGTCAGCGCCATCCAGCCGAACGCGGCGGACCAGGCCTATGTGGCCGCCATGAACATGGTGGGCAAGCGCGCCGAGCTCAAGGGCGTGACGCAGATCAACGTGCTCGACACGCTGGGCCTGATTTCCACCAGCTTTGGCAACTGGCAGGGCGTGCCCGGCGGCGAGCAGGTGGAGCTGCTGGACCCGGCGCACCACAAGGTGCTCAGCCTGCAGTTCCAGGGCGACGTGATGGTGGGCTGCAACAGCGTGGGTTGGACCGACCACGTGGGCGTGATGCGCGGCCTGGTGGAAGGCAAAGTCAAACTGGGCGAGTGGAAAGACAAGCTCAAGGAAGACCCGACGCAGCTGATGAAGGCCTACCTGGCGACGGCTCAGGCGCAAGGCCAGTGGAGCGGGGCCGGCGACGCCCGCCGCCGTTGAGCTGGGGGACTATGCAGATCACCTTCAAGCTGTTTGCCACGCTGGGCGACTACTTGCCGCCCGCCGCCCGCTACAACCAGATCGCGCTGGACCTGGCGCCCGGTACCACCGTGAGCCAGGTGATCGAGGCCCACGCCCTGCCGCCCAAGCTGGTGCACCTGGTGCTGATCAATGGCCACTTTGTGCCGCCCGAGGCGCGGGCCGACCGTGCCCTGACCGACGGCGATGTGCTGGCCATCTGGCCACCCATCGCCGGCGGCTGAGCCGGGCACCCATCATGCAGTCGGCCTACGCAGAGCACTTCGTGCGCGACATGGGCTGCACCCCGCGGGAGTGGCTGGGCTGGTTGCCCGAAGCCGTGGGGCCGCATGCCTGGACGCTGGGCGCCGAGGAGGCGCAGGTGCAGATCGGCACGGGAGGGCTGCGGCTGCGCTGGGCCGAACTGCCGCCGCGCGTCATCGCGCTCATGCGCATGCCGCGCTTGCAGGTGGAATTCCGCTTTGAAGGCCTGTCGGCCGATCAGCGCTACGCTTTCATGAAGCGCTTCGACCTGTACATGCAGCGTGGCGGGGGCTGAGAGGCCCCCGCGCCGCGGTCGCCTGCCTCAGGGTGTGACCATCGTCAGACCGTGTTCGCGGAACAGGGCGAGCAGTTCGCCCTTGTCGCGCAGCCGCTGCAGCGCGGCTTCCAGGGCCAGGGCCAGGGCCTTGTTTTCTACCTTGACGGCCATGCCGATGGGCCAGCCGTTGTCGGCCAGGCCGGGCAGGCCGAGTTCGGTCAGGCCGAAGGCGGCCCGCTCGACCTTGGCCGTGAAGAGGGCAGATTCGGCCTGTGCGCGGGTGACGTAGGCCGCCTCGATCTCGCCCTTGAGCACGGCCTGCGCCGCGTCGATGCCGCTGTCGAAGATGCGGACCTGGCTGCGCAACATGCCGCCGCGGTAACCCATCAGGATGCTGGCCGCGCCGCTGCCGCGCTCGGCGCCCAGGGTGTGGCTCTGCAGGTCGTCGCCGCTGCGGATGCCGCTGAGCTTGTCCAGACGGTGGAACACGGTCAGCACCTCGCGCGCATAGGGCGCGAAGATCAGGGTCTGGCGGTTCTGGTTGATCAAGTATTTGTCCACCGGCACGTGCAGCATCACATCGGCCGGACCATAACCCAGGTAGTGCCCGCGCCAGACCATGTTGCGCAGGTCGTCGTTCATTTTTTCGCCCGCGTCGAACGGCAACAGGTTGAGTTGCAGGTTGAGCTCACGGGCCAGGGCCCGAGCCAAGCCCACGTCCAGGCCGGTGGGTTCGTTGGCCGAGCCGCCGGAGTAGGGGGCGTTGTCCTTGTACACGGCCACTTTCAGGGCCCCGCTGGCGCGGATCTTGTCCAAGTCCTGCAGTTCGGTGGCATGGGCCGGCAGCCAGGGCGCGGCCAGGGCCAGCGGCAAGGCGGCCAGCAGGCTGCGGCGGGGCAGTCCGGCGCCGACGTGGCTGTTCGGGGTGGGGGTGTGGGCGGTCATGCGTGTCTCCTTTTGTGTTTGTGCGTGTCCGGGTGCGCGCCTGTGGTGGCGCGCCAGGGCCGTGTGGCCCTGTGTGTCGTCAGTCGTTGGTGCGGCGGGTTTCCAGGTAGGTGCGGATCGCCCAGATCGCTTCCTGGCTCAGCGTGCTTTCGAACGGGGGCATGTAGACGCGGCCGTCGCGGGTGCGGCCACGGCGCACGGTGGCCAGGAAGAAATCGTCCATTTCCTTGAAGCAGGCGGCCTTTTTGTCGGCGTCGGCCAGGCCGGTGCAGTCACCGTCGAACTTGCGCAGGTCGGGAGCTATGCCGCCGGAAATCGCCTCCAGGCCGTGGCAGCGGGCGCAGTTCTGGTTGTAGGCGGAGGTGCCGATGCGCAGCGCCTCTTTCTGGGCAGGGCCGGTGCTGTATGGGTTGCTGTCCAGCCATTTGCTGCCGAGTTGCGGCAGGGTGCTGGTGTCCACCGCCTGGGGCACGACATCGCCATGGGCGAAGGCGCCGGCGGCGGCGAAAGCCAGGGCCAACGCGGCGGCGGCACGGTGCAGGGTGGGGCGGAAGGTGTGGATGGGGTGCATGGACAAAGTCTCCTGGGTTTTGAATCGCACCCAACAGGGCAATATGCGTGCCACCGAGCTTGCCCCCTGTGCCACCGCCGCGATTGCGCAGGTGCGGGCCATCCGGCTGCTCCATGGGGACACGAAGTGTTCCAGTATGGAGCATGCGTGGTGGATCTTGTCCGTTTTGGGCGGTGTGGGGTGTTCCAGTGGGGCGCAATTGGGCCGAACCGAGGGTTTTCCTGCACTGGCGAAGTCTTTGCATGTATTGATGGCACACACGAAGAAAACGACAATATGACGCAAGGAAACGACAAAAACGGGCCGGCAATCGACGGGGGCAAGTCCCTGGCGGCCGACTTTGATGCAGCGGTGGCCGGCGACTGGGGGTGGGTGGCCGGAACCACAGGAGACGACAACATGCCTTTGACACAGCCCCAAGCGCTGGTGGACGCCGGTTCTGGTGGGTGGTCTTGTTTGCCCAGCAGCCCGAAATACCAGGCCGTGATCGGTGAAGCGCACGTGCGCAGCCGCAATTTTGGCCTGAACAGCGCCGACCGGCCCGATTTTTCCAGCGTGCCCAAGCGCCATTTCCACGAGGCCCTGGACGCCAACCGTTTCCTCTACCAGCACGCGGCGCCGGTGATGGAAACCATGTACGAGCAGATCGCCAACACCCACAGCATGGTGGCGCTGACCGACAGCAGCGGCCTGATCCTGCATTCCCTGGGCGACAGCGATTTTCTGGAAAAAGCCGCCCAGGTGGCGCTGATGCCCGGGGTCGACTGGTCGGAAAAGAGCAAGGGCACCAACGCCGTCGGCACCGCGCTGGCCGAAGAGCAGCCCATCGTGGTCCATGGCCGCGACCATTACCTGTTCGCCAACCAGTTCCTGGCCTGCTCCTGCACCCCGATCTTCGACCCCTACGGCAAAGTGGTGGGGGCGCTGGACGTGACCGGCGACGAACGCAGCTACCACCACCACACCATGGCGCTGGTGCGGATGTCGGCGCAGATGATCGAAAACCACATGTTCGCCAACGTGTTCCCGGACGCGGTGCGCATCCACTTCCATTCGCGCTCCGAATTCCTGGGCACCTTGGTCGAAGGCATCGTGGTGTTCAGCCAGGACGGGCGTTTCCTGTCGGCCAACCGCAGCGCCCAGTTTCAGTTGGGGCAGTCGGTCAACAGCCTGCGGGCACACACGTTCTCGTCGCTGTTCGGCCAGGCGATCTCGCAGTTCTTTGACCGCCTGCGCGGCTCGGCCGGCAAACCCGTGCTGCTGTGTCTGCACAACGGCGTGTCGGTCTGGTGCCAGGCCCGGTTGCGTCAGGTCAACCAGTGGCTGACCCCCGGTTTCCAGGTGGCTGCGACCCCGGCCCCGAGCCCCGAGTCGGTCGTGGAGGAGGTGAGCAGCCCGAACCGCCGCTGGGAAAAGCCGAGCGTGGCCACGGCCCCGGTGGCGCCGGTCACCCCGGTGGGACGGCTGGCCTCGCGGGCGGGTCTGTCGGGCTTGCATTACCTGGACACGGGTGACCCACAGGTGTCCGCGGTGTTGCGCAAGCTGCAGCTGGTGCAGGGGCGCGACATTCCCATCATGATCCTGGGGGAGACGGGCACGGGCAAGGACATTTTGGCCCAGGCCATCCACAACGATTCCGACCGCGCGGAGCGGCCTTTCGTGTCGGTCAACTGCGCCTCCATCCCCGAAACCCTGATCGAGTCGGAGCTGTTTGGCTACGAGGAAGGGGCTTTCACCGGCGCCCGGCGCAAGGGGTCGGTGGGCAAGATCCAGCAGGCCAACGGCGGGACGCTGTTTCTGGACGAAATTGGCGACATGCCGACGCAGTTGCAGGCCCGCCTGCTGCGGGTGTTGCAGGAGCGGCGGGTCAACCCCCTGGGTTCGAACAAGGAATACGAGGTCGACCTCACCATCATCTGTGCCACCAACCGGAACCTGAAGGAGCTGATCGCCCGCGGGCAGTTCCGCGAAGACCTGTACTACCGCCTCAACGGCCTGGTGGTACGCCTGCCGGCCTTGCGCGTGCGCACCGACTTCGAGGTGGTGGCCCGCAAGATCCTCGCCTCGCTGTGCGAGCGGGGCAACCAGATCGACATTTCGCCCGAGGTGATGGCCCTGTTCAAGCGCTACCCCTGGCCGGGCAACTTCCGCCAGTTGCACAACCTGATGCGCACCGCGGTGGCCATGGTGGGTTGCGAGGGCTGCATCGAGGTGTCGCACTTGCCGGACGATTTTCTGGACGAGGTGATGGCGCCACCGACCGAAGAGAGTTCGGTGGACGGGGGCTGGTCGCAGGCCGTGCCCTTGGCGGCGCCGGTCGTGCCCCTGCCGCATGCCGGCGGCCATCCGGTGCCGCAGGCGGTGGCCGACGCGGACCGCGCCGCGCCGAGCGCCCGGGGTGCTGCGGCCAAGCTGGAGGACATGACCCTGCAGGCCATGGCCGATGCGCTGCGGCGCTGCCACGGCAATGTGTCGGCGGCAGCCAAAGCGCTGGGCGTGTCGCGCAACACCATCTACCGCAAGAAAGACCAGCTACCTCCCGACGTCTGGGCCTGAACAGGCGGGCGGCTTGCGCCCTTCAATCCACCAGGGCTCGAGTTCGCGCCAGGCGCGCTGCGCGTTGAAGCCCTGGCGCTGGGCGTAGCCGGCCCAATGGGCGTAAGCGGGCAGGGCCAGCGATTCGGCTTCGCTGGCCGACCAGCCGCGGTCCATGGCCGACCACACCGCCTGCGTCAGCTCGCACAGGTATTGGCGGGTGGCGTGCAAAGTGTCGATTCCGCCCACGCTCTGGCCGATCACGGTGCGCGGCCGCAGGGCCGTGAGCTGATCCAGTGCGGCGATCCACCCCTGGACCGTGCCCTGGGCCAGTTCGGGGAGGCGGTCGCGGTAGACCAGACCGGCGGCGATCAGCACCCGTGTGTCGGCTTGCCACAGCGCCAGGTCGCTGTGGGTGTGGGCGTCGCGCAGTTCCAGGGCCATCCAGGGGCGGTCGGTCAGGCGCAGGGTCTGGCCGGGCGCCAGGGTGTGCGTGGGCAAAACGATGTGGGTGCCGCGCAGGGCGTCGGCGCCCGCGGTCTGGGTGATGTGTTCGAGGCAGCCCGGGCAGCGCTGGGCCATGGCCTGCCGGGTGTCTTCGGTGGCCCACAGGTTGGCGGGGTGGAGGTCCGAAGGTGATGACGCAAAGGCGCTGTTGCCCAACACGTTTTCGGCGTGGGCGTGGCTGTTGAGCACCCGCGACACCCCGGTTCCCCACTGGCAGCGCACCGCCTGGGCCAGCGCCTGCCCATGCAACAGGCTGGGGCCGGGGTCCACCACGGTCACCGTGGGGGCCGCGCCCAGGCCGGCGGGGGCGATGAGCACGACGTTGCTGACCACGTGCCCCCGGTTCTGGGGCGCGATGTCGGCAGCCTGGCCCTCCCAAACCCAGACCCCGGGGGCCGTGGCTTGCAAGGGCTGGGCGTTCGGGCAGTGGGCGGCGGCCCAGGCCGGTGCCGCGAGACCGCAGGCCAGGGCCCAGGCCGTCAGCCAGAGCCGGCCGCTGGGGCGGGCAGGGCGTAGGTGACTCATGGGGCAGTGGGTGGCAGCAGGGCGTGCACGCGGTCGCGCAGCGCGCGCGCGTTGTCCGGGTCGGTGCCCAGGTGTCCGGCGCAGGTGTGGTGCAGCCGGGCAATGCCGGGGCGGATCTGGTTCATCTGTCGGTGGGCCTCCCGGCTGGTGTGCGGTGGGCAGACCGCATCGTGCTGGCCATGGATGAAGTCGCAGGGGATGCCGGCCTGGGCGATGCGCTGGAGTTGCCGCGACCAGTCGCCCGGACGCATGCCGCAGTGTCGGAGCAGAAAATGGGCCTGGATACGGAATTTGGCCGCCAGTGCCTGCCCGGTGCGCCAGTCTGTGGGGCGCCGCGACTGGCGCTGCAGGCCGGCCCAGTGGCGGTGTTGCGGTGCGCGTGCTGCGGCCGTGGGGCTGTGCCGCCAGGCGCGCCGGGCGCCGTGCGCGGCGGTCAGGGCTTCCATCCGGTTCCACTGTGTCAAGGTACGCCGGTGTGTCACAGACATTGTTCCATGTTGGAGCAGTTGTGACAGCCGGTGCAGCGGCGTTCGGTGTCTGGGGCTGGCCTGAAACCCCGGTGCAGGGGGGGCAAAGCGCCGAAACAGGCGCTGCACCGTGCGTGGCTGGGCGTCAAAAGTGCCGCGCAGCACCAGGTGTTCAACCGCCTCGGGGTGCCGGGCCGCGTAGCGCAGGGCCAAGGTGGCTCCCCAGGAGCCACCCAGTACGCTCCAACGGACCACACCCAGGTGGTGGCGCAGGGCTTCGAGGTCGCCCACCAGGGTGTCCAGGGTGTTGCGGCGGGTGCTGCCGCGGGGACGCGAACGGCCGCTGCCGCGCTGGTCGGGCAGGATGGCGCGGTGCCGTGCGGGGTCGAACGGTTGGAGCAGCCCTGGGTTGCCGCCACTGCCGGGACCGCCGTGCAGCACCAGCCAGGGCTGGCCGGTGACGGGCCCCTGCACCCGGTAGGCCATGCCGAGCCCCGCGCCCAAGGGGAGTACGCGATCGCCGGAGAGGCTAGGGTAAATCCGGGGGGGTGAGGTCACACGGTGTGGCATTTATATTGCATGATGGTGCTCAAGTTGGCACCTCGTTGTGTCAGCTTACCACCCAACCACACACAGGAGATACCCCATGCAATGGACCACCCCGAGCTTCACCGATCTGCGTTTCGGTTTCGAAATCACGATGTACATCGCCAACCGCTGAAACCCGTCGGTCCGCGCTGAGGCGGACCGGGTTCCAGGCAGGCGCATGCGGCGTTGAGCCGGGTGCGCCTGTTTTTTTCGAGAGTGCCATCCATGCGTTTGAAGGTTTTGGGGTCGTCCGCCGGAGGCGGTTTTCCGCAGTGGAACTGCAACTGCCCGAATTGCGCCGGCCTGCGCGCCGGCACCATCCAGGCCCGGGCGCGCACCCAGTCGTCGGTGGCCGTCAGCGTCAATGGCGTGGACTGGCTGCTGGTCAACGCGTCGCCCGAGGTGCTGCAGCAAGTCCGCGAACACCCCGAGCTGCAGCCCGCGCGCCAGGTGCGCGACAGCGGCATCGCCGCCGTGCTGCTGATCGACGCGCAGATCGACCACACCACCGGCCTGCTGATGCTGCGCGAGCGCGGCACCCCGCTGCCCCTGTACGCCACGCCCGAGGTGCTGAGCGATTTGGGCGACGGCTTCCCGCTGACCCGCATGCTGTCCTTTTACTGCGGTCTGGACACCCGGCCCATCGCCCTCAACGGCACCCCGTTGGACCTGCCTTTCCTGGCCGGCGTGGACGTGCTGCCCGTGCCCCTGACCAGCCAGCCGCCGCCGTACTCGCCCTTCCGCGGCAAACCGCGCGTGGGCGACAACATCGGCCTGCTGTTCGTCAACCGCAAGAATGGCCGGCGCTTGTTCTACGCTCCTGGCCTGGGCCAGATCGAGCCCCAGGTGCAGGCCGCCATGGCCAGTGCCGACGTGGTGCTGGTGGACGGCACCTTCTGGACCGAGGACGAGATGATCCGCCTGGGCCTGTCGAAAAAGCCCGCCGCCGTCATGGGCCACCTGCCGCAGAGCGGTCCGGGCGGCATGATCGAGGTGCTCGACGCCCTGCCGGCCAGCACCCGCAAGGTGCTGATCCACATCAACAACACCAACCCCATCCTGCGCGAAGACTCGGCCGAGCGCGCCGAGCTGACGGCGCACGGCATTGAAGTGGCGTTCGACGGCCTGGAGATCACCCTGTGAGCACCGCCCTGACCCCCTCCCTGCGCGTGCCGAGTGCCGCCGACCTGCAAGCCCCGGCCTGGGACCGCGCCGAGTTCGAACGCCAGTTGCGCGCCAAAGGCGCCGGTTACCACATCCACCACCCCTTCAACGTGCGCCTGAACGGCGGCCAGTGCAGCCCCGACGAAATCCGCGCCTGGGTGGCCAACCGCTTTTATTACCAGATCTGCATCCCGCGCAAAGACGCCGCCATCCTGGCCAACATGCCCGACCGCGAGCACCGCCGCAAGTGGATCGAGCGCATCCTGGACCACGACGGCTACGGCGACTACGAAGGCTCGGCCGCCGGTGGTATCGAGGCCTGGACCCGCCTGGGCGAGGCCGTGGGCATCCCGCGCGAGGAACTGTGGTCGCTGCAGCGCGTGGCCCCCGGCGTGCGCTTCGCCTGCGACGCCTACGTGCACTTCGCCGCCAACTCGCCCTGGCAGGAGGCGGTGTGCTCGTCTCTGACCGAGATGTTCGCGCCGCAGATCCACAAAGACCGGCTGGCCACCTGGCCCGGCCACTACCCGTGGATCGACGCCGACGGCCTGCAGTACTTCCGCAGCCGCATCCCGCTGGCCAGCCGCGACGTGGAGCACGGCCTGCAGGTCACGCTGGACCATTTCGGCACCCGTGTGGCCCAGATGCGCGCCCTCGACATCCTGCAGTTCAAGCTCGACGTGCTGTGGAGCATGCTCGACGCCATCGAAAAAGCCTGCCAACCATGAGCGACGCCACCTCCGCCAGCGCCACCCCGCCGGGCGATGCCCTGCCGGCGCACCCCAGGCTCTCGCGCCTGTTCCGGCTGCAGTTCGAAAGCGCGCAAAACGCCTGGGTGCTGCTGTATCCCGAAGGCATGGTGCAGCTCAACGCCAGCGCCGCCGAAATTTTGCGCCGCTGCGACGGCCGCAGGCACTTCGACGACATCGTTGACGAGCTGCAATCCTTGTTCAACGTGCAGGGCATCCGCGAGCAGGTCGCGGCCCTGGTGCAGGAGGGGCAGCGCCGTGGCTGGATCGACTGAGACGCTGACGCCGCCGGCCCCGGCCACCGCCCCGGTGACGGCCGGCCCGCCGCTGTGGCTGCTGGCCGAGCTGACCTACAAGTGCCCGCTGCACTGTGTGTTCTGTTACAACCCCACCGACTACCCGCGCTACGACCGCGAGCTGACCACCGCCGAGTGGGTGGACGTGCTGCGCCAGGCCCGCGCCATGGGCGCGGCGCAACTGGGTTTCTCGGGCGGTGAGCCGCTGGTGCGCGACGACCTGGAAGAGCTGGTGGCCGAGGCCCACCGCCTGGGCTTCTACACCAACCTCATCACCTCCGGCGTCGGCCTGAACGACAGCCGCGCCCGCCGCCTGAAGGAGGCCGGGCTGGACCACATCCAGCTCTCCTTCCAGGACTCCACCCGCGAACTCAACGACTTTCTGAGCCACACCAAGACCTTCGAGCTCAAGAAGAAGGTGGCGGCACTCATCAAGGCCTACGACTGGCCGATGGTGATGAACTGCGTGCTGCACCGGCACAACCTGCCACACGTCGGTAAGATCATCGACATGGCGCTGGACCTGGGCGCCGAGTACCTGGAGCTGGCCAACACCCAGTACTACGGCTGGGCCCTGCACAACCGCCAGCACCTGCTGCCCACGCGCGAGCAGCTGGTGGAGGCCGAGGCGGTGGTCAACCGCTACCGTGCGGAGATCGGCAACCGTTGCCGGGTGCTGTTCGTGGTGCCCGACTACTTCGAGGAGCGCCCCAAGGCCTGCATGAACGGCTGGGGCAAGGTGTTCCTGTCCATCGCGCCCGACGGCACCGCCATGCCCTGCCACAACGCCGGCAACCTGCCCGGGCTGCAACTGCCCAACGTGCGCGACCTGCCCCTGCACGACATCTGGCACGGCAGCGGCGCCTTCAACCACTTCCGTGGCTACGACTGGATGCAAGAGCCCTGCCGCAGCTGCGACGAGAAGGAAAAAGACTTTGGTGGCTGCCGCTGCCAGGCCTACCTGCTGGCCGGCGACGCGGCCGCGGCCGACCCGGTGTGCGGCAAGTCGCCGGACCACGAGAAGGTGGTGCAGATCGTGCGCAACGCCTCGGCCGTGCCCACGCAGCCCATCGTGTTCCGCAACGACACCGAGGCCCGGGCTCTGCTGCGCGCCGGTGGCGAAGCGACGGTCTGTTCCGCGAAGGGGTGATGCCGTTGCGCCGCCCCGCCTTTGCCCACCAGGCCATGTTCGGCGCCTGGCTGGTGCGGCGCCTGCCCTGGTTCCAGCGCCCGGCCTGGGGGCTGGAGCAGGGGCCGCAAGGTCTGTTCCTGCTGTGGGCGGCTTACGTGGGGTTGTTGACCGCGGGGGCTGTGTTGCTGTACGAAAAAGGCGTGTGGGCCATGCTGTTGCGTGCCGACCCCACCGGGTTGACCCTGGCCATCCTGCTGCTGTTCGCGGTGTGTACCGGCTGGGTGGGCGCGCGCGCCTGGCACCTGGGGCGGCAGCGCGAGGCCTTGCTGGCCTGGTCGGCGCCTTTGCCGGCCGCGGGTGACACCGCCGTGGATGCCGCTGCCCTCCGCCCTGCGGATGGGGCGGCCGGCCGGGTGGGGCAGACCGGTGCCCCGATCGACCGGCGCTGGGCCCACACCTACCTGGAGGCGGTGCGCCAGCGCGGCACCGACGTGGGCGTGGCGCGCGACCTGCTCACCGAAGCCAGCCACGGCCCGCACGAGATGGCCTGGTGGTTCAACGGCATCCAGCTCAAGCTGGGCTTGCTGGGCAAGGTGATCGGGTTTTCCATCCTCGCGCTAGAACTGGGCCAGATGCAGAACTTCGACCCCAGCCAGTCCACCCAATTGCTCAAAAGCCTGACCGGTGGCCTGGGCATCGCCCTGCTGACCACCATGACCGGACTGGCCGGCAACATCCTGCTGGGCCTGCAATTGATGCGCCTGGACCGCCACGCCGACGCCCTGGTGGCCGACATCCTGGCTCTGGGCGAGCACCAGCGCGGGGGCTGAACCATGGCCATCGGCAGACCGGCCCGCGACACCGAGGCCGACCCGTTCTACGACATGCTGTTCAACATCCTGATCGCGTTCGTGTTCTGTTTCGTGATCGCGATGCTGGCCTTCAACCCCCAGGCGCGCAAAAAGGGCGACATCCCGGCCAAGGCCGAGTTCATCATCACCGTGTCCTGGCCAGACAACAACCCGAACGACGTGGACACCTGGGTGCGCGACCCACAGGGCAATGTGCTGTGGTTCCGCCAGCGCGACGCCGGCCTGATGCACCTGGACCGCGACGACCGCGGCGCCAAGAACAACACCGTCATCGTCAACGGGCGCGAAATCACCAACCCCATCCGCCAGGAGATCGCCACCCTGCGCGGCTTGATGCCGGGCGAGTACGTGGTCAACGCCCACTACTACGACAGCCGCGACCAGCAGCCGGTGGACGTGTCGGTGGCGGTGGTCAAGGTCAACCCTCAGGCCGACATCGTCTACACCGGGCAGGTGCGCATCCCGGCCAAAGGGGCCGAGCGCACCCTGGTGCGCTTCAGCCTGGACGAAGCCGGCTTGGTGTCCGACCTGGGGACCGAGCCCTACACCCTGGTCGAGACCGTGGGCCTCAAGTGACAAGGACTTTCCCATGATTCCAGCCGTTTCCTCGCAACTGCTCATGCTGGGCGTGTTGTACGCCCTGTTGGCCTTTGGGCTGCTGGTGTTGTGCCTGGCCACGCGCTGGCCGGTCTGGGTCAAGGGCCTGGGCATCGTGGCGGTGAGCGGGTTTTACCTCTTGGCCCAGCACACCTTCACGGGGGTGTCGGGCTGGCCCAGCGTGGACCGCCTGCCGCCCAAGTTCGTGTTCCTGTCGGCCGTGTTCGACGAACCGGTGCCCGCCAAGGGCCACGACGGCGCCATCTTCCTGTGGGTGCACCCGGTGGCGGACGGCAAGCTGCTGGACATGCCCCGGGCCTATCGCCTGGCTTACCAGAAGGACCTGCGCGGCATCTTGGAGGACGGCCTCAAAAAAGCCCGCGACGGCAACGCCCAGATGGGCAGCGCGACGCCGAAACGCGGCCCGGCCGGCTCCAGCTGGCTGCGGCCCGCGGGCAACGAGGACCTGGAGATCCGCCTGAGCGACGTGCCCCGGGCCCAATTGCCGGAGAAGTGAGCCATGTTGTCACCCGTGACCCCCGCCCGCGCGGCTTGTGCCTGGACCTTGGCCGGTGTGGCCGCGTGCCTGAGTGCCTGCGGGCCTTCGGCCTCCAACGTCTGGTTCCCTTTGGATGAGGGTTTGCAGCAGAGCTACCGGGTGCGCCAAGACAGCACCGACGCCTCGAGCGAAACCACCTGGACCCAGACCGTGCGCGCGCCCCTGACCTGGAACGGCGAGCCGGTGGCGGTGCGCCACCACTCGGCCGGGGTGGAGTTTTACCTGAAATCCACCGAGGCCGGGGTGCAGCGCGTCGCGGTGCGGGCCGAGGTGGACGGCGAGGCCTTGCCCGACGACCCGCCGCGCTGGGTGCTCAAAGCCCCTTACGTGGTGGGCACCGAGTGGAGCACCCCCACCGTGCCCTACCTGTTGCAACGCCGCAACGAGTACCCGCGCGAGTTGCGCCACACCCACCGGCTGAACATGCAATGGCGCATCGCCGCGGTGGACGAGACGGTGGAGACCCCGGCCGGCCGGTTCCAGCCCTGCCTGCGGGTGGACGGGGTGGGGCAGCTCAACTTGTACACCGACCCGGTCAACGGGTTCAGCGACGTGCCCATCACCGGCAAGGAGTGGTATTGCCGCGGCGTGGGACTGGTGAAATGGGAACGGCACGAAACCGTGCCGTCGGGGTTTTTCCTGGGCGGGTCCGTCAGCGCCGAATTGTTGCGCTGACCGGCGACCGGCCTCAGTCTTTCTGGCTCAGCACCCACTGGGCCAGGGTTTTCAGGTCTTCGCCCGACATGCTGCTGTGCGCCGGCATCGGGATGCGGCCCCATTTGCCCTTGGAGCCGTTCTGGATCGACTGCACCAGGGTGGCGGTGGCGCCGCTGTCGCCGGCGTACTTGGCGGCGATGGCCTTGAAGGCGGGACCGACCACTTTTTCGTCCTTGGCGTGGCAGGAATAGCAGCCGTTGGCCTTGGCCAGTTCGGTGGCCTTGCTCAGGTCGGCGTTGGCCAAGACATGGGCGCTGGCCCCTGCCAGGGTCATGGCCAGGGCAGCGGTAACAAAGGTTTTCATGGGTGTCGCTCGGTCAAATCTCGGGAAAAAAGACACCGCAGGCCAAACCACAGCAGCCTGCGGTGCCGTCAATGTCCATGCCGGTTGTCGCACCCCGGCATGGGAACCCACAATCACTTCATCAGTTTGAAGGTCCAGACGGAGCCACCTTGCTCCAGGAAGTTGACCTTCTTGGCCACTTCACCGCCCCACAGCGGCACCGCACCGCCCCAGCCGGACACGACGGTCACGTACTGCTCGCCGTTTTCCTTCCAGGTCACGGGCGGGGCCACCACACCGGAGCCGGTCTGGAACTGCCACACGATCTTGCCGGTCTTGGCGTCGGCGGCCTTCAGGTAGCCTTCCGGGGTGCCCCAGAACACCAGGTTGCCGGCGGTGGTCAGCACGCCACCCCACAGCGGGGCCTCGTTCTTGACTTCCCACTCGATCTTGCCGGTCTTGGGGTTGACCGCGCGCAGCGAGCCGATGTAGTCGTCGTACAGCGGCTTGATGGTGAAGCCAGCGCCCAGGAAGGCCGCGCCTTTCTTGTAGGTGATGGGCTCGTTCCAGATCTCCATGCCCCATTCGTTGGACGGCACGTAGAACAGACCGGTCTTCGGGCTGTAGGCCATGGGCATCTGGTTCTTGCCGCCCAGGAAGCCCGGGGCCGCGAACACGGATTTGCCCTTGGCCGCACCGGCGCCCGCTTCGGTCGGGTCGCCCGGGCGGTTGTTGGGGTCGAAGTTCGGGCGGCCGGTCTTGAGGTCGATGCCGTTGGCCCAGGTCGTCTTGGTGACGAAGGGGAAGGCGTTGATCAGCTTGCCGGTGGTGGCGTCGTTGACGTAGAAGTAGCCATTGCGGTCGGCCTTGCCGCCCACGCGCTTGCCGTCCATGTCGAAGGTCACGAACTCGTTCACACCGTCGAAGTCCCAGCCGTCGTTCGGGGTGTTCTGGTAGTGCCACTTGATCTGGCCGGTCTTCACGTCGATGGCGACGGTGGAGGCGGAGTACAGGTTGTCGCCCTTGCGCACGTGGCTGTTCCACGGGCCGGGGTTGCCGGTGCCGAAGTAGGCCAGACCGGTCTTGGCGTCGTAGGTGCCGCCCAGCCAGGTGGCCGCGCCGCCGGTTTTCCAGGTGTCGCCCGGCCAGGTGGCGTTGGTGGTGCCGGTCACGCCGTTTTCCTTGCCGTCCTTGTAGCCCATGTGGCCTTCGACCACCGGACGCGTCCAGACCATCTTGCCGGTCTTGGGGTCGCGCGCTTCGACGCGGCCGATCACGCCGAATTCACTACCGGACACGCCGGTCAGCAGCAGGCCTTCGGCGATCAGCGGGGCAGCGGTGTAGCTGTAGCCGGCAGCGTAGTCGTCGATCTTTTCACGCCAGGCCACTTTGCCGGTCTTGCGGTTCAGGGCCACCAGCTGGGCGTCCAGGGTGCCGAAGATCACCAGGTCGTCGTACAGGGCGGCGCCGCGGTTGATCACGTCGCAGCAGGGCATGATGCCTTCGGGCAGGCGGTGCTCGTACTTCCAGAGCTTCTTGCCGGTCTTGGTGTCGAGGGCGTAGATGCGGGAGTAGGACGCGGTGACGAACATCACGCCGTCGTGCACCAGCGGCTGCGACTGCTGGCCGCGCTGCTTTTCACCGCCGAAGGACATGGACCACACGGGGGTCAGTTTGCCGATGGTCTTGGTGTTGATGTCGGCCAAGTCGGAAAAACGCTGGCCCTGCGTGCCCAGGCCCCAGCTCAGCACGTTGTCGGGGGTGGCGGCGTCTTTGGCGATCATGTCGTTGGTGACTTGGGCGCCAACCTGTGCGGCGGCGGCCATCACCAGGATGCTCAAAAGTTTTTTCTTCACGTTCAGTCTCCTGCTGTCTGTGGATGGGCGTAGGAATTGTTCGACCGTTGCTCGGTTCGCCCAGTGCGCACCGATCACGTGTCGCGGGAAAAGGGGCAAATTGCGTGCCAGCTTGTCGTCTACGGGACAACCCGAAGTTTTGGCGCCCGCGCTGCCGACTTTGGGCCGGTCATTTGCGGGAATGTGCCAGCCCGCCGTGGCAGGGCTGTCACAGGTGTTCAACTTTGGATCACTGGCCTGTGACAGGTGACGCCGGACCCGCCCGCAAGGCCGCCAATTCGTGCTGGGGGTACAGGTAGGTGACCGAGCGCACAAATTCCGCGGGCATGGCCGCCCAGCGGGCAAACCGCTCGGGGATGGGTTGGCGCAGCACCTCCCCCAGGTCGAGGCCGTCGCGGGCGCTGCGGCTCAGGGTCTGTTCCAGCCAATCCAGCCAGTCCCGGGTCTGTTCCAGGCCGCGCAGGTCGCTGTGCACCGGGCCGTGGCTGGGCACCAGCACCTGCAGGGGCAGGCCGGTGGCGATCTGGCGCAGGCTGTTCAAGCTGGCGCGCCAGTCGGCCAGCCGGGCGTGCGGCGTGGTCGGCACCCGGTCGGCAAAGACCAGACCCCCGGCGAAAACGACGCCGGTGCTGTGGTCGATCAGCACCAGGTCGTCGTCGGTGTGGCCGTTCAGGCGTTTCAGTTCCAGCCGGTGGCCGCCCCAGTCGAACACGCCGGTCTGCAGCGGCTGGCGCGCCGGGGTGGCTTCGGTGCCTTTCATCCAGTCGCCGCACAGGCGGAACAGGTTGTCCTCGTAGGCCTTGCCTTCGGCCTGCATGCCGCGGATGCTGCCGGGCAGGGCCTGGGTGGGCACGTCGGCATAGGCCTGGTTGCCGAAAAAATAATCGGGGTGCAGGTTGAGGTTGAGCACGCGCACCACGGGCTGGGTCGTGACGCGGGCGATGGCCTGGCGCTGCTGTTCGCCGTACAGGCGCCCCGGCCCGGTGTTGACCACGAGCACCCCGGCCGGTGTGGCGATGAAGCCGGTGTTGATGATGTTGCAGCCGTTGGCGCGGCTGAAATCGTCCACCGCGCCTTCGATGACCCAGGTGTCGCGCGCGATGGCGCGCGGCCGCAGGCCGTGGTCCAGGCGTGCCAGCGCCGGCTGGGCCACGGTGGCAGGGGGCATGGCGGGGGTCGTTTGGGCCCCGGCCGGGCCCGCTTGCAGGGCCCCGGCCAGGCACCAGGCCAGCCCGGCATGTCGGCCGAGCGCGCGGGCGGTGGGGCGGGGCAGGGCGGTGGCCTGTCGCGGGGTGCGGGGCCTCATGCCGCCACCTCGTGGTGGATGCGGTTGCCGTTGTTGTCCCGCCCCTGCAGCACCATGGTGCCGGGCGGTGTCCGCCCCAGCTCGAAGGTGATGAGCGGGTTTTCCGACACCGGCTCGTGCAGCTCCAGCCGCCACCAGAGCCGGTCGGCGCTGTCGCGCAGTTCCAGCTCCTCGATGTGGAAGGCCGGGATGCCGGCGACCAAACCGGTGTCCATCGGGTGCATCACGCGCACCCGCAGCCGGGTGCCGCTGCCTTCCAGCACGTTGCGGAAGAAGCGTGCCTGCACCTGGTTCAGTGTCTGGCTCCAGCTGCCGTCGGCGCGGGTGGCGCCGGGCACGGTGCAGCCACCGCCGGCGGCGTTCACCCAGGTCTGGCCCACGTGCCATCGGCCGTCTTGTGTGCGCACCAGGGCGCGCAGCGGCGAGCCCTGCTCCAGCCGGAAGCGGAAGGCCAGCACCGGCAGCGCCTGGCGTGGCTCGAAGGTCAGCACGTGCTGCACCGGGTTGCGGTCGGCCACCACCACGATGCGGTCGATGGTGTGGCCGGCCTGCACCAGCGCCCGGGCGTCCAGCAGCACCGGGACGTTCATCGCGTCTTCGGCAAAGGGTGGGCCTTTGATCAGGACCTGGGGGCTGAACTCGGCCGCCTCGGTGCCCATGAATTTGCGCCGCACCACCGGCCATTGCATGGAGCCCAGCGGGTCGCCGCCGGTGGGGTCGTCCTGGGCTTGGGCCGGCAGGGCCCAGCCCAGGCTGCCCGCCCCCAGTGTGCCCAGGCGCCAGGCGTTGTCGCGCAGCCAGCGGCGGCGGTTCGGCCCGCGGGGGGGCTGGGAAGGTGAGGGGGGCATCGTCGTCTCCTGTTGTGTGTGTGTCGGGATGCGCGGGCGGCGGGTCCGGGCCGCCGCCGCCTCAGGGCGCGCCGCGTTGGCGGATCCAGCCACGCTGCGGGTCGTAGCCGCGCAAGGCCAGCACGAAGAACGCCAGGCTGCCGCCGGCCAGCACGGCCAGGCCCACGCCGTTCCATTGCCCGTGCAAGGCAAAGCGCATGGCTTCCACCGCGTGGGTGAAGGGGTTGTAGCGGGCCAGGGTGTGCAGCCACAGGGCCCCGGCCTCTTCCAGCTTCCACAGCGGGTACAGCGCCGGGCTGATGAAGAACATCGGGAAAATGACGAAGTTCATCGTGCCGGCGAAGTTTTCCAACTGCCGCACGTAGACCGACAGCATCAGCCCCAGCGAGGCCAGCAGCACGGCGGCGCCCACCATCACCGGCAGTGCGGCGAGCAGGTGCAGGGGCTCGAAGGTGACGCCAAAGGCCCAGGCGATGGCCAGGAATACCGCCATCTGCACCAGCGACAGCGTGGTGCCCGCCAACAGTTTGAAGCCCAGCAGCCAGCCGCGTGCCAGTGGCGCCGTCAGCAGCAGCCGCATGATGCCCATTTCCCGGTCGTACACCAGCGACAGCGAGCTTTGCATGCCGTTGAACAGCGCGATCATGCCCAGCAGGCCGGGCACCATGTAGACCTTGTATTCGATGTAGGTTTCGTAGGGCGGGATGATGGCCACGCCGAACACGTTGTGGAAGCCCGCGGCGAACACCACGAACCACAGCAGCGGCCGCACCAGGGCCGAGGCCAGGCGCGCCGGCTGGCGCAGGAATTTGTGCAGCTCGCGGCCCACCACCGCGCGCAGGGCGCGCAGCAGGTGGACCGCCAGCGCCGGGGCCGGCGCGGTGGGGGGCATCAGGGTCGGGCTTTGCACGCAGTCTCCTTCTCGTCCACGCCCAGGGTGTCGAGCACTTCGGTGGGGTGCAGCACGCCGTCCAGCGGGGCGGTGCCGACCACGCCGTCCACGTGGCTCAGGAACAGGGGCTGGCGCAACTGGCCGTCCCAGGCGCGAAACGACAGGCGCGGGCCCTTGGCCCCATCCACAAACACCTGGCCGGCGCGCAGCTGGCGCGCCTGTTCGGCCAGGGGGGCTTTGGCGTGTTCGCCCAGCAGCGCGGCCACGGCCTTGACGGCCACCCAGGCGGCCCAGTCCTGGCCGGTCATGGGGCGTTCGGCGGCGCGCTGAAAGCGGCGGTTCACCTGCGGGCCGCCGTTGCGTTCCCAGTGCGGGTGCCAAGCCAGCGGCACCAGGCCGTTGGCGCCCACCACCGGGCGCGGCTGCTGGGTGGCGTAGGGCAGGGTGCGGGCGAATTCGCCGTCGGCGTCCAGCACCGCCACCACGTCGTGGTGGCGGTCGTTGGTCAGCAGGCGCGGGTTGGCCAGGTCCCGCTCGCGCGGATCGCCCGAGAGCTTGAACAATTTGGTCGCGGTGGCTTTGATGCCGTAGCGTTTGGCCGCGCGCTGCCACGACTGGCCCAGGGCCACGTCGTCCGGCTCCGGGCCCTGTAGCACCAGGGCGTTGCGCCAGTTGCGCGCAGCCAGGTACTGGGCCAGGGCGTCTTGCAGCATGTGCTGGCTGGGGTAGGTGTGGAACAGGGTGGCGGCACAGTTTGGGCCGCGCAGACCGTCTGCGCTGGCGCTGGCGTTGAACAGCAATGCACTGCCGCCCGCGGCCTGGGCCGCCTGGGCGGTCTGGGCCTCGGGCAGGTCCAACACCCAGTAGGTCACCTTCTCGGCCTTGAGCTGTTGCAGCAGGCGCGGCAGGTCGGCGGCGTTGCGGGCGCTGGCTTCGCGCACCTTCAGCTGCAGGTCGGCGGCGCGCAAGCCCACTTCGGCGTCGCTGGCGCCCAACTGGGCCGCTGCCAGCAGGCGTCCGCCTGAGTGACCGGGGTAGCGGCGTTCCAGGCGGCGCGGCTGGTAGCGCGGGTCGTCGTCGAGCGAGACGACGGCCACGCTGTGCGTGGTCAGCGCCAGAGCCGGCGCCGCCTGACCGCCCAGGGCGGCCAGCACCAGGACGCAGGCCCCGACCTTCCAGGGGCGGCGCACCGGCCTCACGGCAGCACCAGCGGGGTGTGCGGCACGCGGCCAGCTGCCACGGTGCGCAGCGATTTGCCCTGCTGCGTGTCCACCAGGGTCATGTCGTCCGACAGACCGTTGGTCACGTACAGGGTGCGTTCGTCCGGGCTCAGCCCCAGGCCCCAGGCGCGCTTGCCGGCCAGCACCGTGCGCCGGACCTTCTTGCTGGCCACGTCCACCTCGGCCACGTGGTTGGCCCGGCCCAGGCTGACCCAGGCGGTCTTGCCGTCGCGCGTCATCACCACGCCCACCGGGGTGATGTCGGGCTGGCGCAGCCCCTGGATCTTGAACTCCACCGTGGCCTTGACCTTGTGCGTGGCGGTGTCCACCACGCTGACGTTGGCGCTCAGTTCGTTGCTCACCCACAGTTCCTTGCCGTCGGGCGACAGGGCAAAGCGGCGCGGCCGGTTGCCGACCTTGATGTCCTTGACCACCTTCTTGCTCGTCAGGTCCACCAGGTGGACCAGGTTGGCTTCTTCGGAGGTGACGTAGGCGAACTTGCCGTCCTTGCTCACCAGAATGCCTTCGGGCTCGCCCCCGGTTTTCACTTCGAACAAGGGCTTCTTGCTGGCCAGGTCGTAGGCGGCCATCACGTTCTCGTCCTCGATGGACACGTAGGCCACCTTGCCGTCCGGGCTCAGGTCGAAAATTTCCGGGCTGTCGCCCAGGGGCACGGTGTCCACCATCTTGCCGCTGGCGCGGTCGACCACGCCCAGCTGGTTGCTGTCGCCGCAGCACACGTACAGCTTCGATTTGTCGGCGCTGAACATCATGTGGCGCGGGCGCTGGCACACGTCGATGGTGCCGGTCTGCTTGCCGCTGGCGTCGAACACGACGATCTTGTTGTCTTTTTCGCTGGACACGTACACCGATTGGGCCTGTACCGCGGCGCTGCCAGCGGCCAGCAGGGCGGCCAAAGCGGTGGCGCGGGCGGCCACACGGAACGACCGGAGGGCGGGTGTGGGGGTGCGTGTCAAAGGCATCTGTGGTCTCCTGATTTCATGGTTACTTGGCGTGCACGGGTGTCACACGCGGGGTGCCAGTAGCAAAAATGATGCCCAAAAATCGGGCTCGCTCCTTGCTTGTTGCCACGATACACCAAGCGCTGTGCCCGCATGCGCCAGCGCCACAACGGAGACAAACGTGACCCATCCCAATGCCGCAGGCCCGCGGCGCATGTTTCTGCGTGCCGGCACGGCAGCTGGCCTGAGCGCCTTGTGGCCCGGTCTGGCCCGGCCCAACACCGCCAAGCCTTGGCCGCAGCGCCCCATCCACCTGATCGTGCCCTGGCCGGCCGGCGGCGGCACCGACCTGACGCTGCGCGCCCTGGCCGACGAGGCCGCCACCCGCCTCGGCCAGCCGGTGGTGGTGGTCAACCGGCCGGGGGCCGCCGGCACCCTGGTCGCACCCCTGCTCAAGGCCGCCGCGCCCGACGGTTACACCATCGGTCAGCTGCCCATCACCGTGCTGCGCTTTGCCCTCATGAACCGGGTGGCCTGGAACCCGATGACGGACCTGGCCCCCATCCTGCAGGTCTCGGGCACCACCTTCGGCTTGCTGGTGCCGGCCGACAGCCCCTGGCGCAGCGTGGCCGACCTGCTGGCCTGGGCGCGCGCCCACCCCGGCGAACTCACGCTCGGCTCCACCGGCGTCGGCTCCACCCCGCACCTGGCCATGGAAGAGCTGATGCAGGACCAGGGCCTGGCCTACACCCACGTGCCGTACAAAGGCACCGCCGACCAGATGCTGGCGCTGGTGTCCAAGCACATCATGGCCGGGGTCAACTCCACCGGCTTCGCCCCCTGGGTGGAGCAGGGCAAGCTGCGCCTGCTGGCGGTGTTCGCCGAGCGCCGGCTGGGCCGCTGGCCCCAGGTGCCCACCATGCGCGAATTGGGCTTCGAGAAAGCCGTCTACAACTCGCCCTGGGGCCTGGTGGCACCGGCCGGCACCCCGCATGCCATACTGACCGCCTTGCACGACGCCTTCAAACACGCCATGTTCACCCCCCGCCACCTGGCCGAACTGGCCCGGTACGACCAGAGCCCCGAATACCTCGACCCCGCCGCCTACCTGGCCGCCCTGCGCCAGACCCAGGCCAGCGAACGCCGTTTGCTGCAGCGCATGAAGCTGCTGGCGGCGCCATGAGCGGCATGCACATGGCCGACGCACCGGTGCTGCAGGCCACCGGATTGGTCAAGGCCTACAACGGCAAACCCGCCCTGCGTGGGGTCGATCTGCGGCTGCAGCCGGGCGAGCTGGTGGCCCTGCTGGGCCCCAACGGCGCCGGCAAAAGCACCCTGATGCAACTGCTCACTGGCCTGTTCGTGCCCGACGAAGGCCGCATCGAGGTGCTGGGCCACGACCTGCGCCACGACGCTCCCCGTGCCCTCGCCGGCCTGGGGGTGGTGTTCCAGCAGATGGCGCTGGACCTGGACCTGTCGGTGCGCGCCAACCTGCTCTTCCACGCCGACCTGCACGGTCTGCCGCGCCGGCTGGCCCTGGAACGCATGGCCCAGGGCCTGGCCGCCCTGGGCATGGAAGGCCAGCTGGCCCACCCGGTGCGCACCCTCTCGGGCGGCAACCGGCGCAAGGTGGAACTGGTGCGCGCCATGCTGCACCGCCCCCGGGTGCTGCTGATGGACGAGGCCACCGTTGGGCTCGACCCCGCCTCGCGCCAGCAACTGCTGCAGGCGGTCCAGGCCTTGCAGCGCGACACCGGCGTGGCCACCCTGTGGGCCACCCACCTGGTGGACGAAGTGGAGGGTGCCGACCGGGTCGTCGTGCTGCACCAGGGGCTGGTCCGCTTCGACGGCGCGGTGGACGCCCTGCTGGCCGCCACCGGCGCCGACCGGCTCGAAGCCGCCTTCCTCCAGCTCACCGGACCGGCGCCGCGTATCGGCTAATCTGTCGGGGTTTGCTGGAGGAGCTTGCATGACACAGACCGCCACCGTGACCCTCACCCGCCTGTCGGGCTACCAGTTCCAAATCGATTTCGGTCTGGACACCCCGGCCTTGTTCAGCGACGAGCCCCCGCCCCTGGGGGCCGGCAGCGGCCCCGCGCCCAACCACCTGCTGCTGGCGGCTGTGGCCAACTGCTTGTCGGCCAGCCTGGTGTTTGCCCTGGGCAAGTTCAAGCAGGATCCCGGTCCGATCAAGGCCACCGCCACCGCCACCACTGGCCGCAATGCCAGCAACCGCCTGCGCATAGAGGCCATCGATGTGCACCTGGAGCTGCAAAAGCCCGGCGCCGAATTCGAGCACCTGGACCGGGTCCTGGCCCAGTTAGAGGAGTTCTGCACCGTCTCCATGAGCGTGAAGCAGGGCATCGCCATCGGTGTGCGCGTCAGCGACGCCGACGGCACGGTGCTCAAAGGCTGACTGGGCGGGCGCTCAGCGCGCCGGCCAGAGCGCCTGGGCGCTGGCGATGCCGGCCCAGGTCAGCAGCAGCGAGCCCGCCACGTGCAGCGTGGCGTTCAGCAGCCCCAGCCCGACGCGGCCGCCTTGCAGCATCACCACGGTTTCCAGTGAAAACGT
The DNA here is from genome assembly GCF_002837145.1 of Macromonas nakdongensis. GTDB lineage: Bacteria > Pseudomonadota > Gammaproteobacteria > Burkholderiales > Burkholderiaceae_C > Macromonas_B > Macromonas_B nakdongensis. The sequence goes on along the minus strand of NZ_NWMV01000086.1, from coordinate 24,028 downwards.
GGAAAACGTCGTCAGCGCGCCCAGCAGGCCAGTGACCAGGGCCAGGCGCCACACCGGGTCCAACCCCGGGTGCTGTTGGAAAAACACCAGGGCCAGGCCCACCACATAAGCCCCCGCCCAATTCGCCACCAGCGTGCCCCAGGGCAGCCAGGCGCCGGTCTGGTTCAGCCACAGGCCCAACCGCCAGCGCCCCAGGGCACCAATGCAGGCGCCCAGGCAGATCGCCGCCACCGTCAGCATGGCCGGGCGGTCCGTGGGCTCACAGCAATTCCCCGCCCAGGGCGGCGATCAGGTCGGTGATCAGCGCACCCAGTTCGCCCGTGGCGATGGCCGCGTCGGCGTCGAAGCCACCGTTGTCCTCGGCGCCGGCGTTGTCCTCGAACACCCCGTCGAGAAAGGTGATCTTGCTCAGCACCGTGCCTTCGCTGAGCATGCAGCTGACGCGCCCGTCCCAGTCCAGTGCCAGCTTGGTGGGCAGCTTGCCCTGGCCGATGTGCAGGCGCATCTGCTCGTCGTCGAGGTGGTGGCGGGTGAACTTCACCACCGATTTCATCTCGTCGCCGGACTTCAGCTCCACCTCCCGGCCGGGGGCGAAGTGGGCCGGCCAGTCGTCGGCGCTGCCGGTCAGCCAGGCCGTCATCGCCGCCTGGGGCGAGACCTGGGTGTTCAAGGGGCTCAGCTGCAGGCCGTCCAGGCCCTTGACCAGCGCGGTGAGGATGTCGTCGGCCTTGGACTGGCTGCCGGTGTCCAGCACCAGCCGGCCCTGATCCAGGTCCAGCCAGACCATCACGCTGCTGGTCTTGGCAAAGGCCATGGGCATCAGGTCGTGCACGATCTCGTCGCGCAACTCCCGGCTTTCCTTGCGGCCGGGTTTGCGCCCTTCCTTGGCCTCGATCTGGGCCAGGCGCTCCTCCAGGTGGCGTTTGACGACCGCTCCGGGCACGCCCTTGGTCTCGATCTGGAAGCGCAGCAGGCGCTGCCCCCCCACCAGTTCCACCAGGGCACCGTGGGCGTCGCCACGCGGTGGCACCCAGCCCATGGCTTTGTCCTGCGTGGCGCTGCAGGGCACGAAGGGCATCTGGGCCAGGGCGGCTTCCATGTCTTCCACGGAAACCGACCAGTCCGGCCCCACGCGGTAAACCATCACATTCTTGAACACGTCAATCCTCTGTACTTATTAAGGCTGGCATCTTAGCCGTACCCCAAGCGGTCCAGTGGCAACAGGCGGTAACCGGTCTGTTGCAGCGCTTTCAGGACGGCACGGGCGGTGCTCAGGGCGTGTGGTTCGTCCCCATGCACGTTCGAGCAAGGCATCTAAACAGGCCCGCGTGCATGCGCGAGGCTGCCCGGTTGTGTGAGTTCGCACCAGTTGTCTGTCACGGCCATGTAGGCGCAACCGTTTTCGGTCTAACCCAGTTGCAAGCGGCCGTCGGTTTGCAGGATATAGCTTTGCCAGGCGGGCCATTCAAGTTGGACTCCAACTCCAGAGTACTGGCAGCGTTACCTAAGGGCCCCAGGCGCGGTTCAAAGTGGGACATTTTTCGGCAGCGGGCGGGGTATGGGAATAACCTCTCGGAGTCAGTGCTGTGTGGCCACGCGCTCGTTCCAGGCCTGCAGCCAGGCTACAAATTCGCTGGCGGGCATGGGCCGGCTGATGTGGTAACCCTGGGCATCATCGCAATTCAGCTCGTGCAGCTTGTCCAGGATCGCCTGGTTTTCCACGCCTTCTGCTACAACCGTCAGGCCAAGGTTGTGGGCTAGGTCGATGGTCGAGCGCACAATCTTTTCGTCGCTGACGTCTTTTTCCATGCCCATCACGAACGATTTGTCGATTTTCAATTCGCTCACCGGCAGGCGCTTGAGGTAGGCCAGGGACGAGTAACCAGTCCCAAAATCGTCGATCGAGAGCTTGAACTTCAGGTCAGCCAGTTGGTTGAGGGTGTTTTCGGCCCGCTGGGGGTCGTCCATGATGGCGCTTTCGGTGATTTCCAGGCAGAAATCCGAAGCTTGGACGCCGTGGTGCTGCATCAGCGTGGACAGACGAAGGGGAAAGTCTAGGTCCAGCAGGTCGCGGGTGGAGAGATTGATAGCAATGCGCAAATCTGCGTCTGCCGGCCCCAGGCTGGCCAGCAGTCGGGCGGCTTCCTCGAACATCCACAGCGTTAGTTGCCGTACAAAACCCGTTTGCTCTGCGAAGGGGATGAACTGCATCGGCGGCACCAGCCCGCGGCCAGGGTGCTGCCAACGCACCAGTGACTCGGCCGCCACCACTTTGCCGGTACGCACATCCAACTTGGGTTGCAGGAACAGCCGAAGCTCATCGTTTTGCAGCGCTTGGCGCAGGTCGCTCAACAGCGACAGGTTCAACTCGCTGGAGGAGTCTAGCGAGGGTGAATACAGCAGCACGTTTTTAGTCGTGGTTTTGGCCGCGTGCATGGCTATTTCGGAGCGGCTCATCAACAAGTCGGCATGGTCAGCGTCGGCCGGCCAGCAAGCCAAGCCCATGCAGGCGTCAATGTCCACGGTCTGGTCGTTCAAGGCTAGCGGCGCTTCGAACGCTTCGTGAATGCGCTCGGTGATTTTGAGGGCCCCCTCGGCGCCAGAACGGGTCAGCAGAATGGCAAATTCATCCCCGCCCAGCCGGGCTACCAGATCGCCCTGGCGGTAGACCTGTTGGGTCAGCCGGTGCGCTACGGCTTTGAGCAATTCGTCGCCAAAGCTGTAACCCAGCACATCGTTGACGTGCTTGAAGCGGTTCAGGTTCAGGGTGATCACTACCAACGGCTTGGCCACGTCGCGGGCGCCCGAGATTGCGTCTTTCAAGGTTTGGCGGAACTGCTCGCGGTTAGGCAGACCGGTGAGGCGATCCCAGTAAGCTAGGCGCAAAATTTCTTCGCGCTGTTCGGCAATGCTGGTGCGCATCTGGTCGAAACTGCGAGCCAATGCGCCCACTTCGTCGTTGCGGGCGGTGCCAGGTACCGATACCTCGAACTTGCCTTGCCGCAAAGCAGTGGCCACTTCGGTCAACGCCTGCAGAGGTCGCGTCACGAACCGGGTGCCCACGGCACTGCCCATGCCAAACAGCACCACGCCAGCGACGGTGATGAACGCCAAAGTCCATTGAAGTGCCAAAAACGGCGCGGCTGCTTCGTCGAAGGATCGAAACAGGGCCACCTGCATAGTGCCTGTCATGGTTTCCGGTACGATGTGCCTGACCATCAGGTGTTCGTTTTTCCAACGCACCTCGGTAGTCATTTCGTTCATCATCAGCCGTACGGCATGGACTTCGGCCATGGCCAAGGTGGACAGGGCAATTGAGGGTTCATCCGGCGGTTGCGCCACCATCATCACCGACTTGAGGCCGGCCAAGCGCAGCATGTCGTCCACCAGGGTCTGCGTGAGCGGAAAGCCCATCACCACCCAGCCAATGATTTGCGGCGCCCGTACTGGCGCCAGCACGAACTGGTAGGCCACGCGCTCCACCACAATCAGGTTGCCTTTGCCCGGTTGTTGGGCCAAGTTGGCCCCCAGCACCGGCATGGTCGCCAGCAGCGCCATGCCTTGCCCGTCAGCACTGTTGGTGGCACTCACAAGTGAGAACTCTGGTGTGAGCAAGGCGGAAATTTCTGCCCCGATTCGGTTGCCGTTGTTCTCCAGCGCCGATGCAATGGTTTCTTTGTCGCCGCTGGCAATGGCCGAGCGAAAGCCGAAATCAGCCGCCAGCACCACCGAAGCCTCGTACAACCGAGTGGCGTTCTGGTCCAGCAAACGCTGCCACACTTCGGTTCCCAGGCTCAAACCGGCGTCAATTTCAGAACGCACCTGTTTGTCCACTGCTTCACGCACGGTCCAAAAGCTGGCCGCCTGTACCAGAAGGAGCAGCACCAGCGAAAACAGCACCAGCCGCTCGGCCAGCGGCTGCCTTTTGAAGCTGAGCCAGTGCTTCATGATGGCAGCAAGCCTTTCAGTGTGACTTGTGCTTGGGTATCCGCATCACCCAGATTGACCGTTTGACGGGTGGGCGCAGCGTTGGATGGCACGCGCTGGTGCCACGTTTCCATTTGGTAGGTGCCTTTGGGTACGTTACCCAGTGTCAGTTTGCCTTGGGCGTCGGTTTTGCCGAAGTAGGGCGTGTTCACCACGTGCACCCAGGCAATCATGTGGTCGTGGATGTTGCAGCCCAGCACCACCAGCCCCGGCTTGTCAAACACCACAGGTGCGGCCGGTGTGCCAGCGTAAAGCTTCAGCTCGAACTTCTTGGCCGGTGAGAACGAATAAACGTGGTGGCGCACAGTGTCCTCGTTCGGGAAGGTGATGGACGTTCCAGCTGTGATGACGGTGACCGCCGGCAAAAACGTTTTCTCCCGCTGAATAATGTTCTGCTCCTTGCCGGATTTCACTGCGTTGGCCGCCAATGGCGATTTGAGCTGGACGACCGCGTCGGTCAAGGGTTGACCGCTTTCATCCGTTACCAGCACAGCCAATATGCCTGCCTTGGCACTACCCAGCACACATAAACCACTGGCCAGTAGGGCCGCGCGCAGTACTGTCGTGCGCATCATGGTTCAATCGCCATGCCGGCAACGGCCTCGCCACCCCCCACGGTGCCCAGCAGGGTCGCGGTCCCGAAGTCCAGGTCGATTTTGACCAAACGGGGTAGGGTGGTGGTGGCCGAAGTGACGATGGCCAGCGCCACATTGCTGACGTCCGAAATGTCCAGCGTGGCATCAGTCAGCGGGCCCAACCCCATGGCGCCCACGGTCGTTAGCACTCCCAGGTTGGGCGACACCGCTGGTTGCACCCCTTCGCGGGTGCCTTGCAGCAACAAAGCACCCAAGCGGCCATCAATGGCGAAGTTGGTTGTGAGTTTGTCGTTCTTGGAGTTGTAGGTATAGCCGGCAGCTACCAAGTTGGGGATCTGACCGGCGTTTACGTCAGTGGAGGCGAAGGCCAAGCGCGGGTCGGTCTGTACGCCATCTTCCTTTGCGTTGAAATCGACGATCGCTGCGGTGTCCGGGTGCAGGCGGTGGTTGTCACCTGTGCTTTGAACCACCCGGATACGGTCGGCTGCAGGGTTAAAGTCAAAGCCCATGGGGCCGGGGTTGAGCGCTATCTTGGTGGCGCTGGGGTTCACCGCCTTAGCTATGCCCTTGTCCGGATCCAAGGTGTACAGGGTACCGCTGCGGCCTAGGCCAAACATGACGCCTTTGGCCACACGGTAATCAATGCCTACCAGAGCATCGCCGGGCATCAGACCGCTTATGGCTTTACTGCCGAGTACGTTGCGAGGGTCGGCAGCGTCGATGTGAACCAGCTTTTGAGAGGTTGTCAGCACCCAAACCGAAGGCGGCAGGACTGGAATAGTTGATTTTTGTACCGTTTGGGCTGCAGTGCCGCGGGGCAAAAAGGTCGTAGCTGTGGTCACTGCCAGCACGCCAGTGAGCGCAAGCCATTTCAATGTTTTATGGCCTGTTTGCGCAGTACGTGATTTCATGCGGTCTGGCTCCTTGAGAGTAGAAAATTCAACACTCAACAGATTGCTCTGGATGCTCGTAGCATACAGATTTAGCTTCCTGCGTGATGATGTGTGTCTTGGTAGCCAATATTATTGGTTTGAAGCAATTGCTTGTAGCTCTGAAACTATGACATGGACTGTTTCCCTAAGCGAGTGTATTTGCCTACCTTGTCCGCGACCGGCGGTGGACAACTGGGCACGGGCCTGGAGCCGGTCTGATTTTGACGGCTACCTGCAGTCCTATTCCAATGCGTACCCGCCAGGGGGCGGGCAGACGCGCGCGGCCTGGGTGCAGGAGCGCCGCGCCCGCATCGTCGGGCGCCAGGGCATTCAGGTGAAAGTGTCGAACCTGCAGGTGGCGCTGGACGGGGACCGGGCTGTGGTCCGTTTTCGCCAGGATTACCGGGCGGGCAGCATTGTGTCGAACGCGCAGAAGCGTCTGGACCTCCGGAACGAGCAGGGCCGCTGGCGCATCGTGGCCGAGCGGGTAGGGGGCTGAACACCGTGTCGGATTCGCAAATCCACTTGCCCCCGTCTTTCGTGGCCGTGCACACGCCCCCTGGGCGGCTCCGGCCGCTCATGGGTTGGGCCGAACTGGTGCAGCGCCACGAGTGCTGCGAGGACATGGCGCAGATGCTGGTCGAGCCTGCCGCGCAGATCCTGGTGCGCCTGGGCATTGCCGAACATGACGTGCTGAACAAGGTGTGGGTCGGCTTGAGCGACGGGGAGGTGCGTTTGAGCGAGGCCGAAGGCCGTTGGGTGGTGTGCCGCCTGGCGGAACTGTTGCAATGGCCGGTGCCCGCCGGGATCGCCGATGGCGTGCCGGTCAACGGCGAGGCATCCCGGGGATGAAGGCCGGCGGCGTGTTTGGGGGGCGCCGCCGATGTCTGGCGTGGGCGGTGGGGGCGGTCCTGGTGGGGACCGCGGCTTGCGACACGGCGCCACGTCTGGCCGCGGTCGCACCCGGACAGACCGTGTTGGCCCTGGGGGACAGCGTGACCCACGGCACAGGCGCAGGCCCGAGCGAGGATTGGCCCAGTCTGGTGGCCCAAGCCACGGGTTGGCAGGTCGTCAACGCCGGGGTGCCCGGTGACACCGCACAACTCGCACAGCAACGCCTGGCGCCATTGCTCGAGGCCCACCGTCCGGCCTTGTTGATCCTGGAGATCGGTGGCAACGACCTGCTGCGCCGCCGCCCGCCGGCCGAAGTGAAAGCCGACCTGAGGGCGATGTTGCACACGGCCCGGGCCGCAGGGGTGGCGACGGTGCTGGTGGCCGTGCCCGAACCCACTTTGCTGGGGGCCCTGGCGGGGCGTGTCCGCGACGCCGAGCTGTACGCCGAAGTGGCCAAGGAAGAGGGGGTGGCGCTGGCGCCCGAGGTGTTGGCCCAGGTGTTGTCGGAGCCGGCCTGGCGGGCGGACCCGATCCACCCCAACGCGGCGGGTTACCGGCGCCTGGCCGACGGTCTGCTGGCGCGCTTCAAGGCGTTGGGTTTGTTGTGGGTGCCGGGCTGACGCAGACCCGGTTGCGCCCCCCGCTCTTGGCCTGGTACAGGGCTTCGTCGGCGCGGTGCAGCGTGGCGTCGATGTCCGCATCGGAGCGCTGCCATTGCGCCACGCCCATCGACACCGTGAATGCAATCTGTGGGCCGTCGTCGAGCAGCACCGGGGTGGCTTGCAGCATTTCGCGGATCCGTTCGGCCACTTTGTGGGCGCCGGACAAGGGGGTGCCCGGCACGATGACGGCAAACTCTTCCCCGCCCAGGCGGGCGGGCAGGTCCACCTCGCGCAGGGCGGACACCAGCTGGCGCCCCAGTTGACGCAGCACCGCATCTCCGCCCGCATGGCCGAAGTGGTCGTTGATCTTTTTGAAATGGTCCACGTCCAGCATCAGCACGCTGAACCCTTGTTCCATGCGCCGTGAACGGGCGATTTCCGTTTGCGCCCGCTCGTAAAAGGCGCGCCGGTTGGGGAGGGCGGTCAGCATGTCGGTGTGGGCCAGTTGCTCCAACTGGGCTTCCACCATTTTTTGCTCGGTGTGGTCGAACACGGTGGTGCGGCTGGCCAGGAAGCGCCCCTGTTCGTCGCGCAGGGCCGAGGCGCTGATCAGGATGGGCATGGGCGTGCCACTGCCGCGGATGAGTTCAAGCTCCAAGTCTTTGATGTACCCGTCGCACATGAATTCGGAGTATCGCTGGCGGAACACCGCTTGGCTGGCGGGCGTGAGAAAGTCTTGGAAGTGCCGGCCGAGTACCTCGTCCAGCGACCGTCCGAGCCAGGACAGCTCGGTTTGGTTCATGCGCACCACCCGACCTTCCGGGTCCAGCGAGTGGTAGCCACAGGGGGCGTGGTCGTAGAGGTCTTGCACCTCGGCGCGCGCGGCTTCGGCCAGGTGCAGGTCGCCGCGCACGGCGACCTCGCGTTGGCGGGCCGAGCGAAAGCGCTGGAACACTTCAACCAGTTCCTGGATGTGGATGTTGCGCCGCTCCGGCAGCGTGGCTTCGTCGTGGGCCATGGCGTCGGCGACCGATTGCATCTGGCGCACCAGGTAAGCAGAAAATACCACGGCCGCCAGCACCGACAAAGCCATCCACAGGGTGGCCAGGCCCGCGATGTGCTTGAGCATGTCGTGAACCGACGCGTTCAGGATGCTTTGTGGCACCGCCATGCCCAGGTACCAGTCGAGTCCAAAGATCGGGCGCACCCGGTTGATGGTGAGGGTGCCTTCCAGTGTGGCGCCCGCGGTGGCCTGGCTCTGACCGGACAGAATGGCTTCCCGGAAGGAGGCGCTCGACGGTTTGCCGACGTAGCGGTCGGCGTCGTGGCTGCGGGCGACCAGGATGCCGTTGCGGTCGGCGATGCCCGCAATCCAGCCGGCTGGCAATTGGTCGGCGGCCACGAACTGGTTGAGCGCATTGGCTGCGATGATGCCCCGCAGCGCGTGCGTGGCGGTGCCGTTGCTGCGCACGATGGGTACCGTCACGGCCACCACCTGGAGGGGGCTGATCGGCGAGATGAAGGGCCCCGAGGCGTTGGGGCTTTGCGTGCGCAGGGCCTCGGCCACGAGTTCGGGGGCGCCCAAGGGCAGGCCGGTGCGCTCCAGCGGCACCGATGTGAGGAACAGAATGCGCTCTGCATCGACCAGGGTGATGGCGCGGATGCCACTCTGGTGGCCGACGACGCGTTGGGCGTGGTGGTACAGCGTGGGGATGTCCAGGGCCAGTGCGGCATCCGACACGGCCAGGCTGGTGAGCGTGCCCACGGTGTTTTCCAATTCCTCGGACACCGCGTGCGCCATGTCGTCGCTGCGCCGCTCCAGTTGTTCGATGAGGGTCTGCTGCTGGAAGTTTTTGTAGTCCCACACCACCGACAGCGCAAATGCCAACAACGGCAAGGTCGCCAGCAGCGACAAGCCGAGCAACCAAGTGCGCAAACTCAAGCGAAGGTGTACCAAGGTGCGGTGGGTTTGACAGACACGAATCGGTCTGGCGGCATTATCACTTTTCTGTGTGGGTGTTGATCAAGTCGCTGCGATTTGGGCCGTGGCTTGAGGGCAGAAAGCCCCTGCGGTCGCCATCCACCGCACCCGCAGGGGCGTTCGTCCGGGGTCTTGTGGTCAGCGCGGCATGGAGGGGGTGGAGAGCAATTCGGCTTCTTGCGTCCCAGGGCCCAGAGGGCTTTTTTCTGTGCGCCGCAGGTGGGTTTTGACGAACACGCCCATGTCAGGGTGGGTCCAGAAGGTTTCCTCGTTGCCGATGGTCGTGCTGCAGACGACCTTGAAGGGGTAGCCTCCCCCAAACAGGGGATGTCAAGCGGATTATTTATCTGTTATAAACTTAAAAGAAAGGATATTTATCATGAGCATGGATGAGGCTAGATTTAATTTTTCTTTAGACGCTGCTGGATCAATTGCAACAAATTTTTATTTGCTGGTTGGTGACAATGCTTATTCGTATTCATATTCTGGGACGAATATTTCATCTGGAGTTTTTGGGGATCTGGATGCTTATTTCATGAGGCTCCAAGTTGGACATACTTATACGGCGATAATTAGTCAGGGTAGTCCATTTGGAGTAGGTCCGGCCGATGCTGATTTTGCATTGTTGGATAGAAATGGTTACGTTTTGGCGCTCTCATATGACTATGGTGGTTATTCCGGGTATACATTTACGGCTACTGACTCACTGTATTATCTGCAGGCTTATACCAGTACCCAAGGCTATACTGGTATAAGACTTGAAGATAATACAATTATTGAAGCAAATGGCATTGGTGAAACGATCGAATCCGGTAGATCATATACGGCCGCCTTGGATTATGTTTCTGACGTTGATATTTACAGATTTAGCGCTGTGGCCGGTGTTTCATATGAGTTTGGTATCGTAAGTTCGATCCCCGATATATATTTGGATGTAGAGTATTCTCAGCGATCCGTGGATAGCTTGGTGTCGGCCGGGGGGGGGAGATATAGTTTTTCGGCTCCGTATACCGGTTATTATGAGTTGCACATCTCTTCAAATACTTTCGTTAATACGGGGGGCTATACGCTTTATACGGATATAACACCTCCGGAAATTTCAATAGTTGCAAATAAGTCTTCGCTATCGCTTGGTGAACAAGCTGTTGTTTCATTTTTATTATCCGAGGCATCCACAAATTTCACCCTGTCTGATTTGACGGTCTCTGGCGGGGTTCTGAGTAGCTTCTCAGGTAGCGGTTTTAACTACTCGGCCATATTTACACCAACGGCTAATAGTACAGTCAACGGTGTGGTGAGTGTGGCAAGTGGAAGATTTTCAGATGCTGCAGGAAACTACAACGTTGATGGATATGAGGCAAACAATACAGTCACTTTGACTGTGAATACCCTAGCGGTAAATGAGGTTTTCGGGACTTCTGCGAGCGATAGATTGTTTGGTAGTAGTGGTAACGATCTGGTGGATGGTGGTCAAGGTACCGACACCGTCGTTTACTCAGGCAACGCCTCTCAGTACACCATCCAAATCGACCGAGTTCACGGCACCGCAGTGGTGACCGACAGCCAAACCGGCCGCGATGGCAGCGATACCCTCACCAGCATCGAGCGCCTGCAGTTCGGCGGCCAGACCTTCGATCTGTTCAATCCGGCGCGTACATCCGTACCCATGTACGGCCAAGCCAACAACTTCCTGTTTGATGCCTCTTACTACCTGTTGAGCAACCCCGATCTGGCGTCCACCGTCACCATGGACAACGCCTTCGCTCATTACCTGAGCACCGGAGCAGCCGAAGGCCGAGATCCTAACGCCTGGTTCGATCCCGTTTACTACGCCAACCGCTGGGACGACTTGAGTTCCTTGAACCTGTCCGCAGACATCCTGTTCCAGCACTACAACCTGTACGGGGTGTGGGAAGGACGCAGTGCCGGACCGGCCTACGACCAGTACGATGGCAACCGCTACCTGAGCGAAAACCCCGACGTGGCCGCGTACGTGGACGCGTACATCGGAGACTTCCTGGGCAGTCGCACCAACGGGGCGGTGGCGCACTACCTGATCTATGGTGCGGCAGAAGGCCGTGTGGCCTACGACTTGGAAGGCAACCAGATTGACCAGACCATCCTGATTGGGGTGCCTACCGTTTAAAACAAATTGAAATGCCGGGGCTGCGTCAGGGCAACGTCAAAAGCCTGCGCTGGAGCCAGATCAGTCTGGAGCGCAGGCATATGTGGGTTTCGGCGTCGGAACACAAAAACGGTAAAGCGCACGCGGTGCCGTTGAATGAGCAGGCCATGGCGGTCTTGCAAAAGCGCAAGGGCACGCACCGGACCTATGTTTTCACCTACGAGGGGGAGCCGGTGACGCAGGTCAGCACCAAAGCCTGGCGCAATGCGCTGGTGCGTGCAGGAATTGAGGATTTCCGCTGGCATGACCTGCGCCACACGTTCGCCACCTGGCACCGTGAGGTGGGGACACCGACCCATGAACTGCAGCGTCTGGGCGGCTGGAGAATCCAGTCGATGGTGGAGCGGTATGCACATCTGGCGCCCGAGGGCTTGCAAGCTGCTGCGGCTCGACTGGATAATCTGCGTGTGGTTACGTCTTAGCTACAAGAGAAAAGCCCCTGACCATGACAGCCAGGGGCTTGTATCTGTGGTGCCGGAAAGAGGAATCGAACCCCCGACCTTCTCATTACGAATGAGCTGCTCTACCGACTGAGCTATTCCGGCACGGTTGCCGCGTCTCCGCGGAAACAGCCTCGCATTATAGCCACGCCGCTGGGCGCTTCAGCGTTGGGCGTCGGCTTCCAGGTGGTAGGCGGTGACGCGTTCCACCTCGTTTTTCGAGCCCAGTACCACGCTCACGCGCTGGTGCAGTTCGGTCGGGGCGATGTCGAGGATGCGCTGGCGGCCATTGGTGGCGGCACCGCCGGCCTGTTCCACCAGCCAGCCCATGGGGTTGGCTTCGTACATCAGGCGCAGCTTGCCGGGTTTGTTCGGCTCGCGCTGGTCCCAGGGGTACATGAAGACGCCGCCGCGGCTGAGGATGCGGTGCACATCGGCGACCATGGACGCGATCCAGCGCATGTTGAAGTCCTTGCCGCGCACGCCGTCTTTGCCGTACAGGCATTCTTCCACGTAGCGCTTGACCGGGGCGTCCCAGTGGCGCATGTTGCTCATGTTGATGGCGAATTCCTTGGTGTCTTCGGGGATGCGCACGTTTTCCTGCGTCAACACGAAGGTGCCTTGCTCGCGGTCCAGGGTGAACATGCTCACGCCGTGGCCCACGGTCAGCACCAGCGTGGTTTGCGGGCCGTAGATGCAGTAGCCGGCGGCCACCTGCTGTTTGCCCGCCTGCAAAAAGTCTTTTTCTCTGACAGGTTCGACCATCTTTGGGTCGTCGTTCGGTTTTTTCAGCACGCTGAAGATGGTGCCGATCGACACGTTGACGTCGATGTTGGAAGAACCGTCGAGCGGGTCGAACATCAGCAGGTACTCGCCCTGCGGGTAGCGGTTGGGCACCACGTAGATGGTGTCCATTTCCTCGCTGGCCATGGCCGCCAGGTGGCCGCCCCATTCGTTGGCGTCGATCAGCACCTCGTTGGCGATGATGTCCAGCTTTTTCTGCACTTCGCCCTGCACGTTTTCGCTCTCGGCGCTGCCCAGCACCTCACCCAGGGCGCCTTTGTTGACCTGGATGGCGATGCGCTTGCAGGCGCGGGCGACGATTTCGAGCAGCAGGCGCAGCTCGGACGGGATCAGGCCGTGCTGGCGCTGCTGTTCGATGAGGTAGCGGGTGAGGGAGATGCGTTGGGTCATGGGGGCTCCGGTGGGGGCGCGCGGGCGGCTCAATCGGCCAGGGCGCGGGTGACGACCTCGCGCACGTCGTTGCTCAGGTCGGCCTTGGCGGCGACGCGGGCGATGGCTTCGCGCGCGGCGGTGCGGTAGGGCTCGGCCAGCTTTTTCCAGCGGTCCAGGGCGCGCGCCAGGCGGGCGGCCACCTGCGGGTTGAAGGCGTCGATTTCGACCACGCGTTCGCTCCAGAACACGTAGCCGGCGGCGTCGGCGCGGTGGAAGGCGCCGGGGTTGGCGTTGCAGTAGCTGAAGATGACGCTGCGGGCCCGGTTCGGGTTCTTGAGGTGGAAGTCCGGGTGTTGCAGCAACTGCTTGACCACGGGCAGGATGTGGCCGCCGTGGTCGGGCGCGCCGGCCTGCAGGGCGAACCACTTGTCCAGCACCAGCTCTTCATTTTTGAACAGGGCGTGGAAGCGTTCCAGCGCGTTCTGTGCCAGGGCGTGGCCGCTGCCGACCAGTGCGTTCAGGGCGTTGAAGCGGTCGGTCATGTTGCCCGCGTCTTTGAAGCGCTGCAGGGCCTTGCCGGGCCAGACCGGGTCGCCGGTGTGGCGGGCCGCCAGGCACAGCATCTGCAGGGCCAGGCCGGCCAGGGCGCGGCGGCCGCTGGAGACCGGATCGGGCCGGTAGGCGCCGTTGTGTTGGTGGGCGTCGAAAGCCTGTGCCCAGTCCGCGTGCAGGGCGTTGGCCAGCTGGGCGCGCATGGCTTCGCGCACGGCGTGAATGCGCTGCGGGTCCACCACGTCCAGTTGCTCGGCGATGTAGGTTTCGCTGGGCAGGGTCAGCACCAGCTCCTTGAAGGCGGCGTCCAGACCGGTGTGGCGCAGCACGCCGCGCATGGCATCGAGGTAGGCGCCGTTCAGTACCTCGGTGGGCACCGGGCCGTCGGCCTGGATGGCGGCGAGGGCTTGGCGCAGGGCCAGTCGCTGGCCGGCTTCCCAGCGGTTGAACGGGTCGGTGTCGTGCGCGAGCAGGGTCAACAGCTGGGCGTCGCTGTAGGCGTGTTCCAGCACCACCGGGGCGCTAAAACCGCGCAACAGGGAGGGCACCGGTTCGCTGTCCAGGTTGACGAAGGTGAAGGTCTCGCTGGCCTCGGTCAGCACCAGGGTGCGGCTGCCTTGCTCGGGCTGGGTCCAGTGCGCCAGCTGCAGCGGCAGTTCCTGTCCCTGCGCGTCCAGCAGGCCCAGCGCCACTGGGATGACGAAAGGCTCTTTCACCGCCTGGCCGGGGGTGGCGGGGCAGCTCTGGCTCAGCGTCAGGGTGTAGCTGCGCGCGGCGGCGTCGTACACGCCCTGGGCTTGCACGCGCGGCGTGCCAGCCTGGCTGTACCAACGCTTGAACTGGGGCAGCAGGCGGGCCAGGTCGCTGGCGGGGTTGGCGTCGGCCATGGCCTGCGCGAAGTCGTCGCAGGTCACGGCCTGGCCGTCGTGGCGCTCAAAGTAGAGCTTCATGCCTTGGGCAAAGCCCTCGCGGCCGACCAGGGTCTGCTGCATGCGCACCACCTCGGCCCCTTTTTCGTAGATGGTGACGGTGTAGAAGTTGTTGATTTCGGCGTACTGGTCGGGGCGCACCGGGTGGGCCATGGGGCCCGCGTCTTCGGGGAACTGGGCGGTGCGCAGCACGCGCACGTCTTCAATGCGCTTGACGGCGCGGGCCGACGGGCTGCCGGCCATGTCCATGCTGAATTCCTGGTCGCGGAACACGGTCAGGCCCTCTTTCAGGCTCAGCTGGAACCAGTCGCGGCAGGTGACGCGGTTGCCGGTCCAGTTGTGGAAGTACTCGTGGCCCACCACGCTTTCCACGTTGCCGAAGTCCACGTCGGTGGCGGTGGCGGCGCTGGCCAGCACGTACTTGGTGTTGAAGATGTTGAGGCCTTTGTTCTCCATCGCGCCCATGTTGAAGTCGCTGGTGGCGACGATCATGAAGCGTTCCAGGTCCAGCGGCAGGCCGAAGCGCGCCTCGTCCCAGGCGATGGAGGCCATGAGGGAATTCATGGCGTGTTCGGTTTTGTCCAGATCGCCCGCGCGCACGTAGACCTGCAGGGTGTGTTCGGTGCCGCTGCGGCTGAGGATTTTTTGTTCGCGGTGCACCAGGCTGCCCGCCACCAGCGCGAACAGGTAGCAGGGTTTCTTGTGTGGGTCCACCCACTTGGCGTAATGCCTCGGGCCATTGGGGCCGTCTTCCAGCGGGCCTTGCTCGACCAGGTTGCCGTTGCTCAGCAGCACCGGGTAGGCGGTTTGGTCGGCGCGCAGCGTGACGCTGTAGCTGGCCATCACGTCCGGACGGTCGAGGAAGTAGGTGATGCGGCGGAAGCCCTCGGCCTCGCACTGCGTGAAGAAGGTGCCCTGGCTGACGTAGAGACCCATCAGCTGGGTGTTCTTGCTGGGGTTGCAGGTGGTGAAGATTTCCAGCTCGAAAGGCTCATCGCCTTCGGGCAGTTTTTCCAGCACCAGCTGTTGGCCGTCCATCTTGAAGCTGGTGCCGGCGCCGTTGACCAGCACGCGTGCCAGGTTCAGCTCCTCGCCGTCCAGGCGCAGCGGCTGGGCCGCGACGCCGGGGTTGCGGCGCAGCCGCATTTTGTTGAGCACGCGGGTTTTGGCCGGGTCGAGGTCGAAGGTCAGGTCCACCGTGTCCACCACAAAGGCGGGGGCGGTGTAGTCTTCGCGCTTCACCACGGCGGGGGCGCCTTCACGCAGAGAGGTCATGAGGGGGTCCGTTTCTGCTCAAACGCCTTGCTTGAGCGAGGCTTCGATGAAGGGGTCGAGGTCGCCGTCCAGCACTTTCTGGGTGGCCGAGATTTCGACGTTGGTGCGCAGGTCCTTGATGCGGGAGTTGTCCAGCACGTAGCTGCGGATCTGGTGGCCCCAGCCCACGTCGGTCTTGGTGTCTTCCAGCTTTTGCTGTTCTTCCATGCGCTTGCGCATTTCGAAGTCGTACAGGCGCGAGCGCAGGCGCTGCCAGGCCACGTCTCGGTTGCTGTGCTGGCTGCGGCCGTCCTGGCACTGCACCACGATGCCGGTCGGGATGTGCGTCAGGCGCACCGCCGAGTCGGTCTTGTTGATGTGCTGACCGCCGGCGCCGCTGGCGCGGAAGGTGTCGGTGCGCACGTCGGCGGGGTTGATGTTGATCTCGATCGAGTCGTCGATCTCGGGGTAGACGAACACCGAGGCGAAGGAGGTGTGGCGCCCGCCGGACGAGTCGAATGGCGATTTGCGCACCAGGCGGTGCACGCCGGTTTCGGTGCGCAGCAGGCCAAAGGCGTATTCGCCTTCGATCTTGAGGGTGGCGCTTTTGATGCCGGCGGTGTCGCCGTCGGTCAGGTCTTCCACCGTGACCTTGAAGCCCTTGCGTTCGCCGTAGCGGGTGTACTGGCGCAGCAGCATGCTGGCCCAGTCGCAGGCCTCGGTGCCGCCGGCGCCGGCCTGGATGTCGAGGAAGCAGTTCAGCGGGTCGGCCGGGTTGTTGAACATGCGGCGGAATTCCAGCTTTTCCACGTCGGCTTGGAGTGCGTCGGCTTCCCCTTCGATGGTGGCAATGCCGGCCTCGTCCTCTTCCTCGCGCGACATCTCGAACAGTTCGGTGTTGTCGGCCAGTTCGGAACCCAGGCGGTCGAGCACCAGCACCACGTCTTCCAGCGACTTGCGTTCCTTGCCCAGTTCCTGGGCGCGTTTGGGGTTGTCCCAGACGGTCGGGTCTTCCAGCGCGCTGGCGACCTCGCTCAACTTCAGGGCTTTGGCATCGTAGTCAAAGATACCTCCGGAGCTCGACCACGCGTGCGCTGAGGTCGGTCAGTCGGGAGGAGAGGGTGTTGAGGCGTTCTGCGTCCATGGGGCGGGTGTCCTGAATTGTCTAAAGGCAAACTGCTATTTTCTCATGGGGCCCCCGGCTTGGGGACGGGCGGGGGCCGAAGGGCTCAAAAACGCCAGCTGGTGCCCACCATGACGGCCGCGGTGCCCAGCAGTTGCACTTCCACCGCGGCCTGTTCGCTCAGGCGGTAACCCACCGCCGGGATCACCACCGGCGAAAAACCGCCCACGTTCAGCGGCACCTTGTCCTTGTGTTCGCCCACGTAGCCGTAGATGATCCCCGCCGTGGCCGAGGCATAGAGCCGCGGCAACCCAGGCACCAGACCCGGCCAGGTCTTGCCCACGAAGGCGTAGGCCGAGGGCTGGCCGAAGGAGTTGCTGAACAGGCTGGCGCCGCAGAAGCGGTCGCCAGGCAGGCGGCGGCTCAGGCTGAAGGCGACCACTTGCCGGTGGTCGTCGGAGTAGCGCCAGTGGTGGGTGTAGGGAGAAAAGAAGGCCTCATGGCGCAAGCGCGGGGCGGTGCCGCCCTGGTCTGCCGAAGGCTCGGACCAGCCGGGGCACAAGGTCTCGGAGGCCTGGGCTCCCAGTGGAGCGCTCAGGCCCAGGCAGGCGACCAGTGCCCAGTGGCGCAGGCGGGCGGTGGTGGCCACGGGGTGGTGCAGAAGGAAGAAGTGGGCAGCAGTCAAGCCGCCATTGTCCCCGCAGGCCGGCGCGCGGTCTGTAACAAATGGTCGCGCCGCGCGGGCTTCAGGCCAGAAAGTCTTCGATCAGGCGGGCCACGGCGGCCGGCTGGTCGTGGTGCAGCATGTGGCCGGCGTCGGCCACCACGGCGGTGCGGCAGTCGGGCACGTAGCCCAGGCGCTCGTGGTATTCGGCCAGGGTGTATTCGCCGCGGGTGAACCACTGGGCCAGGCTGTCGTCGGACGCCTCCACCGCCAGCACCGGCGCGGCGATGCGGGCGAACACCTCCAGCACCTCGTCCAGCCGGTAGAGCAGGGCGCTGGTGACCTTGTGGGCCGGGTCGCCCAGCACCTCCCAGCGGCCGTCGGCGTTGCGCGCGGCCCAGTGTTCGGCCAGCCACAGCGCGCGCGCCAGTGGCAGGCGGCGGTTGGTTTTCATCAGCCGCTGGGCCACGCCGTGGAGGTCGTCGTAGGCTTTGAGGGCCAGGTCGCCGCGGTGCAGGGCCTTCAACTCGTCCATCCATTTGGCGTAGCGGCCGGGCGCCTGGGCCGGGCGGGTGGCGGGCATGCCAAAGCCCTCCAGGTTGACCAGGCGGCGTACCCGCTGCGGCCGGATGCCGCCGTACATCATGGCCACGTTGCCGCCCATGCTGTGGCCGACCAGGTCGATCGGGGCGTCGGCCGGGCGGCCAAGCTCGGTGTTGACGTGGTCCACCAGCACGTCCAGGTCGGCCAGGTAGTCGGCGAACAGGTAGTGGTCGGCTTCGCCGTAATCGGTGGGGTGCCGGGCTTGTGTCAGGTGCAGGGGGCGGGTCTGGCCGAAGCCACGCCAGTCGGGGGCCACCACGAAGCGGTCCTGCGCCATGGCATCGAGCACGAACTGCCAGGAGGCGGACACGTCCATCCAGCCGTGCACCAGCAGCAGCGGCGCCCGGTCTGGCGTGGGCGTGCCCCACTGGCGCAGGTGGTAGCGCTGTGACCGGATGGTGACAGCTTGGTGGTGGGCGGGGCGCAGAACTTGATACATACTGGTGATTATTCAGGAGACCCGCCATGGCCCGCAGTCAAGGCAGAGACAAAAAACATCCCCCCGCTTCCCCCATGGACGCCTATGCCGGCTTGCACGCTGGCTTCCGCTGGCAGGTGCCGGAGCGCTTTAATATGGCCGAGGTCTGCGCGCGACGCTGGGCCGCACGGCGCTCGACGGCCGGGCAGACGGCGGTGCTGGCCGACGGCCCCGACCAGCGCCCGCAGGCGCACAGCTACGCCGATTTGCAGGCAGCGGCCAACCGGCTCTCCAATGGCCTGCGCCTTCTGGGCGTCAAGCCCGGCGACCGCGTCGCCATCGTGTTGCCGCAGCGTTTCGAGACGGCGGTAGCCTACATCGCCGTGCTGCAGATGGGCGCGGTGGCGATGCCGCTGTCGCAGCTGTTTGGTCCCGAGGCGCTGGAGTACCGGTTGCAGGACAGCGCCGCGGTGGCGGCCCTGGTGGACCACGCCACCGGCCCGGCCGTGCAGGCGGTGCGCGAACGCTGCCCGGCGCTGCGCCACGTGCTGGGGCTGACCGGCGCCTTCGACACCGAGGTGGTGGACTGGCCCGCGGTGCAGGGCAGCGCGCGCAAGCGCTTCGAGCTGGTGGACACCCGCGCCGACGACCCGGCCGTGCTGATCTACACCAGCGGCACCACCGGCAACCCCAAGGGCGCGCTGATTCCCCACCGCGCGCTCATCGGCAACCTCACCGGTTTTGTCTGCAGTCAGAATTGGTTCGGCTTCGATCCCTGGAATCCCAAACAAGCCTCCGAAGCGGTGTTCTGGAGTCCCGCCGACTGGGCCTGGACCGGCGGGCTGATGGACGCGCTGCTGCCCACGCTGTACTTCGGCCGCCCCATCGTGGCCTACAACGGCCGCTTCTCGCCCGAGGCCGCGTTCGAGCTGCTGCAGCGCCACCGGGTGACCCACACCTTTCTGTTCCCCACCGCGCTCAAGGCCATGATGAAGGCCTGCCCCGAGCCCCGCGGGCGCTACCGCCTGCACTTGCGGGCCATCATGAGCGCCGGCGAGGCGGTGGGCGACGCCGTCTTCGCCTACTGCCAGCAGGAGCTGGGCGTGACGGTGAACGAGATGTTCGGCCAGACCGAGATCAACTACATCGTCGGCAACTGCGCGCGCTTGTGGCCGGCGCGGCCCGGCAGCATGGGCAAGGGCTACCCCGGCCACCGGGTGGCGGTGATCGACGACGACGGCCACGAGTGCCCGGTGGGCGTGCCCGGCGACGTGGCGGTGCACCGGCTGGACGTGCACGGCCAGCCGGACCCGGTGTTCTTCCTGGGCTACTGGAACAACGAGGCCGCCACCGCCGCCAAGTTCACTGGCGACCCCGCCGACAGCTGGTGCCGCACCGGCGATCTGGCCCTGCGCGACGCCGACGGCTACCTCTGGTACCAGGGCCGGGCCGACGACGTGTTCAAGGCCGCGGGCTACCGCATCGGGCCGAGCGAGATCGAAAACTGCCTGGTCAAGCACCCCGCAGTGGCCAACGCAGCGGTGGTGCCCAAGCCCGACCCCGAGCGCGGCGCCGTCGTCAAGGCCTATGTGGTGCTGGCGCCCGAGGCGGCCGCCCGCCGCGCCGCCTGCGCCCACCCCGAAACCGAGTTCGACGCGGCGCTGGTGGCCGAACTGCAGGCCCACGTCAAGGGCCGGCTGGCCCCGTACGAGTACCCGAAAGAGATCGAATTCATCGACTCCTTGCCCATGACCACCACCGGCAAGGTTCAGCGCCGTGTCCTGCGCCTGCAGGAAGAGGCTCGCGCCCGCCTGGCCTGAACGCGTTCGTTCCCGTCAGGCGCCTCACGTACACTGCGTCCAACTCCTTTGCATGCTTATGACTTCCAACCTCCCGACCGTCAACCTGGGCCAGAGCGGCCTGCGCGTCACCCCGATCTGCCTGGGCACCATGACCTTTGGTGAGCAGGTGGCCCAGCCCGAGGCCCACGCCATCCTCGACCGCGCGCTGGAGCGCGGGGTGAACTTCATCGACACCGCCGAGATGTACGCGGTGCCGGCCAAGGCCGAGACCTGCGGCGCCACCGAAACCATCATCGGCGAATGGTTCGCCCGCCGCCCCGGCGTGCGCCAACAGGTGGTGTTGGCCACCAAAGTGGCTGGCCCGTCGCGCGGCATGCCCTGGATCCGCGGCGACCAATCTGGCCTGACCCGCGCCGAGATCGTGGCCGCCTGCGAAGGCAGCCTGCGCCGCCTGCAGACCGAGGTGATCGACCTCTACCAGATCCACTGGCCGGCGCGCAACGTGCCGGTGTTCGGCCAGTTGTACTACGACCCGAGCAAGGACAAGCCCTGCGCCTCCCTGCACGAGCAGCTGGAGGCCATGGCCGAGCTGGTCCGGGCAGGCAAGGTGCGGGCCGTGGGCCTGTCCAACGAAACGCCTTACGGCGTGCACGAGTTCGTGCGCCTGGCCGAACAACACGGCCTGCCGCGCGTGGCCACGGTGCAGAACCCCTACTGCCTGCTCAACCGCACGGTGGAAAACGGCCTGGACGAAACCATGCACCACCTGGGCGTGTCGCTGCTGGCCTATTCGCCGCTGGCCTTCGGCCTGCTCACCGGCAAGTACGACGCCACCGGCATCGACGCCGCAGACGCCCCGGCCGGCCGCATGGCGCTGTACGACTCGATGAAAAAACAGCGCTGGGGCCGGCCCGAGGCCCTGGCCACGGCGCGCCGCTACAGCGCCCTGGCGCGCGAGCATGGCCTGACGCCGACGCAACTGGCCCTGGCGTTCTGTTACACCAAATGGCAAGTGGCCAGCACCATCATTGGCGTCACCTCGCTGGCGCAGCTGGACGAATGCCTGGACGCCTGGGGCACGACCTTGTCGCCCGAACTGCTCAAGGCCATCGACGCCATCCGCTGGGACAGCCGCGACCCGGCGCTCTGACGCGGCCCACGGGCATGGCCAAGAAAGCGCACGTTTCCGAAACCCCCGCCACCGCCTGCCTGAAGGCGCACGGGGTGGCCTACACCGAGCACGCCTACGACTACGTGGACCACGGCGGCGCCACCCACAGTGCCGCGGTGCTGGGCTTGGACCCGTTTGCCGTGGTCAAGACGCTGGTGATGCAGGACCAGGACGCCGCCCCGTTGGTGGTGCTGATGCACGGCAACCGCTCGGTGTCCACCAAAAACCTGGCGCGGCAGATCGGCGCCAAGTCGGTGGAGCCGTGCAAGCCCGAGGTGGCGCAACGCCACAGCGGTTATCTGGTGGGCGGCACCTCGCCGTTCGGTACGCGCAAGGCCATGCCGGTGTACGTCGAGGCGTCGGTGCTGGGGCTGGACCGCATTTGGCTCAACGGCGGGCGGCGCGGTTACCTGGTGGGCATCGCCCCGCAGGCGCTGGTGGCGGTGCTGGGCGCACGATCGGTGGATTGCGCCATCGCCTTGCAAGGGTGAGCGCCCAGGGCACAATGCAAGCCCTGACGAATTTGGAGGTGGGACATGGGTGAATGGATGACGCCGTTGGCGGTGGGCGTGGCGTATCTGCTGGGGTCTTTGTCGTTTGCGGTGCTGGTCAGCCGGGTGATGGGCCTGAACGACCCGCGCACCTACGGCAGCAAGAACCCCGGGGCGACCAATGTGCTGCGCTCCGGCAACAAGGCCGCGGCGGCGGTGACGCTGCTGCTCGACGCGTTCAAGGGCTGGCTGCCGGTGTGGGCCGTGGCCCAGTGGGGCGAGGCCTGGGGCCTGGGCGCGGGCGCGCTGGGGTTGGTCGGTCTGGCCGCCTTCCTGGGGCACTTGTTTCCGGTGTTCTTCGGTTTCAAGGGCGGCAAGGGCGTGGCCACGGCGGCCGGCGTGCTGCTGGGTTTCGAGCCCTGGCTGGGGCTGGCGGTGCTGCTGAGTTGGGTGTCGGTGGCGGTGTTCACCCGTTATTCGTCGCTGGCGGCCATCGTGGCGGCGGTGTTTGCGCCCTTTTTCTACCTGTTCGGCGACGGTGTCGCCTGGAACGCGGCCGCGCCGGTGGCGCTGGCCATGGGCGTCATGGGGGGGCTGCTGTTGTGGCGCCACGCGCAGAACATCCAGCGCCTGATCGCCGGGCAGGAAAGCCGGATCGGCTCCAAAAAGCACTGAGCGGACAGGCCGGCTGCGCCGATACGGCGACCGCGCCGAAGGGCTGGCCGCCGGTGCTTCAGGGCCGGGTCAGCGCCACGCGCGACAGTTGCAGCAGGCGCGGGTGGTTCAGGCGCACCCGCACGCTGCGGGTGACCAGGGCCGCGGCAATGCCCAGACCGTCGGTGCCGGTGTCGATCAGCTCGGGCTCCACCACCGGGGTGTCGTGGGCGTCGAGCACGGTCGCCACCCAGGGTTCGCCCGGGCGGTCCGAACGGCGCAACACCACCGCGACGCGGTCGTCGGCCAGGCGCACGAAAGTGCCGGGAGGGCAGATACCCACGCTGCGCAGCAGGGTGTGGCCGATGGCGTCGGGCGCCTGACCGGCCTTGGCCACCAGGTGCCGGCCGGAGTCGGTGACGCAGCGGCCGGGGCGGCTTTCGCGCGGGCTGATGAGCGCGGCGTAGCGGTCCATGGCCTGCAGGATGCGGGTGGGCAAAGGCAGGTCCGCCCCGGCTTCGTGGTGCTGTTCCACCGTGTCCAGCCACAGCCGGTCGCTCACCCCCAGTTCGCGCAGCCATTGGGCGCTGCGGGCGGCGTGGGTGTCGATCTGGGCGCGTTGGGCCTCGTCCGGCGGGGTGGCCTGTTCGGCCAGGGTGTCTTGCAGCCGGGTCATGGCCAGGTTCATGGTCAGGGCGGCCAGGGCCAGGCTGTCGCGCTGTTCGGGCGGCAGCGCCAGGTCGTCGGCCACCAGCTGACACAGCGCCCAACAGACCATGGCGTGCGAGGCGCTGTAGGCCACCGTGGACGAGGCCGCCAGCTGGAACAGCCAGTACAGGGTGCTGTCGCCGTCGATTTCCAGCAGGGCGCGGCCTTCGCGGTGCAGCGTTTGCGCCTGTTCGACGAAGTCCGGTCGGGCCTGCGGGGCCAGCAAGAGCGCGGCCAGCCGGGTTTCCAGGTCGGACCACTGTTGCATCCAGTGCTGCATGGCGCCGTAGGCCGGGTCGGGGTGGGCGGTGAAATTCATGGGGTCAATACCGGGGTTCCAGCGTCATGCGGCCGTCTTCGCGCCGCATGGCAAAGCGCGACAGGAAGCTGTTGCCCAGCAGCACATAGGGCAGTTCGGCGGGCAGCACCACCGCGGTCACGCCGTGGCTGGTGTGTTCGCCCACCTGCACGGTGTGGAGCAGCACCTGGTGGCCGGTGATCTCGCCGTTGGCGGTTTTCACGCGCACTTTCTGGCCGTTGCCGAGGTTCAGGCCGATGCGCCGGGCCTGGGCTTCGCTCAGTGTGAGCACGGTGGCGCCGGTGTCCACCAGAAACTGCACGGCCTGGCCGTTGATCTGACCGGGGCTGGTGAAGTGGCCCCCGCCATCGGCCAGCAGGGTGATGCCGCGCGTGGCGCTGGGGCTCTGGGCCGCCAGCGGGCCATCTCCCAGGCGCAAGGTGCGGCGTTCGCCCTGCACGTCGAGCACCACGTGGTCCTGGCCCACGCTCAGCACGCGCACGCCGGCGAGGGTCTGGCCGGTGGCCACGAAGCGCGGGGTGCCACCGTCCACCGCCAGCAGCGCCCG
>NZ_NWMV01000085.1 GCF_002837145.1 Macromonas nakdongensis | reverse complement strand
TGCAGGCGGTGCTCGCGGCCGGCGACACCGGCCCGCGCCCCCTGCCCGCCAGTGGTGCATCGTTGACCGAGCAGGACTACGCCCAGTGGCGCCGCGTCATGGCCGGCGACTGGTCGACCGAGGCGGTGCTGGCCGAACTCAAAGCCTCCGGGCTGCGCGGCCTGGGCGGCGCCGGTTTCCCGGCCTGGCGCAAATGGGAGACGGTGCGCGCCCAGCCCGGCCCGCGCTACATGGTCGTCAACATCGACGAAGGCGAGGTCGGCACCTTCAAGGACTGGCAGGTGCTGTCCACCGCGCCGCGCCGCGCGCTGGAAGGCATGCTGATCGCGGCCTGGTTCGTGGGCGCGCAAAAGGTGTGGCTCTACCTGCGCGACGAGTACCACGACGTGCGTGCCCTGCTGCAGGAAGAATTGCTGCACCTGCGCGGCCTGATCGAGGTCTGGCGGCGCGAACACCCGGCGATCGAGTTTCCCGAAATTGAACTGCGGCGCGGCGCCGGCGCCTACATCTGCGGTGAGGAATCGGCGTTGATCGAATCGCTGGAGGGCAAGCGCGGCATGCCCCGGTTGCGCCCGCCCATCGTGGCGCAGGTGGGGGTGTTCGGCCGGCCCACGCTTGCGCACAACGTGGAATCGCTGTGGTGGCTGCCGGAGATTCTGGAAAAAGGCGGCCCAGCCTGGGCGGCGGTGGGCCGGCGTGGGCGCAGCGGCTGGCGGCGCTTCAGCGTGTCGGGCCGGGTGGCCAATCCCGGGGTGTACCTGGCGCCGGCCGGCATCACCCTGAACGAACTGGTCAACGAGTACGCCGGTGGCATGGCGCCGGGGCACACGCTCTACGGCTACTTGCCGGGCGGGGCATCGGGCGGCATTTTGCCCGCCGCGCTGGCCGACTTGCCGCTGGACTTCGACACCCTGGCCGAGCACGGCGCCTTCGTTGGCTCCATGGCGGTGGTGGTGCTGGGCCAGCACGACCGCGCCCGCGATGCCGCGGTGAACCTCATGCAGTTTTTCGAGCACGAATCGTGCGGCCAGTGCACCCCCTGCCGCGCCGGCACCACCCAGGCCGTGGCGCTGATGCAGGCGCCCGGCTGGAACGCCGAACGGCTGACCGAGTTGTCGCAGGTCATGCGCGACGCGTCCATCTGCGGCCTGGGCCAAGCCGCCCCCAATCCTTTTGACAGCGTGTTGCGGTTCTTCCCGCAGGAGGTGCAGGCATGAGCGCGCAAGACCTGCCGGTGATCGACTTCACCCTGAACGGCCAGCCGGCCCAGGCCGCCCCCGGCGAAACGCTGTGGCAGGTGGCGCAGCGCGTGGGCGTGGACATTCCGCACCTGTGCCACAAGCCCGG